>SLHP01000055.1 GCA_007136095.1 Nitriliruptoraceae bacterium
GGCCGGATCTGCGTCACCTGTCGACGCACATCTGCACGGACCAGCGCACCAGGGCACGCCACCGGCCGGATCTGCGTCACCTGTCGACGCACATCCGACCGCGGGTCAACGGGCGCGCAGGCGCGGCGCCTCAACACCCAGTTCGTACGCCCGGGCAGCCAACGTCGCGCCCACCGTTGCGATCAGGGTCGTCGGGTCCTCCAGATCGGCCCTGCTGACGTAGGTGAGCCGGATGTTCTGGCGGCGGAGCTCGGCGTCGCGGCTCGCATCGGCGGTTCGGCCTGTCAGCGTGCCGTGGTCAACCGCCCCCTGGAACTCGAATCCCTGCCGAACCGATGAGAACCACCAGTCGGTCCTGCGTGACGGCGTCACCCAGACCTGCGCCTCGGGGGGCGGATCGAACCGGCACAGGATCCTGCCGAGCTCGCGCTCGCCGTCGCCCGTGGCCTCCGACCGGTCGAGTTCCAGCAGGCGCAGCAACGACGCGTCATCGGGTCCTCGCGGTGCCAGCGCCGCAACGCGGTCGCTCAAGCGGCCCGGCTTCAGAAGCCCCCGCCATCGCAACACGTCATGTGCCAAACGCAGTCGGCGGACACCCAGTTCCTCCGCGAACGGTGCGCTTTCGATCAGCGCGTCGACGGGCGTGGCGATCCTGACCTCACCCCGCCACATGACCGCGCGACCGGGGTCGGGGTCACGACGCCGCGGGAACGACACCCCGCTGACCCGTCGGCCAGGCGGAAGCAGGACCTCGAAGGACACCGACCGGTTGAAGGCGGGGAACCCATCCAGGTCGAGCAGCGACAGTGCGGCCGGCCCCGTCAGGGTCGCGCCCGACCCCGACCGGAGTGTCGCCGCGATCGCGGCCTGCACCGGAAGCCGTGCACCACCGAGCCGCCGATACACCCCGAGCTGGAGCGGCTCCCATCGGCCGGACCGCACCATCGCGTCGGCGGCGGCACGCCCGAGTCGCGTGGTCACCTGCTGGCGGGCGAGCACCCCCAACTGGGACTCGGTGAGGCCGAGGCACTCCGGTGGCAGATCCATCCCTACAGCCTGCCACCCCGTCGCGGCCCGGAGCCGGCGATGTCGGAGGCCTGTGGATGGACACGTCCGACACCCAGGGCCCACCACCGGACAGGCCGCTGCACGAGCCAGGCCACCCCGGCCCGGTGCGGATCTGCGTCGCCCAGCGACGCGAACCTGCACGACCAGAGACATCAGGCGTGGAGCCGTGCGGATGTGCGTCGCCCAGCGACGCACATCTGCACAGCCGCAACCCCTCGGCATGAGCCACCACGGATGTGCGTCGCCCAGCGACGCAAACCTGCACAGCCGCAACCCCCCGGCATGAGCCACCGCGGATGTGCGTCGCCCAGCGACGCACATCTGCACAGCCGCAACCCCTCGGCATGAGCCACCACGGATCCGCGTCGCCCAGCGACGCGAACCTGCAGGGAGGGGGCGGTCCGTGTGGGCGGGGCGGCCGGGCCGCGCCGCGGTCAGGCGTCGACGGGCCCGAGGGTGTCCTCCATGAGCTGCTCGAGCTCCTGGTCGTGGACCACATGCTGACCGGCGGCCGGAGAGGCGGACGGCACGCGCGACGCGCGACGCAGCACCCGGCCGTCGTCGAGTTCCTCCAGCAGGTTCCACAGTCGCCCGTCCACGAAGCCCCACGGGCCCATGTTCTCCGGCTCCTCCTGCACCCAGCAGATATCCGTCGCGTCCGGGTAGGTCGCGAGGATGTCCCGGATCTGCGCGGAGGGGAACGGGTACAGCTGCTCGACGCGCACGACCGGGACGTCCAGTTCGCGCTCGTCACGCTCGCCCATCACGTCGTAGGCGACCTTGCCGGAGCACAGGACCACGGTCCTGACCGAGGCGCGGTCACGGTCCCCGGACACCCACGCGGGATCGTCCACGGTCTCGCGGAACGAGCCGGACGTGAACTCGGAGATGTCGGAGAACGCGTTCGGGGAACGCAGCAGCGACTTCGGCGTGAAGATGATCAGCGGCTTGCGGATCTCACGGTGCATCTGCCGGCGCAGGACGTGGAAGTACTGCGATGCCGTGGTGGCGTTGACCACCTGGATGTTGTCCTCGGCGCAGAGCACCAGGAAGCGCTCGATCCGGGCGGAGCTGTGTTCGGGGCCCTGCCCCTCGTAGCCATGCGGCAGCAGCATCACCAGCCCGGAGGTCTCCTCCCACTTGTCCTCGGCAGCGACGATGAACTGGTCGATCGTGATCTGTGCCCCGTTGACGAAGTCACCGAACTGCGCCTCCCAGGCGACCAGTGCGGTCTTGTCCTCCACCGAGTAGCCGTACTCGAACCCGACCGCGGCGTACTCACTCAACAGTGAGTCGTAGATGAACCACCGGCCCTGGTCCTCATCGAGGTTGGCCAGTGGCAGGTACTCTTCACCGGTCTTGAAGTCGACCTGCACGGCGTGACGCTGCGAGAAGGTCCCGCGGCGCGAGTCCTGCCCGGCCAGCCGCACCGTCGTGCCCTCGAGCAGCAACGATCCGAACGCCAGCGTCTCGCCGAGCGCCCAGTCGATCGTGCCGGTCTCGTAGCGTTCCCGGGCCTTCTTGAAGATCCGATCGAGCTTGGGATGCCGGGTGAAGCCGTCGTGCTGGTTGAACTGGACGTCGGCGATCCGGTCGAGGGACTCCTTGGCCACCCCCGTGTCGACCGCGTCTTCCAACTCGATGGAGGGTTCGGGACGCACGGCCTGCGGCGGTTCCGGCGGGGCGGCCTGTCTGGTCTCCTCGAAGGCCGACTGCAGCCGCCCCTCGAAGTCTTCGAGGAAGCTCTCCGCCTGCTCGATGGAGATGTCCCCGCGCCGCACGAGGCGCTCGGTGTAGAGCTTGCGGGCCGAGCGGTTGCTGTCGATCAGTTCGTACATCTGCGGCTGGGTGAACGACGGGTCGTCGGCCTCGTTGTGCCCATGGCGCCGGTAACAGACCAGGTCGATCACGATGTCACGCTGGAACCTCTGCCGGTAGTCGAACGCGAGGCGGGCCACCCGCACGACCGCCTCGGGGTCGTCACCGTTGACGTGGAGGATGGGGGCCTGGACGGTCTTGGCGACGTCCGTGGCGTAGAACGACGACCTCGACTCCTCGGGCGAGGTGGTGAACCCGACCTGGTTGTTGATCACGACGTGCACGGTCCCGCCGGTCCGGTAGCCGCGCAGCTGCGACAGGTTCAGCGTCTCAACCACGACCCCCTGGCCGGCGAACGCGGCATCACCGTGCATCAGCAGCGGCAGGACCGGGTAGATGCCCTCATCGCCCTGGTCGTAGCGGTCCTGCATGGCGCGCGAGATGCCTTCGACGACCGGGTTGACCGCTTCGAGGTGGGACGGGTTCGGTGGCAGGTGCAGTTCGGCGGTGTTGCCGGCACGCGTCTCGTAGGTCCCCCGGGTCCCGAGGTGGTACTTGACGTCACCGGAGCCCTGGACGGTGTCGGGGTCGATGTGCCCCTCGAACTCCCCGAAGATCTGCCGGTGGGATTTCTTGAGGATGTTGGACAGGACGTTCAGGCGGCCGCGGTGGGCCATGCCCATCACGATGTCCTTGATGCCGCTGTCCACGGCGGCCTCGCAGACGGCGTCCAGCAGTGGGATCAGCGACTCCGCGCCCTCCAGCCCGAACCGCTTCTGCCCGACGTACTTGGTGTGCAGGAACGACTCGAAGGCCTCCGCGGCGTTCAGCCGCTCGAGGATCCAGAGCTGATCCTCCGGTGGGACGTCTTCGTCGACACCCTCGACCTGCTCACGGATCCAGGCCTTCTCCTCCGGGTCGAGGACGTGGCCGTACTCGATGCCGATCGTGCGGCAGTAGGCGTCGCGCAGCACCCCGAGGATGTCGCCCAGGCCCATCTTCTGCGTCGACCCGCCAACATCGGTGAGGAAGTCGCGGTCCAGGTCCCAGATCGACAGGCCGTAGTAGGTCGGGTCGAGTTCCGGGTGCATCTCGGGTGGACGCTGCCGGAGCGGATCGAGGTCCGCGATCAGGTGGCCACGGACGCGGTACATGTTGGCGAGCTGCCCGACCTTCATCTGCTTGGACAGCAGATCGGTCTGGCTGTCCACGTCGGTGGAATCGGTGCGCCACCGGGCCGGCTCGTAGGGCAGGCCGAGCGACGAGAACACCTCGTCGTAGAAGCCGTCCTTGCCGAGCAGCAACTCGTGCACCCGGGAGAGGTACATCCCGGACTCCGCGCCCTGGATGACCCGGTGGTCGTAGGTGGAGGTCAACGTGATGACCTTGCCGACCCCGAGCTTCGCGAGCGTGCGCGTGTCGGCGGCCTGGTACTCCGCCGGGTAGTTGATGGCGCCGACACCCAGGATCGCCGCCTGCCCGCTCATCAGCCGCGGAACGGAGTGGACCGTGCCGATCGTCCCCGGGTTGGTCAGCGTGATCGTTCCCCCGGAGAACATCGCCGGATCGAGCTTCTTGAGACGGATCTTGCGGATCACGTCCTCGTAGGCCCGCAGGAACCCCTCGAAGCTCAGCGTGTCCGCGTCCTTGATGACGGGCACCATCAGGGTGCGGCTGCCGTCGTCGTTCTCGATGTCGACGGCCAGCCCCAGGCCGAAGCTCTCAGGACGGAGCAGCCCCGGCTTGCCCTCCTCGGCCTCTGCGAAGGTGTTCTTCATGGCGGGGACGGTCTCAACCGCCTTGACCATCGCGTAGGCGATCAGGTGGGTGAACGACACCTTCCCACCGCGCGTGCGTCGCAGGTAGTTGTTGATGATGCGCCGGTTGACCTCGAGCAGCTTCGCGGGAACATCGCGCACCGAGGTCGCCGTCGGGACCCCGAGCGAGGTCTCCATGTTCTCGACGATCCTGGCCGCCACCCCGCGGATACGTTCGGGATCCGGCCCGTCCTCCGGTACGGCCGCGACCGCTTTCCGGGGCGCTGGCGACGCTTCGGGGGTGACCGTCGAGCCGTTGGTCGTCGACCCGGCCTCGTCGGGCCGGTAGTCCGCGAAGAACTCCTGCCAGCCCTTCGACAGGGCGTCGGGATCCTCGCGGTACTGCTCGTACATCTCCTCGACGAGCCACGCGTTGAGTTCCGAACGCGACGATGGGGACGAATCCTGCGGGCGATTGGCCATCGGTGGCGAGTCCTGAGCGGGGGGGACGGTCCCGACAGGGTAGGCCGTCGCAGCCGGCGCACGTCGAGCCGCGCCGACGATGCCGGGAACCCGAGCGCTCTGCGTGACGTCCCACCGATCGGACGTGGTCATCGGCTCCGCCGGGCGGGCCACGACCCCGCCGACAGACCACGACCTGGAGCACACCGATGACGAGGTTGCGAACGATCACCACCGTGCTGGCCATCAGCGCCGTGCTCATCGCCTGTTCCGGCGACGATGCCGCCCAGACCGTGACCAGCGATGCGCGGGACTCGGCAGATGGGTTCGGTGACGTCGAGGTTGGCGAAGACGCCGAAGCACCGGCATCCGAGCCGGACCGCGGTGTTGCCGAGGACGCCGACGAGTCGAACCGGGGAGGCGCGACGGCGATCGCACAGGCCAACCGGCGCGTGATCCGCACGGCGGAGCTGACCCTCGAGGTCGAGGACACCGCCGCCGCGCTGGACGAGGTGATCGCGACCGCCGACCGGGTCGGCGGTTTCACCGCGACCTCGGACCTGCAACGCGACATCGACGGCGTGGTCAGCGGAACGATCACGTTGCGCGTGCCGTCGGACGAGCTCAACTCGGTCGTCGAGGCGCTGGAGGCCATCGGCGACGCGGTCCCCGTCAACCGGATCGACGAACGTGACGTCACCATGGAATCCGCCGACCTGCGGGCCAGGATCGACAACCTCACCGCCTTCGAGCGCGAACTGACGGCGCTGCTCGCCGACGTCCGCGAGGAGACCAGCCGACCCGAGGACCTCCTGGCGATCTTCGAACGCATCCGTAGCGTGCGGGAGGAGATCGACGTCATGGAGGGACGTCTGGCGAGCATCGACGAACAGGTGGCGTTGTCGACCGTGCGCGTCACGCTCCAACCGACCGAGCGGATCGAGCCCTTCTCGGACACCGGCTGGGCCCCGGGCGAGACCTTCCGGGAGGCCCTGGCCGCCACGACACGCGCGCTCGCCACCATCGCCGATGCCGCCATCTGGCTGGTGGTGACCGCCCTGCCCGTCGCGCTGACCATCCTGATCGTGCCGGTCCTGCTCATCGTGGTGCTCGTTCGCTGGGCCCGGCAGCGCAGCCGGAGCCGACCGTCGCGGGAACACACCACCCCGCCACCGCCATCCCCGCCGTCCGAGCCACCGACAGCTCCGGCCAGCTGAGCGGTACCGTCTCTCAGAACCTCGCAGGAAGGCGGTGACCGTGCGGTTCAGGGATCTTGTATCGCTCCTGCTCGGCCTGGTCATCGCCGCCGGTGTCGCCTACGGCGTGTGGACGTGGGTCAACGACGATCCGAGCGAGCCGGGGACGACACCCAGCGCCGAGCCCCCACCCGACCCCGCGGAGATCACGGCGCGCGAGTACCTCGACGCCTGGGCCGCGGGCGACCACCTCGACATGCTCGACCTCGTCCGCGATCCCCCGGACGACTTCATCGCGCGGCACACCCAGCTGCGCAGCGGTCTGCAGGTCAGTGCCGCCACGATGACCCCGGGGACGATGACCAGCGATGTCGATGGTCGGGCCGCCTTCCCCGTCACCGTCGAGTTGGAGGTCCCCTACGCCGAGGAGCCGCTGACCTGGGAGACGGAACTGAACCTGGTCCGCGACCGCGGGAACTGGGGGGTCGTATGGTCGCTCACCACGATCCACCCCGAACTGCGTGAGTCGTGGGAGTTCGGCACGGAAGCCGAGTCCGTCGACCGCAAGAGCATCCTCGCCGCCGATGGCACCGTCCTGTCCGGCGAGAGCACCCTGGTCACGTTCGGCTTCGAGCCCACCGCGGTGCAGGACGTCGAGGAGGTCGTCGAGGCCTTCGCCGACGCCATCCCCGGGAGCGAGTCCGCCGCGGAACGTGAACTCAACCGCGACAACCTCGTCGACGGTTGGTTCTACCCGATCGTGACCGTGTCCACGGAGCAGGCCGATGATGCTGCGCCGAGGTTGCGCGAGGTCTCCGGCGTGCTGCGCCAGACCGACAGCGGCCGCGCACTGTTCGATGACGGCTTCGCCCAGCACGTCGTCGGCATCTACGCGGAGGCCACGGCCGAGCAACTCGAGGAGATCGAGGACGGGGAACCGGGTCTGGAGATCGGCCAGTTCGGGCTCGAGCGGGCGTTCGAGGACCGTCTGACCGGGAGCGACATCGTGCGGGCGGGCCTGCGCGAACGTGATCAGGCCGGCGATGAGCCCCTGCGGGTCGTCATCGCCGAGACCCAGGCCGACCCGTCGAGCGACGTGATCACGACCCTGGACATCCAGGTCCAACGGGCGATCGAGAACGCGCTGGTCGGCACCAGTGGGGACATCGGGATCGTCGCGATCGACGCCTCGAACGGGGCGATCCTCGGCACGGCCAGCCGCCCTCTGTCGGGCTACAACCGCGCCATCGCGGGCCGGTTCCCGCCCGGCTCGACGTTCAAGACGGTCACCGCGGAGGCCATCCTGGCGTCCGGTATCGGGCCCGATGATCCCACCGACTGCCCCGCTGAGACCACCATCGGGGGTCTGCGGGTCCCGAACGCCGGTGACCAGGGGCGCGGGACGATCCCGTTCCGGGCGGCGTTCGCGTTCTCCTGCAACACGACGTTCGCACGGTTGGGTGCGGATCTGGGCGCCGATGAACTGGTCGCCGCGGCCGAGCGCTTCGGGTTCGGGGTCGAGCCCGAGCTTCCGCTGACCGCCTTCGGCGGCTCGTTCCCGACGCCCGAGGACACCGCCGAGGTGGCTGCTGCCGCGTTCGGCCAGGCCCGCGTCGAAGCGTCGGCGCTGCACATGGCCAGCGTCGCTGCGGCCGCCACGACGGGCACCTGGTACCGGCCCTACCTCCTCGATGAGGATGCCGCGACCGAGCAGCGCGACCTCTCCGAGGGCGTCACCGACGACCTCCGGGAGCTGATGCGCGCCGTCGTCACGGATGGCACGGGCACCGAAGCCGGCGTCGAGGACCGGGAGGTGTTCGGCAAGACCGGCACCGCCCAGGCCACCGGCGACATCGAGCACGCCTGGTTCATCGGCGCCTACGACGGGGTCGGGTTCGCGATCGTCGTCGAGGACGGTGGCGCCGGCGGTCAGGTCGCCGGGCCCATCGCGGCGCGGTTCGTGCGCGAGCTCGCGGACCAGCGACGGATCGCGGCGGAGCGTGCCGACGGGGACGGGGAGCAGCCCGCGGACGATGAGGACGACACGGATGGCTGACGCGGGTTGCACCCGACGGCGGCGGGTTGCGCGAACCCGGGCGTGATCGGGGCCCCGGTACCGTCACCGTTCACGCGACCCCGACGAGGTTCACGCCATGCCCACCCTGACGTTGACCGGCGACACCGACGCCGACGCCCTGCTGTCCGACAACGGCTTCGCACTGTTGGTCGGCATGCTGCTCGACCAGCAGATCGCCATGGAGTTGGCGTTCGTCGGACCGCACCGCCTCGACCAGCGGGTGGACGGTCCACTGACCCCCGCGACGATCGCGGCGATGTCCCCTGACGAGCTCGAGCCGCTCTTCCGTGAGAAGCCGGCCCTGCACCGCTACCCCGGCTCGATGGCCAAGCGGGTCCATGCCCTGGCGGTCCACCTCGTCGAGGAGCACGACGGCGACGCCAGCAACGTCTGGGACGAAGCGAGCTCGGGCGCCGACCTGCTCAAGCGCCTGAGGGCGTTGCCCGGCTTCGGGGAGCAGAAGGCCCGCATCTTCGTGGCGCTGCTCGGCAAACAGTGCGGGGTGACGCCGGCTGGATGGGAAGAGGCCGCGGGCGACTACGGGCTGGACGGCTACCGGTCGATCGCGGACGTCACCAGCGAACAGACCCTCGCGAAGGTCCGCGAGTTCAAGCAGGCCCAGAAGGCGGCGAAGAAGGCTGCCGCCTCCTGATCGACCCGACCACCGCCTCGATCGACCCGACCGGTCTGGCTACTCCGGCACGATCGTCCACGAGAACACGACCATCGTGGCCAGCCCCATCGCCAACATGCCGGTCGGGGCCCATCCCCAGCCGCGGCTCCACGGCCACACGGGCGCCGCAGCGACCACGAGCAGCGCGACCAACACCATCGGGATCGTGAACATGCGGGTGGCCTGACGGGTCAGCTGGAGGAGGTCGTGCCGGGACGGTACCTCGCCGGACAGCCCGCCCTCCGTACAACGACCTTCCCGCCGCGAGATCCCCGCCTCGCACCACTTGGCCGATCCCGCCCCGCACCACCCGACCACCGTTCGGACCGCACATGCAACTCGCCATCCTGTCCCGGAACCCGAAGCTGTACTCGACGCGTCGTCTGGTCGAGGCTGCCGAGGAACGTGGTCACGAGGTCCAGGTCATCGATTACCTGCGGTGCGTGATCGACATCACCTCACACCGTCCGGCGATCACGTACGGCGGCGGCAAACTGGAGGGCATCGACGCCGTGATCCCACGGATCGGAGCCACCAGGACCTTCTACGGCACGGCGGTGGTGCGTCAGTTCGAGATGATGGGGGTCTACCCGGCGGTCGAGTCCCAGGCGATCTCACGATCCCGCGACAAGCTGCGGGCGCTGCAATTGCTGGCCGCCGAGGGCGTCGGTCTCCCCGTCACCTCGTTCGCGCACTCCACCAAGGACATCGACGGGCTGATCTCGCTGGTCGGTAACGCACCGCTGGTCGTCAAGCTGCTGGAGGGGACGCAGGGCATGGGCGTCGTGCTCGCGGAGACGAAGAAGGCCGCCGAGTCGGTGATCGGTGCGTTCATGCAGCTCGATGCGAACATCCTGGTGCAGGAGTTCATCAAGGAGGCCGGCGGCAGCGACATCCGCGCCTTCGTCGTCGGCAACCGGGTGGTCGCCGCGATGGAGCGCACGGCCATGCCCGGGGACTTCCGCTCGAACGTGCATCGCGGCGGCGAGGCGAGGCCGGTGAAGCTCACGCCCGAGGAACGCGCCACGGCGAAACGTGCCGCGAAGATCCTCGGCCTGAACGTCGCCGGCGTCGACCTCATGCGGTCCAACCACGGTCCGGTCGTGTTGGAGGTCAACTCCTCGCCGGGACTCGAGGGGATCGAGGGGGCGACCAAGATCGACGTGGCCGGCAAGGTCATCGACCACATCGAAACCAACGCCGGCGCGAAGGCCACCACCCGGGCGCGGCGCAAGGCCTGACGCGTCCGCTCAGTGGGGCGCGGTTACCGCGGTCGCTGCGGTCAGCGCCGCGCGCCGCGCAGCGCGGTCAGGGTGACGCGTCCTGGACGGCTCCCTCAGCCTGGCGCGCGGCGATCAGCACCGGGTCCCAGACGGGCGAGAACGGCGGCGCGTAGGCCAGATCGACGTTGAGCAGGTCACCGACCGTCATCTCGTTCCACAGGGCCGTCGCGAACACGTCGATCCGCTTGGCGGCGCCCTCCTCACCCACGATCTGGGCGCCGAGGAGGCGGCCCGTGACCTGTTCGGCGATCGTCTTGATCGTGAGGGGCTTCGCACCGGGGTAGTACCCCGCCCGCGTCGACGCCTCGATGACACTGGTCGCGACCGCGAACCCGGCGTCCATGGCTTCCTGCTCACCCAACCCCGTGCGTGCGATCTCGAGGTGGCACACCTTGGTCACGGCGGTCCCGAGGACACCCGGGAACGCCCCGTACGCACCGCCGAGGTTCAGGCCCGCGATCCGGCCCTGCTTGTTCGCGATGGTCCCCAGCGCGATCGCCACCGGCCGCCGCGAGATCCGGTGGAACGTCTCGGTGCAATCGCCAGCTGCCCAGACCCGGTCGACCGGGGTCCGCTGTCGCCGGTCGGTCACGATCCCACCGCTCGGGCCGATCGGGATCCCGGCCGGCTCTGCCAGTTCCGTCAGGGGACGGGCGCCCGTCCCGAGCACCACGAGGTCGGCCTCGATCGTGCCCTCTGAGGTCTGGACCGCACGGACGAACCCGTCGTCGCCGGTCTCGACGGCCTCGACCGCGACCCCGAGGTGCAGGTGCATCCCCATGCCCTGCATCGCCTCGGCGATCTGGTCTCCGAACTCGGGATCCATGGTGGACATCGGTCGTGGCGCCATCTCGACCACGTGGACCTCGATGTCACGCAGACACATAGCCTCCGCCATCTCCAGGCCGATGTACCCCGCGCCGATCACCACCGCACGGCGCGGCGAACGCTCCTCCAACGCATCGAGTACGCGCTGTCCGTCGACCAGGGTCTGCACACCGAGGACCCCAGCCGCGTCGATCCCCGGCACCGGGGGACGCACCGGGGTCGCGCCGGTGGCGACGAGCAGTTGGTCGTAGTCGTGGACCGCTTCCTGACCGGTGCCGAGGTCGGTCACGCGGACCGTCCGCGCATCGGTGTCGATACCGGTCACCTCGTGGCGGATCCGGACATCGATGCCCTGGCGGTCCCGGAAGACCTCCGGTGTCCGGGCGATGAGGGCGTCGCGTTCCTCGACCAGGCCACCGATCCAGTACGGGATCCCGCAGGCGGCGTACGAGGTGAACCGACCACGCTCGAAAGCCACGATCTCCAGTTCGTCCGGACCGCGCAGGCGTCGGGCCTGGGACGCGGCCGACATCCCCGCCGCATCACCGCCGATCACCACGAGTCGTTCGGTCATCGGGTCCCTCCCCGGGCCGGCGCTACCTCGACATTGTTGCGGTCGGTCAGCATCAGATGACCGTCCCCGGGCTGCCATCGTCGGTGACGATCGGGCTCTTCGCCTCCGCCCAGGCGAGCATCCCCCCATCCAGGTTCTGCGCGTCGTAGCCGGCCTCGACCAGCGCCTGGGTGACCATCGCGCTGCGCTGTCCCGACCGGCACACGCACACGATGGGCCGGTCGGACGGGATCTCCGCCTGCCGGTCGTTCAGTTCGGTCATCGGGATGTGCACGGCACCGTCGATGTGGCCGGCATCCCACTCCGGCTGCTCGCGGACGTCCAGCAGCACGTGCTGGTCCTGCTGCTCCTTCGCGGTGGTCGCATCCATCCGGGTACTCCAAGTCATGGTCGGTGTCGGGGTCGTGGCTGAGGTGGTGGACCGCGAACGTTACGACGTGCGGCGCAGGGTCGCGTGCAGGTGGTGGGTCTCGGGGATATCGGCGTACGCCATCCACAGGTCGTAGGACAGTTCGTCGTCGGTGATCCGGAACTCCCGCCGGAGCGACACCACGTCCTTGGCCGTGTCGCTGCGCCCGATCGATGTCGTCGCGAGGCGCAGCACACCTGCCTCGAGGTTGCCCTCCTCCACCTCGACAATCCCGGTCGGGTGGGCGAGGACCAACTCGACGCGAACAGGGCCGGCGGAGGCGGCGGGGTTGACAGCGTCGGCGGTGGCGGCGGTGGTCTCTGTCGAGGGAACGACCCGCAGGTAGCCGGTCTCGGTGTGCATGGGTGCGCCGTGTTCCGGGTGCCAGGTGCGTTGCCCGTAGGTCAGGAACGGCTTGCCGACGTGGGCGAACGTGACCTGCTCGCGGTAGCGGAACGCGTCGATCGTGGGGTAGTCGCCCGCACCGACACCCTCCCAGGTGCCCAGCAGTGTCGTCAACGGGACGAGATCCGCGTGCAGGTTCATCGGTCCACCTCGCTGGTCGTCGCTGTCATCCCTCCACCTCCAGTAGATCGATGATGAACACGATGGTCTCACCGGGGGCGATGTCGTCACCGGCACCCCGATTGCCGTAGGCGAGGTCCGGCGGGATGACCAGCACGCGGCGGCCCCCTTCCCGCATACCGCGCAGGCCCTGCTCCCACCCGTCGATGTTGGTAGCCGCCCCGAGCGTGAAGGAGTACGGCTGGCTGCGGTCCCAGGTCGCGTCGAACTGTGCACCCGACGACCAGGACGCTCCGACGTAGTGCACGGTCAGTGCGTCGCCGTCAGCCGCGGCGTCGCCCGCACCCTCGACGACGTCGGTGAGTTGCAGGCCGGACGGCGGTTCGCCCCGGTCGTCGGTCAGGACCGTGGTCAGGTCCGGCTTCGTGGCGAGATCGAGCTCCTCGGACGTTCCCTCGGGCTCCTCCGCCCCGTCGTCCACAGACGCAGGCGGGGTGTTGCAGGCCGTGAACACGAGCACGACCGCGGCTGCCGCCACCGTGGGAAGCAGACGCCACGGCCGTGGCCCTACCGACCTGCCCGTCACCGCATGCCTTCCCGTCATCGCCGAGAGCGTAGCCACGACGGCTGGCGGTCCGTCCCCGGATCCAGCCCAGCCATCCGACCTCGGTCGGGGATCGGGGACGGGGCATCGGGGACGGGGCATCGGGTCCGTCCTGGCCGCGCGACGGCTAGCGTCAGGCTCCATGCTCCTCGCGATCGCCGGTGTCCTCCTCGGCCTCCTCCTGCTCACCTACGCAGCCGACCAGTTCGTGGTCGGTGCCGCGCGGGTCGCCGCGGCACTCCGCATCTCCACGATCGTCATCGGCGCCGTGGTCATCGGTTTCGGGACCTCGGCCCCGGAGCTGGTGGTGTCCGGCCTGGCCGCAGGTCGGGGCCAGGTCGACCTCGCGGTCGGCAACATCATCGGCTCGAACATCGCGAACCTCACGCTGGTGTTGGGGGTGGCCGCGATGGTGGCGCCGATCGTGGTGCGCTCCAGCACGCTGAAGCGCGAGGCGCCGCTCTCCCTCGCGGCCGTGGTCGCCTTCGCCCTTTTGATCCAGGGTGGTCTGAGTGTCCTCGACGGGGCCATCCTCGCGATCGTCCTGGTCGGTGCCCTGACCGTCATCATCGTGGCGGCGCGTGGCGGCGATCCGGTGCTGGCCAACGAGGTCAGTGAGTACCTCACCGAAGCGAAGCCGCCACTACGACGGGAACTGACCCGCACGGTGCTCGCACTGATCGCCGTCATCGTTGCCGCACAGGTCCTGGTGGTCTCTGCCACCGACATCGCACGGACGCTGGGCCTCGCCGAGGGATTCGTCGGCGTGACGATCGTCGCGATCGGGACGTCGTTGCCCGAACTCGCGACCGCCGTGCAGGCGGCCCGTCGTCGCGAGACCGACCTGATCATCGGCAACCTGCTCGGCAGCAACCTGTTCAACGCCGGTGCGGTCGGCAGCGTGGTGGCCTTCGCCGGGCCGTCCGTCGCGCTGGATCCATCCCTGGCCGGACTCGCTGCACTCCTGATGGTGGGGATCGGAGTCATCGCGATGATCTTCATGATCTCCGGGACCCGGGTCGCACGCTCGGAGGGGATCGTGCTGCTGGTCGGCTACCTGGTGGCCCTACCGTTCCTCGGCCGGTAGCCGACCACGCGGGCTCCTCAGCCGGAACCGGCCGTCACGCGCTGCGACGGGCCGGAGCCGACCGGATCCGGCGCTCACGACCTACCCAGAGTCTTACTAGCATCCGGGCGTCCACCGACCAGGAGCACCGCGCCGTGACAGGGATCCTCGTTCTCCAGCACACCGCTGCTGCCGGACCGTCCTGCTTCACGGAGGTCCTCGACAGCCGCACGTCGATCGCCCCGTGGCACCTCGTCCATGTCGCCGATGCAGCGGACGTCCCCACCGACCTCGACGATGTCGCCGCCGTGATCGTCATGGGCGGCACGATGAGCGCCACCGCACCGGAGGACGTGCCCTGGATGGTGGCGGAACTCGACCTGCTCCGCACCGCCGTCGAGCGCGAGATCCCGGTCCTCGGGGTCTGTCTGGGAGCGCAGATGCTCGGCGTCGCACTGGGTGGAACCGTCGAGCGGCGCGACACCCCCGAGGTCGGCTACATCCCGTTGACCCGCACCGACCACGCTGCGGACGACCCGGTCATCGGTGGCTGGCAGGACGGCGCCGCACCCCTGTTCCTCCACGAGGACGAGGTCACCACGTTGCCGCCAGGCGCGGTGCCGCTGCTCAGCGGCAGCGATGCAACCGCGGCGTGGCGGATCGGTGACGCCTGGGCGGTGCAGTTCCATCCCGAGGTGGATGCCGAGCAGTTGCACGGATGGTTGGAACTCGATGCGTTGACCCCGGTGCTGGAGGCCGCCGGCGTGGACGGTGACGCGCTCGGCGAGGAGGCCAGCCGGCGCGACCGGTCCATCGTGCCCATCGGCCGGGCGCTCGTCGGCCGGTTCATCGACGCGGTCGTCCGGCCCCGGGTCGAGGCCTGAGCCCACCGCGGGTTCGCCGCGTCGGCTGCGACGCGCCCGCACGGGTTCGCGTGCATCCGCGTGCAGCACCCGGAGACTGCTGCACGCAAACCCCGAACCATGCCCCGCGCCGCCGCGGGTTCGCGTGCATCCGCGTGCAGCACCCGGAGACTGCTGCACGCAAACCCCGAACCATGCCCCGCGCCAAGCCCGACCGCGGCGGGTCGCTCAGCAGGCGCCACCGGCGACGGCGGGCACGATCGAGACCACGTCACCGTCGCTGAGCGCGGTGTCCAGGCCGTCCTGGAAGCGGACGTCCTCGTCACGGACGAAGACGTTGACGAACCGCCGGAGCTCGCCGGACTCGTCGAGGACCCGGTCGGCGAAACCGGGATGGGCAGCATCCAGGTTCGCCACGACCGTGCGCAGATCTGCACCGTCGACGGTCACCTCGGGTCTGCCGTCGGTGAGCTTGCGCAGGGGGGTGGGGATACGGACCGTTGGCATGGGGTTGTCCTTCGTCAGGGAGCGTCGGAGGGGACCGACGGGGTGAACGCGAGCTACGCAGAACGGGCGGCCAACTGGGCCTGGAAATCGTCCAGGGACGGCGACACCTCGAAGGTCGGGCCGACCGTGGGCGCCACCGCATCCAGCGTCTTGTAGCCGTTGCCGGAGATGACGGCGACGACGCGTTCGTCGCGGCCGATCCGACCGTCGGCGGCGAACCGAGCGAGGTTGGCGACCGTGACACCACCGGCGGTCTCGGCGAACAGACCCTCGGTCTCGGCGAGCAGCCGGATACCGGTGACCACCTCGTCGTCCGGGACGTGTCCGATGACCCCGTCGGTCTCCGCGGCGACCTGCAGCGCGAAGTACCCATCGGCCGGGTTCCCGATCGCCAGGGAGCGGGCGATCGTGTCGGGGCGTTGCGGCACGACATCGAGCGTGCCCGCCTCGAAAGCGGTCGCGACCGGCGAGCACCCGGTCGCCTGCGCACCGCTCATGCGGGGGATGGACCCATCGACCAACCCATGACGCTGCAGATCACCGAAGGCCTTGCGGATCTTCACGAACATCGCTCCCGAGGCGATCGGCGCGACCACGTGGTCGGGGAACTCCCAGCCGAGCTGCTCGGCGATCTCGTAGCCGATCGTCTTGGACCCCTCGGCGTAGAAGGCCCTCAGGTTGACGTTGACGAAGCCCCAACCCTGTCGGTCCGCGACCTCGGCACACAGGCGGTTGACGTCGTCGTAGGTCCCGTCGACCGCGACCACGTTGGCCCCGTAGATGGCCGCACCGACGATCTTGGCCTGCTCCAGGGTGTTGGGGACGAACACGTACGCCAGCATCCCGACGGCAGCCGCGTGGGCGGCGACCGCACCGGCGAGGTTGCCCGTGGACGCGCAGGCGATGGTGTCGATGTCCATCGCCCGTGCGGCGGACAGCGCCATCGTGACGACCCGGTCCTTGAACGACCCGGACGGGTTGCGGGTGTCGTCCTTGAGCCACAGTTCACCGAGACCCAACCGCTGCGCCAGCCGTGGAGCCGGGCGCAGCGGTGACCATCCGGTTCCGAGGTCGACCCGCAGGTCCGGATCATCGGAGAGGACCGGTAGCAGGTCCTGGTAGCGCCACAGGGATGCCGGGCCCGCCTCGATCGCAGCCCGGGAGACGCGGCGGTCCGCCAGGTGCTCGTCGTAGGCGACCTCGAGAGGTCCGAAGCACATCCCACAGACGTGGGAGGCGCTGACGGGTTCGGTCTCCCCACACAGCCGACAGCGCAGGTGGGTCACGTTGACCTGCAGGGGCGGTCGTTCGATCGTTGCTGACGCACGCATGCGTCCTCCTGTCCTCATCGTCCCTCGCCGACCGCCCGGTACGGCGGTCGAACGGTTCGGTGAGAGACCACCGCGGAAGCGGCAGCCTCACCATCGAGGACGTCGGGGCGATGAGTGGACACGCCAAGCGCCACGCTCATCGACCGCGCCGTCTCCGACGGGTCCGGGTTTGGCACCTTCCCCCGCTGACTCGCGTCACCGTGGGGGTTGCCGAGGTTTCGTCGGGCCCGAGCCCTCCGCCTCTCTGGATGAGCAACCAGTGACGGCAGCATGCCATCCCCCCGAGCGGAGGGCCAGCCGGCCCGGGCGCTGGTCCAGCAACGGCCCGCGCTCCGAAGCCTCTATAGCCAGCCGGAGTTCGCGCCCGGGCCAGCGGTCGGGCAGGATGCAGCACGGCCATCGCCCCGCGTCCACGCGCAACCACCTCGCCGGCTCGACCAGCGGTCACCACGTCAAGGGAATCCCGTGCCGCCCGAACATCTCACGGATCGGTTCGCCGCGAGAACACGTCACCACGCGCAGTTCACGGTCGACCTCCTGATCGCGGCCAAGCGTGACCGTGACCTCACCGTCTCGGTCGTGATCCCCGCCCGCAACGAAGCACCGACCGTCGGCGAGGTCGCCGGGAACCTGCACCGCGCCCTGTCGGTCGACACCGAACTGCTCGACGAGGTGCTCGTGGTCGACGCCGATTCAACCGACGGCACGGGCGACATCGCACGCGCGGCCGGCGCACGTGTCGTGCGCCAATCGCATGTCCTGCCCGGGGCGGGGACCGCCCTCGGCAAGGGAGAGGCGCTCTGGAAGGGTCTGGCCGCCTCGGCGGGGGACCTCGTGGTCTTCGTGGACGCCGACATCCACGACATCGGTCCACGCTTCGTGCTCGGGCTGCTCGGACCGCTGCTCCTCGACGACGGCGTGCGGTTCACCAAGGCGACCTACGACCGGCCACTGCGCCTGGGCGACGAGGTACGTCCCTCCGGTGGAGGGCGGGTCACCGAACTGCTCGCGCGCCCGATCATCGCCGCGTTCTGGCCGGAGCTCGCGTGGCTGGCCCAGCCGCTCTCCGGGGAGTACGCCGGAGATCGCGACCTGCTCGAGTCGCTCGCGTTCGTCCAGGGCTACGGGGTCGAGTTGGCGATGCTCGTCGACATCGCTGCCGCGCACGGCCCCGACGTCATCACCCAGGTGGACCTCGGACGGCGCACCCACGACCACCAGAGCCTGGATGCGCTCGGGCGCATGGCCGCCGAGATCCTCCATGTGGCCACCGACCGCCTGTCGCGTCAGGGTCGACTCGTCCTGACCGATCCTCTGACCACCTCGCTGTTGCAACCCCACCGCGATGGCAGTGGCGAACTGCAGTTGACCCGCAGTGAGGTCGTGGTCTCCGAGCGGCCACCGCTGCGTCAGTGGCGGTCACAGCACTCAAGCTGATCCTGTGTCCGCCGATAGACGACATAGGTAGGGTTGAACCAGCGATCCGGCGGTGCAGGCGTCGCACGCCCCGTTCAGCGGGACCGTCGAGCCGTCCGGGAAAGGACGAGCATGAGCACGAACCACAAGGTGCTCGTCGTGGACGACGAACCCGACGTCCTGCTGCTGTGCCGGGTCAACCTCGAGTTCGAGGGCTACGAGGTCCTGGAAGCCGCGGACGGCGAGGCGGCGATGGAGCAGCTCCGTGTCGAGCGCCCGGATGTCATCCTGCTCGACGTCATGATGCCGCGCATGGACGGCTGGCAGGTCCTGCAGGCCATCAAGGCCGACGAGGAACTCCGGTCCATCCCGGTCGTGATGCTCACCGCGAAGGTGCAGGACCAGGATCAGATCCGTGGCTGGTCGGAAGGCGCTGCGGACTACATCACCAAGCCGTTCTCCCCGCTCGCGCTGTCACAGGTCCTCCAGGACGTCCTGGCGACGGATGCGGAGGACGAGGAACGTCGCCGGCAGATGATCCTGGAGAAGCTGCAGCTGCTGCAGAACCCCTGAGGTCATCGGCACACCGGGTCCCTACCCGCGGTCGGCACCGACCACGACATGCACGTTGACGTTGGTCGACAGGTTGCCCGGCTGCTCCCGAACGTCAGCCGCATCGATCTCCTCAGCGACCTGACGGGCCTCCGCCTCGAAGCCATCGGTCCAGAGCACCGTGGTGACCTCGTAGGCGATCGCGGGGTTCCGCGCGACGATGTTGTACCCGGCGTCTCGAAGCTGCTCGTTGACCGCGTCCGCCGCTGCACCGCCATCGGCCCTAAAACCGTCCAGGACCTGCACCGAGATCTCGCCCGGGTCGATGGCCGCGGGGGCATCGGGGGCGGGTTCGGACTCCTCGTCGGACGGCGCGTCATCCTCGTCGTCGGTGTCCGGAGCCTCGTCATCGGTGTCCGCGTCGGGGTCCTCTGCGTCGGGATCTTCCCCGTTCGGATCGTCGTCCGCCGGTTCGTCGTCCGCCGGATCAGGGTCCTCGGGATCCTCGACCGGCTCCGACGACTCATCGTCCGGTTCGTCCTCCACGTCCTCGGACGGGACGTCATCGATCGCCAGGTCGGGATCGTCGACGTCCTCACGACCGATCATGCCGAGCACGCCGAAGATGCCCGCGACGAGCACGACCAGACCGACCGCCCCCGCGACGTTACGCAGGACCGAGCGTCGGAAGCTCGGGTCCTTCGGCGGGGTGTGCTTCGCGTCGGCCACGATCGCTCAGCGCGCGTCGGCGCCCAGCCGCTTGGCGGCGCGCTGCCTCTGACGTGAAGCTCGGAGGCGACAGAGCCGCTTGACCAGCATGGGGTCGTAGGCCAGTGCGACCTCGTCGTCGATGACGCGGTTGAGCAGCTGGTAGTAGCGGGTCGGCGAGACGTCGAACCGCTCGCGGATGGCCTGTTCCTTCGCGCCGGCGTACTTCCACCATTCACGTTCGAAGTCCAGGATGCGACGCGAGCGCTCGTCGAGCTCGTCGTGTGGTTCGTCGACGCCAGGATCGACGCCACGCGCAACTTTCGAGGTGAGGTTCTCCGTGATGGACATCGCTGTTCTCCTGCTCGGCGGCAAGCCTCGCAGACGAACCACATCCATGCAACTACGCCGGGGTGACCGTCCGGCCAGCGCAGCGACGTGCGGCAGCATCCGGACGAACGTCTGACGCCCTAGTCTCGACCCCCGCCGGGATCCAGGCCCGGATGCCGGCTGGGAGGCACACGTGGTCACGGCACCCTTCGCCCGGTCCGATACTCATGAGCAGGTCGTGTTCGCACGCGATGACGACGTGGGACTGCGCTGCATCATCGCGATCCATTCGACACGTCTCGGACCGTCACTGGGCGGCACGCGGTTCCGGTCCTACGCCTCGGAGGATGAGGCACTCACTGATGTCCTGCGCCTGTCCCAGGCGATGACGCTCAAGAGCGCCTGCGCCGGCATCGACCATGGGGGCGGCAAGTCCGTCATCATCGGTGACCCGGCTGAGCTGCGCAGCGAGGCACTGCTCCGCGCCTTCGGACGGGTGATCGAGAGCCTCGGCGGGCGCTACACGGCCGCGTGCGACATCGGGACGACCCCCGCCGACATGGCCCTGATCAACCGCGAGACCCGCTGGGTGACAGGCGCGGACGAGGCCGAGGGCGGGTCCGGCGATTCGGGCGTGCTGACCGCCTACGGCCTCTTCCTCGCCATGCAGGCGACGGCCGAGGCGACCTTCGGTTCCACCTCACTGGCGGGGCGGCACATCGCTGTGCAGGGTCTCGGCAAGGTCGGGGGCCGCCTGGTCGAGCACATGGTCGAGGACGGCGCGAAGGTCACGGTTGCCGATGTATCGGCGGCTGCGGTCGATCGCGCCAGCGACCTGCCGGGGGTCGAGGTCGTCCCGGTCGACGACATCCTGGAGGTCGACGCCGACATCGTCTCGCCGAACGCGCTCGGTGGCGTCCTCAACGAACACAGCATCCCGGCCCTGCACGCGGTCGCGGTCTGCGGTGGCGCCAACAACCAGCTCGCGACACCGGAGGACGCCGAGCGTCTGCACGACCGCGGCATCCTCTACGCCCCCGACTTCGTCGTGAACTCCGGCGGCGTGATCAGCGTCGCCGATGAACTGCACCCGCACGGGCGCTCACCGGCACGTGCGCGCCAGCGCGCCAGCGCGATCCCCGCAACGCTCCGCAACATCATCGAGGTATCCCGTGCGGACGGGATCACGACGGACGCGGCCGCCGAACGGGTCGCGCAGCAGCGCATCGCGGCGGTCGGGGGCCTGCGGAGCTTCTGGCTGCCCTGATCCGGCGGTGCCGCACGAAAAGCGGGCGGGACTCAAGCTGGTCGGCCGACCGCCGATATCTCGGTCATGGATCCCGAACCCACACCACACCGCCCGACACGATCATCGCCTGCGCCAACCGGCTCGGCGACTCCCGCGCGGCCCCGCGAGCCTGCCGGGCGCACCCGGCTGATCCGCGCCTCGGCGCTCGCCGCACTGGCCGTCGGCGCGCTGTACCTGGGCTGGCGGGTCACCTCGACGTTGAACCCCGATGCGTTGACGTTGTCGGTGACCCTGTGGCTGCTCGAGCTGCACGCCTGGTTCGGGCTGGCGCTGTTCACCTACGCCCTGTGGGACGTTGATGGCGCCCCGCCGCCCCCGGCAGAGCTACCCGAGCTGACGGTCGCGGTCCTGATCCCGACCTACAACGAGCCCGTCGAGGTCCTGTTGCCGACGATCGTCGCCGCGGTGGCGCTCGAACCCGACCACGACACGTGGGTGCTGGATGACGGCAACCGCCCGGCCGTCGCCGAGCTCGCCGTCCGTCTGGGGGCGCGCTACCTCACGCGCCCCGAACACACCGACGCCAAGGCCGGCAACCTCAACCATGCTCTGACGGTGATCGACACCGACCTCATCGCGGTGCTGGACGCAGATCACGTCGCGACACCGGGCTTCCTGCGACGGACGCTGCCCTACTTCCACGACGACGACATCGCCCTCGTCCAGACCCCGCAGGACTTCTACAACGACTCGTCGTTCGAACACGTCCATGTTCGACGCGGGCAGGAAGAGCACGTGGTCTTCAGCGAGCAGGCGGTCTTCTACCGGGAGATCCAGCCCGGGAAGAACCGGTGGGGTGGCGCGTTCTGGTGCGGGACCGGGGCCGTTCTCCGGGTGGCTGCGCTGGGATCGGTCGGCGGGGTCGCCACCACCTCGATCACCGAGGACATCCAGACCACGATCCGGATGCACCGGAAGGGGTGGCGGACCGTCTACCACGACGAGGTGCTGGCTCGCGGGCTGGCCGCGGACACCGCGGAGCAGTACGCGCTGCAGCGCCGGCGGTGGTGCACCGGGGCGATGCAGGTCATGCGCCAGGAGCGACCCCTGACCGATCGACGCCTGACCCCTCGGCAGCGGCTGACCTACGCCTCGACACTGCTGGGTTGGTTCGACGCGGTCCGGCTGCTGCTGCTCCTGGTGTTCCCCCTGCTGGTGCTGCTGAGCGGCGCATCGCCGATCGCCGCGCCCCTGGCGGTCTTCGCGGCGGCCTTCGGGGCGTCGATCCTGCTGCAACAGCACGCGTTGTGGCGTCTGGCCCGGGGAAGGATCCGACCGGTCCCGACCGCCGTGTTCGACCTGTCACGCCTGGAAGCCACCCTGCAGGCGATCCTGGTCGGTCTCACGGGTCGGGACATCCCGTTCCAGGTCACCCCCAAGGGAGCGAGCGGGCAGACGGGCAGGAAACGGATCCCGGTTCCACGACTGCTGCTCGCCCTGGCCGCCGGCCACATGGCTGCCATCGCGTGGTACCTGCTGACGCTGGCAGGCCGGACCCCCCTGACCTACGAGATCGCCGGGGTCGCCCACGGCGCAGCGCTCTGGGCGGTGATCAACGGGTTGCTGATCGCCACGGCGATCACCCGGATCCGCTCCTCACGCTTCGCCGACGAACGTCGCGGCAGCTACCGCCACCCCGTGCACGCCACGGGCCTGCTCGACGGCCGACCGGCGACGATCACGGATCTGTCCCTGACCGGTGCGCAGCTGCGGATGGAACCTGCCGCCACACCGGAGACGGGGACGATCGGACGGCTCGACCTGGACATGTCCGGCGAGCGCGCATCGTTCGTCGCGGAGGTCCGCTCGGTCCGTCCGGCACCGGGTGAGGATGGCTCATCGCTCGTCGGCCTGTCGTTCGACGACGGGCAGCTGACCACCCAGGCACAACTCGCGCTCGGACTGTTCAACGCTGCGGCGCCGACCGGCACCCCGGAGGAGCCACGTCCGGTGGCCGTCACCGCCACCGGCGACGTGGACGAAGGCCCGACCGGTCCGGGCCCGTCACACGACGACCGCGGGAGCATCGCTGTGCACTGACCGCGGACTGGAACGCTCAAACACCCACGAAGCGCAACCGCTCGTCGGCGTCACGGTCTTCGTCGTGCTCGACGACCTCGCCCACCTGCCAGGCGTCGATGCCGCGCTGTTCGAGGACGCGGATGGCCGCGTCGCACTGCGATGCCGGAAGCACCGCGACCATGCCGACCCCGCAGTTGAACGTCCGCCACATCTCGTCGGTGGCCACCGGCCCGCGCTCCTGCAACCAGGTGAAGATCGGCGGCCAGGTCCAGGTGGTCACGTCCACCGTGACCCCGAGCCCATCCGGCAGCACACGTGGCAGGTTGCCGGGCAGGCCACCTCCGGTGATGTGGCACAGCGCGTGTACCTCGACGGCTTCGAGCAGCGCGAGGCAGTCGGTGGCGTAGATGCGGGTGGGTTCGAGGAGCTCCTGGCCGAGGCTGCGTTCGAGTCCGTGGAGCTCCGCCAGGTCCAGCCCGGCGACGATCCGTCGGATCAGGCTGTAGCCGTTGCTGTGCGGCCCGGACGAGGCCATCGCCACCAGCACGTCGCCGGTGACGACCCGATCCGGTCCGAGGATGTCGCGGCGCTCGACCACGCCGACACCGAAGCCCGCGAGGTCGAACTCGTCGTCACCGAGCAACCCCGGGTGCTCAGCGGTCTCGCCACCGACCAGGGCGCAGCCGGCGAGCACACACCCCTCGGCGATCCCGCGGACGATGTCGGCGATCCGGTCGGGGTCCAGTCGTCCCACGGAGATGTAGTCGTTGAAGAACAGCGGTTCGGCACCCGTCACGACCAGGTCGTCGACGACCATGGCGACCAGGTCCTGACCGACCGTGTCCAGGATCCCGAGCTGCCGGGCGAGGTCCACCTTCGTCCCGACGCCGTCGGTCGAACTCACGAGGACCGGCTCGTCGTACCGGTGGATGTCCAGCGCGAACAACCCCCCGAAGCCACCGATGCCGCCGAGGACCTCGGGTCGCGTGGCGCGCCCGAGCACCCCGGCCAGCAGTTCGACACTGCGATCCGCAGCCGCCAGATCCACGCCAGCATCGGCGTAGCTCAGCGACTCGCCAGGCACGGCTGGCTCATCCGACATCGGCGCGCTCCTTCGGGGGGCGCCAGCGACGTCGCCACTCACGCTCGGCGTCCGCGAAGGTGTCCAGCGGATCGATCACGTCCTGCAGGATCGTGAGCAACTCCTCGAGTTCATCGGTCGAGGCGGCGACGTGGTCGACGTCATCCAGCGCCTTCTCGGCCGCGTCGAGGGCATCGACGCACTCCTGCCAGTCCTGCTCCAACTCGTCGAGGCGCCAGCCGGGCATCCAGGCGCGGGCATCGGCGATCGAGCGACGCACGGCGTCGGTCCCGGCACCGATCGGAGCGGGCTCGACCCGTCCGGTTGGCAACGTTCCGAGCAGGACACGTCGCCCGGCTTCGATCACCTCGGCGCAATCGACGAACGACCACCAGGCAGGGTGGAGGTCGGGGGGCAGGTCTGGCTTCCGGCGGAACATGGCGCGGAGTATCGCGTGCCGGTGCCCGCGGCGCGAACCGGCGGTGATCGTCCGGCCGAGGACGACCTACCCTCTGTGTATGACTTCGATGCTGCCCCCGATCGATGCCCATCCCCTGCTCGCGGCCCTGCGCGACCGCGTCATCGTGTTCGACGGTGGGATGGGTACCTCCCTGCAGAACGCCGGACTGACGACGGCCGACTTCGGCAGCGACGACCTCGACGGCTGCAACGAGGTGGTGGTCCAGACCCGTCCCGATGTGATCGACCGGATCCACCGCAGCTTCCTCGAGGTGGGTGTGCACGCGGTCCAGACCGACACGTTCGGTGGCGCCCCCTGGGTCCTGGACGAGTACGGGTTGGGCTCTCAGGCCGAGGACCTCAACCGTCGCGCCTCCGAGATCGCGCGCGCGGCCGCCGATGCCTTCGCGACCCCCGGCGATCCGCGGTGGGTCATCGGATCGATCGGACCGGGCACCAGGTCGCCGACGCTGTCGCTCGGCAAGGACCCGTCAACCGCCAAGGACTTCATCGACGTCCCGTTCATGGAGGAGGGCTACCGGCGCCAGATCCGCGGCCTGCTGGACGGGGGCAGCGACGTCATCCTCGTCGAGACGTGCTTTGACCTGCTGCAGGTCAAGGCCGCGGTCGCCGCCGCCAACGACGTGTTCGTCGAACGCGGTGAACGCGTGCCGCTGCTGGTGCAGTTCACGGTCGAGAAGGACATCAACACGATGCTGCTGGGGACGGAGCCCCTGGCGGCGATCGCGGCACTGGATCCGCTGTCGATCGACGTCCTCGGGATGAACTGCGCGACCGGCCCACAGGACATGCGCGAGCACGTGCGTACGCTCTCGCGCCAGTCGCGCCTGCCGATCAGCGTCATCCCCAACGCCGGTATCCCCTACCTCGAGGATGACGCGACGATCTACCCCCTGGAGCCGGACGGCCTGGCCGAGGCCCAGCGCGAGTTCGTCGCCGAGATGGGGGTCGCGATCGTCGGGGGCTGCTGCGGGACCACACCGGAGCACCTCGCCGCCGTCGTCGACGCGGTCGACGGCCTGGTGCCACGGCCGCGGGCCGTCGATCGGCCCGGGTCGGTCCGGGTCGGCGCGGCCGGCACCCTGACCGATCCCGACCGCCTCGATGCGGATGACGACCGGGAGGCCATCACCGTCGAGTGGCGACCGAGCCTGGCCTCGCTGTACTCGGCCGTGCCGATCCAGCAGGACACCGCGTTCCTGGCGATCGGCGAACGCGCCAACGCCAACGGTTCGCGCGCCTTCAAGCAACTGCTGCTGGACGAGGACTGGGACGGTGCGCTGCAACTCGCCCGGTCCCAGACCCGCGAGGGCGCGCACGTCCTGGACATCTGTGTCGACTACGTCGGGCGCGAGGGTGTGCCGGACGTGATCCAGATCGTCGACCGGTTCGCGACCCAGTCGACCCTGCCGCTGGTCATCGACTCCACGCAGATCGACGTCATCGAGACCGCGCTCTTGCGTCTCGGTGGCCGGGCGGTCATCAACTCGGTCAACCTCGAGGACGGCCGGGTCAAGGCCGACGTGCTACTCCCGCTGGCCAAGCGCTATGGCGCCGCGGTGGTCGTGCTGGCCATCGACGAAGAGGGTCAGGCGCGGACCGCCGACTGGAAGGTCGAGGTCTGCGAGCGTGTCGCCCGGATCGCCATCGACGAGTACGGCCTGGAGGCCCACGACCTCATCTTCGACTGCCTGACCTTCCCGCTGGGATCCGGACAGGAGGACCTGCGGGGTGACGCGGCACAGACACTGGAGGCGATCGAGCGGGTCAAGGATGCCATCCCCGGTTGCGCCACCACGCTCGGCGTGTCGAACGTGTCCTTCGGCCTGTCTGCCGCAGCGCGTCAGGTCCTGAACTCAGTGTTCCTCAAGGAGGCGATGGACCGCGGCCTGGACTCCGCGATCGTGCACCCGGGCAAGATCCTGCCGCTGCACCGCATCCCCGACGAGCACGTGCAGGTCGCCACCGACCTGATCCACGACCGCCGCGGTCCGACCGGGATGAACGGCGAGGCGCCGGACGACTACGACCCCCTGCACAAGCTGATGGCCCTGTTCGAGGGTGCGACCGAGAGCAAGCTGTCCACCGAGGACCGCGCCGCGCTGCCGGTCGAGGAACGGCTGGAGCAGCGCATCGTCGACGGGGACAAGGACGGCATCGACACCGACCTCGACGAGGCCCTGGTGTCGCACCCACCGCTTACGATCATCAACCAGTTCCTGCTCAAGGGCATGGCCACCGTCGGAGAGCTGTTCGCGTCGGGGCAGATGCAACTGCCCTTCGTGCTGCAGTCCGCCGAGGCGATGAAGACCGCGGTCGCCTACCTCGAACCCCACATCGAGGAGTCGGGCGAGGGCTCGTCGTCGTCCAAGGGCACGTTCGTGGTCGCCACGGTCAAGGGCGACGTGCACGACATCGGCAAGAACCTGGTCGACATCATCCTGCGCAACAACGGCTTCGATGTCATCAACCTCGGCATCAAGCAGCCGATCGACACGATCCTGGCGGCCGCCGAGGAACACGGGGCGGACGCCATCGGGATGTCCGGCCTGCTGGTGAAGTCGACCGTGATCATGAAGGAGAACCTGCAGGAGATGAACGCCCGCGGGTTGGGGCACCTCCCGGTGCTACTGGGCGGAGCGGCGCTGACCCGCGGCTACGTCGAGGACGATCTCCGGTCGATCTACGAGGGCGATGTCTTCTACTGCAAGGACGCGTTCGAGGGGCTGCGGGTGCTCGAGGCCGTGCTGAAGGCACGCGTCGAGGGCCAGTCGGTCCCCGACGACCTGGCGGCGCACAAGCCGCGACGTCAGCCCAAGGTGACCCGCGCGATCGAGGAACCGCCGGTCCGCGACGCCGCCGGACGTCCCCGATCCGCGGTTGCCGCCGACGTCGACGTGCCGACCCCGCCGTTCTGGGGCCAGCGTGTGGTCCGCGGCATCCCGTTGGACGAGGTCGCGCCCCTGCTCAACGAGGTGGCGCTGTTCCGCAACCAGTGGGGGTTCACCCCCGGCGACCTCGATCCGGACGGCTACGCGCAACTGCTGGAGTCCAAGGCGCGTCCCGTGCTGCGCGACTGGCTGTCGCGCGCCAGGGCCGAGAAGGTCGTCACTCCCGAGGTCGTCTACGGCTTCTACCCCGCCAGCGGCGACGGCGACGACCTGGTGGTCTGGGACCCGGACGCGCCACTCGAACGGGAACTGGTCCGCTTCAACTTCCCTCGGCAGGACCGTGGCCGGTTCCTGTGCATCGCCGATTTCTTCCGCCCGGCTGACAGCGGCGAGGTGGATGTGCTGGGCGTCCAGGTCGTGACGATGGGACGACGGATCAGCGAGGTCGCCCAGGGGCTGTTCGACGAGGACCGCTACCAGGACTACCTGTTCGCCCACGGGTTCGGTGTCGAGATGGCCGAGGCCCTGGCCGAGTTGTGGCACCGCCGGATCCGCCAGGAACTGGAGGTCGTGGCGGACGACGGACCGACCGTCAAGGACTGGTTCCGTCAGGGCTACCGCGGGTCGCGCTACTCGTTCGGCTACGCCGCCTGCCCGGACCTCGAGGACCAGGAGAAGCTGTTCAAGCTGATCGACCCGTCACAGATCGGCGTCGAACTCACCGATGAGTTCATGCTCCACCCTGAGCAGTCCACCTCCGCGATCGTCGTGCACCACCCGGAGGCGAAGTACTTCAATGCGAGATGACCAACCAAGTCAGCCGCAGGGTGGACACGCACCCGAACCGTGCACCACCCGGAGGCGAAGTACTTCAATGCGAGATGACCAACCAAGTCAGCCGCAGGGTGGACACGCACCCGAACCGTGCACCACCCGGAGGCCACGTACTTCGATGACCGATGACCCCCTCGAGCTGGATTCCGCTGCCTGGGAGCCGCGTGCGCTGTACTTCCTGCTGACCGGGTTGGTGATCCCGCGGCCGATCGCGTGGGTCTCGACGGTCAGCGAGGACGGTGTGCGCAACCTCGCGCCACATTCCTACTTCAACGTCGTCGCCAACGACCCACCGCACGTGCTCTTCGTCTCGACGGGGGTGAAGGACACGTTGCGCAACGTCCGCGCGACGGGGGAGTTCGTTGTCAACGTGGTGACGCTCGACCTCGTCGAGGAGATGAATGCCACGGCGGCCGATGCGCCTGCGGGTGTCGACGAGTTCGGCTGGGTCGGGCTGGACGCCGCCCCGTCCGTGACCGTCACACCGGCGCGTGTCGCCCGCGCCAAGGCACACCTGGAGTGCCGTGTCGTCCACGACCTGCCGATCGGCAACGGCAACCTCGTCGTCGGCGAGGTCACCCACGTCCATGTCGATCCGAGCGTGTGGACCGACGGACGGATCGACCCGCAGAAGCTCGATCCGGTGGGCCGACTGTCGGGCAGCAGCTACGCCACGCTCGGTGAGGTCTTCACGCTCGATCGTCCGAGCTGGGCCGACATCGCAGACGCCGACCCGGCCGACCGGATCCCACGTCGCGCGACCTGACCACCCGGGCCCCGGCCGCAGATCCCCGAGTGCATCGAACCGGCGCATCTGTCAGCTTCTCGGACCACTCCCGCCGACCCGACCCCGATCAGATGTGGTTGTGCCCGGATTCGGCGTCGGCACCCTCTTCCCATTCCGTCCAGCGGGCACCTTCCTCGAGGTCGTTGGGGTCGGGTGGATCCGCTTCCAGGGTGTCGAGCAGCGCGGCGTCCTCGGAGAACGCGACAACGCCGATCATCCCATCCTGGACGTCGTTGACGTGGACGGCGGCGACCCGCCACCAGGCGCTCCCATCGTGCTCCCAGAGCACCCCGATGTGTTCGTCCGCGTGGTAGCCACGCGTCAGGCAGCAGGTCGGCCGGCGGCGCCACAGGTCCTCGACCTCGTCCGGCAGGTTGTCGCGGTCGTAGCCGAGCAGGCCCGGCGCTTCACCGTCAGCCGCCATGATCTGCATCACCCCGTCGAGGTCCCGGGCGTTGAAGGTCTCGGCGAGGACGTCCAGCGCCGTGGCTTCACCGTCATCGCGTAGCCCGACGTCCATATCGTCGTCGAGGAGGTCCGATCCCGGGTCATCGACGTGGACGCCGTACTCGTCCGGGTCCACGACACCCGGGGTCGATGCATCGGTCGCGTTCCGGTCCTCGCCGACAACCTCGACGTCGCCCACCTGCTCGTCGGACGGTGGGTCGAGCAGTTCGGCATCGTCCAACGCCTCGAGGCGACTCTCCGCGTCGGCCCTGGCTCGATCGTAGGGACGTGCCATCGATGCATCCTCCCGTGCCGCGTCCGATGATGCTGCCTGGCCGAACACCGACACGCAAGGGCCGGACCGCCCTTGACGAACGGTGTCGCGTAGGCTCGGTTACCTCCCGCCCGCCTCCCCGGAGCGGCGAAGATGACGTCGCCAGCAAACTGACGCCAACGAGGGCTCATGCAGCGCCACGACCATGTCCTTCCCGACGGCACCACCGTGACGCTCCGTCCGATCACCCCGGACGACGACGCACGCATCCTCGGCATGTGGGAACGCACCTCTGCGGAGTCGCGGCGGCGGCGTTTCCTGGGGCCGTTCCGCATGGACGAGGAGACGGTCAAGCGGTTCACGAACCTCGATCCCGACCTGCAGTTCGCGGTCGTCGCGACCCGCGGCCGAGGCGATGACGAACGCATCGTCGGCGTCGCCCGCTACGAACGCGACCCCGACGCCCGGCACGAAGCCGAGTTCGCCGCGCTGATCGAGGACGGCGAGCAGGGCCGGGGCATCGGCACCGCGCTGGTCCGGCAGGTGGCCATCGCCGCCAACGAGGCCGGCATCACCCAACTGACCGGTGACATCCTGGCCGACAACGTCCGGATGTTGAACCTCGTGCGCGAACTCGGCCTCGAGTACCGATCGGACCGCGACGAGGGCGGCGTGGTCAGATCCGACCTCGAGGTGGCGTTCGGGGACCGCTTCCTCGACGTCATCGACGCGTCCGACCGCACCGCGGCACAGGCGGCGCTCACCCGCTTCTTCCGCCCGGAGCGCATCGCGGTCGTCGGTGCATCACGTGACCCACAGGCGATCGGTGCACTGGTCCTGAACAACCTGCTGGAAGGCGGGTTCCAGGGGGTGGTCTACCCGGTCAACCCGAACGCGGAGTACGTCCAGGGCGTTGCCACCTACGCCGAACTGGCGGACTGTCCCCGAACCCCGGACCTCGTGGTGGTCTGCGTGCCCGCTGCGCTCGTCAACGACGTGGTGGACCAGGCGGGCGACCTCGGGATCGCCGCGGTGTGCGTGGTGACCTCGGGGTTCGCGGAGTCGGGTGATGAGGGCCAGGCCCGACAGGACGACCTGCTGGAGCGCGCCCGGGGACATGGTCTGCGCCTGATCGGGCCGAACTGCATGGGACTGCTCAACGGTTCGCCCGACGTCCGGATGAACGCGACCTTCGCGCGCACGTTCCCGGCGCCGGGTCGGGTGTCGATGTCCTCGCAGTCCGGTGCCCTCGGGCTGGCGGTCCTGCGCCACATGAACCGACTCGGTCTCGGCATCTCCACGTTCGTCTCGGTCGGCAACAAGGCGGATATCTCCGGCAACGACCTGCTGCTGTACTGGGAGGACGATCCCGACACCGACGTCGTACTCATGTACCTCGAGTCCTTCGGCAACCCGCGCAAGTTCTCACGGATCGCCCGTCGCATGTCACGGAGCAAGCCCATCGTCGCGGTCAAATCCGGGCGGACCTCGTCAGGGGTCCGTGCCGCGTCATCGCACACCGCGGCGATCAGCAGTGGCGACACCGCCGTCGGCGCGTTGTTCGAGCAGACCGGAGTGATCCGCACCGACACGCTGGAGGAGATGTTCGACGTCGCCACACTCCTGGCCAGCCAGGGGCTCCCCGGAGGCACCAAGGTCGCGGTGCTGACCAACGCGGGGGGGCCGGCGATCCTCGCGGCCGATGCGCTGGAGTCCAACGGGCTGGACCTCCCGACGTTGTCGGAACGGACCCAGGAGGAACTCGCCGGTTTCCTTCCGGCCGAGGCCGGCATCGGCAACCCCGTGGACATGATCGCGTCGGCATCGTCCGAGTCGTACACACGCGCGCTGCGCGTCCTCGGTCATGCCGACGAGGTCGACATCATCTTCGTGATCTTCATCCCCGCCGGGATCACGGACAGCTCCGCGGTGATACAGGCGTTGATCGACGCACGTGCCGACGTCCCCGAGCACGTCCCGCTCGTCGCCGTGGTCATGTCCAACCAGGCCCGACCCGACGAGCTCACCGCTGCCGGTGTTGCGACGTTCAGCTTCCCCGAGACCGCTGCGAGGGCGCTGGGTCGGGTCGCCCGCTACGCAGGTTGGCGCCGCCGCCCCCTTGGCAACGTCGTGACGCCCGACGGACTGGATCCGGCCGCCGCACGGCGCGTCGTCGAGCAGGAGCTGGCGCAGGCCGAGACGCCGACCGGTGTCTGGGCCTCCAACGAGTCCGCCTCGGCGATCCTCGGCGCCTACGGCGTCCCCCTCGGCACCGGGCGCATCGTGCAGACCCCCGACGAGGGTGCCGACGTCCAGCGCGAGATGGACCGACCGGTCACGGTCAAGCTGACCACCGAGATCCACAAGGCCGACGTGGGCGGTGTCGTGCTCGACCTGACCACCCCGGAGGAGGTCAGCGACGCCATCCGGGACATGCAGGCACACCTGCAGGAACTCGGCCTGGGGGAGCACGCCGAGAACTTCCTCGTCCAGGAGATGGTGGACGACGGCATCGAGATGGTCGTCGGCGTGACCCACGACCCCTCGTTCGGACCGATCGTGCTGACCGGCGCGGGTGGGACACTGGTCGAACTGCTCGGTGACGTCAGCGTGCGTATCACGCCGCTGACCGATCACGACGTGGACGGCATGCTCGACCGGTTGCGGATGTCACCCCAGCTGCGGGGTTACCGCGGTGCGCCGCCGGCCGACGTCGCCGCACTCAAGGATCTGCTCCACCGCATCAACGCCATGGTCGAGGACCTGCCGGAGATCGCCGAGCTGGATCTGAACCCGGTGTTCGTCCTCCCGGATGGGCAGGGCGTGGTGGCCGTCGACGTGCGGATGAAGCTCGTCCCCGCCGAGTAGCCCGGACCGCGTGGCTCCCACCGCGTGCACCGCACCGGGCCCACCGCACCGTTCTCCGGCTGCCGCGCGAGCCGGCTCCGAACCCGGCGTAGCCTGGTCGGGACACCGCACCTCCGCGCCCACCTCCGCGAGGAGTTCCGTGACCCGCATCGACGATCTGCTCGCCCGTGGCCGGACCACCTCGTTCGAGCTGTTTCCGCCGGGGACCGACGAGGGCGAGAAGATCCTGTGGCGGGCAATCGACGAGCTCGAGCCACTGTCACCATCGTTCGTGTCCGTGACCTACGGTGCCGGCGGCTCGACCCGTGACCGCACCCACCGTCTGGTCGCCGACCTGCTGCGCCGGACCACGTTGACACCGATGGCGCACCTCACCTCCGTCAACCACACCCGCGACGAGCTGGCCACGATCCTCGAGCGCTACCGCGACGCCGGCGTGACCAACGTGATGTGCCTGCGCGGGGACCCGCCGAAGGACGATCCCGACGCGTTCTGGGAGCTCGAGCACGCCACCGACCTGGTGCAGCTGGCTCGGGAGGTCGGTGACGGCGCATTCGCGGTCGGCGTCGCGGCACACCCAGAGGGCCATCCGTTGGCCCCCGATCTGGCGACGGACCGGGACCACCTGGCCCGCAAGCTGGAGCTGGCCGACTTCGGGGTCACCCAGTTCTTCTTCCGCGCGTCCGACTACCGCGACATGGTGGCCGACCTGGCTGCCCGGGGCTGCACCACGCCGGTGCTTCCCGGCATCATGCCGATCACCAACGTCAGACAGATCGTGCGCTTCGCGGAGCTGTCCGGTGCGGAGGTCCCCGCCGAACTGGTGGCCCGGCTGCGTGAGGTGGAGGACGACCCGGCCGCGGTCCGTCGACTGGGGGTGGAGGTCGCCACCGACCTGTGTCGGGAACTGCTGGACGCTGGCGCCCCGGGGCTGCACTTCTACACGCTCAACCGGTCGTCAGCGACCCGCGAGATCCACGCGAACCTGGGCCTGACCGCCGTGTGACGGACGGCGGACCGACGGCGGACCCGACGGCGGCGCACCGCTCAGGACCGTGCTGACCGCGCCCAGGCGATCGTGCGTTGCAGGCCGTCGTCCAGGTCGACCTCCGCCTGCCAGCCCAGCAGGTCGCGCGCCACGCGGAGGTCCGGACGTCGACGCTGTGGATCTGTGCTGGGACGATCGATGTGGACCACCTCGAGGTTGCTGTCGATCAGACCACGGATGCGGTCGGCGACGTCCAGAACGGTCACCTCGACGTCCGAGCCGAGGTTGCACGGCGCGGACCGGTCGGCCACCAGCAGTCTGAGCAGTCCGTCGACGAGGTCGTCGATGAAGCACAGGGACCGGGTCTGCTCGCCGTCGCCGTGGATGGTGAGCGCTTCACCGGCGAGGGCCTGCCCGATCAGGGTGGGGACCAGGCGGCCATCGTCCGCGCGCATGCCCGGGCCGTAGGTGTTGAAGATCCGGGCGACGCGTACCTCGACGGCATGGTCACGCTCGTAGGCGTAGGTCATCGCCTCGCCGAACCGCTTGGCCTCGTCGTAGACGCCACGTGGCCCGGTCGGATCGACGTTGCCGAGGTAGGTCTCCGGCTGCGGGTGCACCTGCGGGTCGCCGTACACCTCCGAGGTGGAGGCCAGCAGGAACCGGGCCCCCGTCGCCTTCGCGACGCCCAGGGCGTGCAGCGTCCCGATCGACCCGACCTTCAGGGTGTGGATCGGATGGCGGAGGTAGTCCACGGGCGAGGCGGGCGACGCCAGGTGCAGCACGACGGCGACATCCTCAGGGACCTCGAGGTGGTCGACCACATCGGCTTCCTCGAGCGTGACACCTGGTTGGTCCAGGAGGTCGGCGAGGTTGCTGCGACTGCCGGTGATCAGCGAATCGATGGCGTGCACGCGCAGGCCCGCGGCGTGCATGGCCCGGCACACGTGCGCACCGACGAACCCGGCGCCGCCGGTCACCACCGCCTGCGCGCCCGCGTACCGCTCCCGGACCCGGTCGATCCCGACCGAGGCGGCGAGGGCCGGCACCCCGGAACGGTGACCGGCTGCCGTCGGGCTGTGCACACGTTGGGTTGGCACAAACGCTCCGGGTCGGCGGCTGACGGTCGGTCGGCAGAGGACTGCAACCGGCCGACACACCGCGGTGAGCGGGTTCGGACTACAGCATAGGTGCCGGGTGAGGGAATACGTTCATGGGTGTTCGAGGCCGGGGGAAGCCACGCTCGGTGACCGTTTCATCGACGTTCTCCACGCCGCACGGCGTGGGGACGATGCGGCGTGGGCGGCGGTCTATCGCGACCTGGCGGGGCCCCTGCTCGGGTACCTGCGCGGCCAGAACGCCCCCGACCCCGAGGACGTGCTCGGGGAGACGATGCTGCAGCTGGTGCGCGACATCGACCGGTTCACCGGCGATGAGGGCAACTTCCGCTCGTGGGCGTTCACGATCGCGCACCGACGGTTGCTCGACGCCCGACGTAGCCGGTCCCGCAAACCATCGGACGCCGTCGGTGCGGACATGATCGAAGCCGCGCTGCCGGTGGTCACCGGCGCAGAGTCGACCGCCCTGGAGGAGCTGGAAATCGACGACGCGCTGACATTGCTGGACCGTCTGACCGATGAGCAGCGCGAGGTGCTGCTGCTCCGGCTGCTCGGCGATCTGAGCGTGGCACAGACCGCGAAGGTGACCGGCCGGACGCCGGATGCGGTCAAAGCGCTGACGAAACGAGGGCTGGATCGACTGCGCACCCTGCTCGGAGAGCGCACGGCGCCGGATCCACCGCCTCCGAACGTCGGTGAGCGGCGCTGATAGGGGTGAGATGAACCAGTCAGCCGGACGACCCGAGGACCCCGCCGAGGCGGGGCGGTCCGTCGGGGATCCGATCGTCGATCGCGCCGAGGATCCCCAACTGGCCGCGTTCCTCGATCGCACGTCGGCGGTCCTGGGTGATGGGCCGGATGAGCTGACGATGCAGCGCCACCTGCGCGCCATGCAGGCGGAGGCGGGCCGCGGATCGGTTCACGGCGTGGCGACCGGGCACGGACGTGCGGGGTACCGGGTAGCCGGAGTTGCTGTCGCCGCCGGGTTCGCGCTGGTCGCGACCCTCGCCGGGTTGGGATCGCTCCCCGCTCCGGCGCAGCAGGTCATGTCGGACGTCGCCAACCGGGTCGGGATCACGCTGCCGGCACCGGCACAGGGCGCGCCCGGTGTCTCACATGCCCCGGGGCTCCACAAGCAGATGCCGGGGTTCGAATCGCCACCGGGCCACGCCGTCCGGGACCAGGTCGGTCGTGGCGGGTTCCCGAAGCCCGAGGGTCGGCCGGAGCACGCCGGTCCGCCGGATGGCGTGCCGGGCCTCGAGGGCCGGGACGCGCGTCCTGGCGCACGGACCACCCCCGGGCAGGCTCCAGA
>SLHP01000223.1 GCA_007136095.1 Nitriliruptoraceae bacterium
CAGCAGCTGCTCGGGGCTGGAGGGAGCTGACGCATCGTCAGCGGCGCCGGGATCGGCCAGGGCGACGCCGGGTAGCACCGGCACCCCGGCAGCCTCCATCGCGGTCTTGGCAGCCAGCTTGTCACCCATCTGGGCGATCACGTCCGGCTGGGGCCCGATCCAGGTCAGCCCCTCGTCGAGGACCAGTTGGGCGAACGCGGCATCCTCGGCCAGGAACCCGAACCCGGGGTGGATCGCGTCGGCACGGGTCTTGCGGGCGGCGGCGATCATGAGGTCGGCGCGCAGGTAGGTGTCGACGGCCGCGGTGCCGCCGAGGCTGACGGCCTGGTCGCAGGCGCGGACGTGCAGCCCGTCGGCATCGGCGTCGGAGTAGACCGCGACGGTGTCGATGCCCATCGCGGCGCAGGTGCGGGCGATGCGGACGACGATCTCGCCCCGGTTGGCGATGAGCACGCGGCGGGGCAGGCGCGGCGCGGCAGACGACGACCCAGCAGACGGGGGCACGGGAGCCATCACATCCGGAACACCCCGAAGCCCGTGGCACCACGGACCTCGTCGGAGTGGGCGGCGGACAACGCCAGGCCGAGCACGTCACGGGTGTCGCGGGGATCGATGATCCCGTCGTCCCACCCCTGGCCGGTGGCGTAGAAGGCGTTGGACTCCTTCTCGATCTGGTCCTCGACCATGCGCCGGATGCCGGCGTCCTGCTCGTCGTTCCAGGTCTCGCCGCGGTTCTCGGCGGCCGCGCGCGCGACGATGGACAGCACCCCGGCGAGCTGTTGCGGGCCCATCACGGCGATGCGGTGGTTGGGCCAGCTGAACAGGAACCTCGGGTCGTAGGCGCGCCCGCACATCCCGTAGTTCCCGGCGCCGTAGGAGGCTCCCGTCATCAGGGTGATGTGTGGCACCTCGGAGTTGGTGACGGCGTTGATGAGTTTGGCGCCGTCCTTGATGATGCCGCCCTGTTCGTAGTCGCGGCCGACCATGAACCCGGTGATGTTCTGCAGGAACACCAGCGGGACGCTGCGGCGGTTGGCCAGCTGGATGAACTGCGCGCCCTTCTCCGCCTCCTGGCTGAACAGCACCCCGTTGTTGGCGAGGATCCCGACCGGGAAGCCGTGGATCGATCCCCAGCCGGTGACGAGGTTGGTGCCGTACGACGGCTTGAAGCGCTCGAACCGGCTGCCGTCCAGGACCCGGGCGAGCACCTCGTGGCTGTCGAACGGTTCGCGCAGATCGACGCTGGCGATCCCGAGCAGCTCCTCCGGGTCGTGCACCGGCGGGTCGGCCGGCAAGGTCGGGCCGGGGCCGAGCTTCTGCCACCCCAACCCGGCGACGATCTGCCGGGTGATGCGGATCCCGTCGTGTTCATCGACCGCGAGGTGGTCCGCCAGCCCTGACAACTTGGCGTGCATCTCTGCGCCGCCGAGCTCCTCCTCGGAGGCCTCCTCCCCCGTAGCCATCTTCACCAGTGGCGGCCCGCCGAGGAACACCTTCGAGCGTTCCTCGATCATCACGGCGTAGTCGCTCATGCCGGGCACGTACGCGCCACCGGCGGTCGACGATCCGAACACCAGGCTGATGGTCGGGATGCCGGCCTTCGACAGGGCGGTGAGGTCGTGGAAGGTGCGCCCACCACGGACGAAGATGTCCTTCTGGGTGGTGAGGTCGGCGCCGGCGGACTCGGTCAGGTTGATGACCGGCAGTCGGTTCTCGCGCGCGATCTGCAGCCCGCGCAGGGCCTTGGTGACGCTGTAGGGGTTGGACGCACCACCCTTCACGGTCGGATCGGCGCCGCCGATGAGGCACTCGACGCCGGCCACCACACCGATCCCCTGCACGGTCGAGCCGCCGACGTGGAAGTCGGTGTCCCACCCGATCAGCGGCTGCAACTCGAGGAACGAGCTGTCGGGGTCGATCAGCAGCGCGATGCGCTCCCGGATCGTGAGCTTGTCACGGCTGCGATGGCGGGCGAGCTTGTCCGGACCGCCTCCGGCACGGGCGAGCGCCAACTGCTCGCCGATCTGCGCGATGAGTTCGAGGTTGCGGTCCCGGTTGCGCTGGAAGGCATCGCCGGACACCTCGACCCGCGTGCCGAGCACGTCGTGTTCCACGTACCCCACCTCCCTGACCGGCCGCGGAGCGGAACGGTAGCGCACGGAACGTTCCCACCCGTCTGTCGCAGGGTCTGACCCCCCACCCGACCGGACCCACCACCGCCGTGCCCTACCGTCGTACCGCTCCCGCCTCCTCCCCTCGCTGGACCTCCCCGTGAAACGTGTCATGCGCAACCCCTACGCCGGGGTGGACTGGTCCTCCCATACCCGGTGCAAGGCGAGCATGCACGCCCACACCACCGAGTCGGACGGCACCCAGTCCCCCGCAGAGGTGATCGATGAGCACCACGCGAAGCGCTACGACATCCTCGCGCTGACCGACCATGACGCGATCCCCGGCTGGCCCGGCACGGAGCGCGGCTCGACATGGCCGTGGACCAGCTACGGACGCGATCCCGACGAGCTCGGCATGCTGGCCGTCGAGGGCAACGAGTTCTCCCTGATCGACCACGTCAACGGCTACTTCACCGGGGTGTGGACCGAGGAGGAACTGCGGGGCGGGACCCACGACCGGTTCGCTGAGGACCTGCCCTGGATCATCGACCAGATCGGCGTACGCGGCGGCCTGGCACAGATCAACCACCCCGGCCGCTACGACCGCAGCCTGAGCTTCTACCTGGAACTGTTCGACCGCCACCGCCACCTGCACGCGATCGAGGTGTTCAACCAAGGCGACCGCTGCCCGCAGGACCGGCAGCGCTGGGATCACCTGGTGACCGCGATGCGCCGGGCCGGCAGCCACTACCCCCTCTGGGGCAGCTCCGTGGACGACTCACACCAGGCGTCCCACATCGGCCGCAACTACCACGTCTACCTGCTGCCCGACCGCGACGAGGCCGCACTGCGCGAGGCCATGACCGCCGGTGCCTACTGGTTCGTCCACGATCCCCGCGGCGCCTCCGACGACCGCCACGACGACGGCGGATCGGGCTTCTGGACCGCGGCCCCCATGATCGAACGCATCGACGTGACCCCCGCCGCCATCTCCATCGAGGCGACCCGCTACGACACGATCACCTGGAGCACCGACGACGGCGTACCCCTCGGCGACGGCGAGCGGCTCGCACTCAACGACGAGCAGCTCGGCAGCTACGTGCGTGCGGTGCTGCGCGGCGACGGCCGCGCCGCCACCTACACCCAACCCTTCTACCTCGGGGCAGCACCGGCCGAACATCAGACGCCGGATCCGGCACGGCGCGGGGCGATGGGGTCGGATCACAGCGACCTGCTCGGACGCTGAGTTGCTGCAGAACCCGGAGGGCATCCCGGTCCGTGACCCGGCAGCGATCGGAGCACGGAACGTTCCGTTCGTCGGCGACGGGTCGTGCAGGCGCCTATCCTCTCGCCCGTCACCTCTCTCAAGGGCCCGTCCTGTACCTCCGACTCGTCGCGCGCACCACCCTGGCCGGCCTCCTGGTGCTCGTCGTCGGCATGGGCCTGGGCGCCCCGCAGGAGGCGGATCGGTTCGACGTCGCCACCGACCGTGCCGAACCTCCCCCGCCCGCGATCCGGGTGGAACCGGCTGTCCTGAGCGCGTCCTCGTCCGAGGAGTCGTCGATACCGGACGCCCCACCGGCAGAGCCCCAGCTGGTCCAGGAGCCCGACGAACCGGAACCAGAGCCCGAACCGGAACCAGAGCCCGAACCGGAACCAGAGCCCGAACCGGAACCCGAGCCGGAGCCCGAGCCAACCCCCGAACCCGAGCCGGAACCCGAACCAACACCGGAACCCGAGCCAGCACCTGAACCGGACCGCGACCGGTCCGAGCCGTCGACCACGACCACCACGGAACCGGAACCGAAGAGCTCGGACCCACCCCCCGCGAGTTCCGAGAAGACGAAGTCCGACACGCCGGACCCCGCCCCGACGGTGTCCGCACGGTCGGGTGCCGCGAGCACGTCGTTCTCGCTGATCAACAGCACCCGTGACAGCGCCGGCGTCTCGCCACTCCAGCGTCACAGCGGTGCCGACCGGATCGCCCAGCGGTGGGCGGAGCAGATGGCCAAGGACGGCAGCCTGGCGCACAATCCGAACTTCGCCCAGCAGCTCTGGGACGCGGTGGGCTCCGGCCAGGTCGCGGAGAACGTCGGCCACATCCAGCCGGCCGACGCGGCCGCGATGCACCAACGGTTCCTGAGCTCGTCGACCCACAAAGCCAACATCGTCGGCAGCTTCACCTACGTCGGTGTGGGCGCCGCAGAGGACGCGAACGGGGTGCTGTGGGTCGTCCACAACTTCGTCCAGCCGAACTGACCAGCTGAGCGGTTCACACACATCGCCGAGGGGCGGCCTCGTCCGTCACGGGCAGTCCCCGGCCGCCCTGAGGTGCCGGTTGACGGGGGTGTCGACGAGCTCCGCGACACGGCCGTCCGGGAGCGTGACCCGCAGGTCGATGGATGCGCGATCGCCGAGACCCAGGTGGACGATCGGTGGCCCACCGGCGGCGTACCCGATCGAGCCGATCACCTCGCGGGAAGCGATCAGAGCGTCCGGCTCTCCGAGTTCGCCGGTCTCATAGGCCTCCACCGCGGCACCGAACGCGTGAGGTGGCACCTGCACCTGGATGGCGTTCCCCACGTCGCCGGTGTTGACCCACAGCCGGCTCGGCAGCTCCGGGAACCACTCGACCTGCAGGATCTCCAGACGACCGTCGCGCGTGAGGTCGATCGCACCACCGGTGACCCAGTACTGCTCCTCACCGAGCCCCTCGGGCGTCGAGAAACGTGGGATCCCGTCGACCAGACCCTCGTGGCGGAAGATGGCAGGCTCCTTCCCACCCTTCGCGGACGCGCTGGTCACGATGTCCGGCCACCCGTCGTTGTCGATATCCGCGAGCTCGACGTGGGGAGCCTTCGTCGGCAGATCTGCAAGGCCAGCCTGCTCGGTCACATCGCGGAAGGTGGGATCACCGCGATCGTCAACCCCGTCGTTGAGGTAGAGGCGGATCGGGACCCGCTCGCCGAAGTCCACGGTGCTGTTGTAGTGGTGACCGAGCACGATGTCGGGTCGTCCGTTGCGTGTCAGGTCCGCGATCGCGATGCCGGCGACCTCGTCCTCGTTGCCGAAGGTCTCCCAGTCGAACACCCCGCTGTCAGCCTCCCGGAACGTCCCATCCCCGCGGTTGATGAACAGGCGGTTGTCGCCCGCGACGAACACGTCGGTGTGCCCGTTGCCGGTGAGGTCGGCAGCGCCCGCGCCCAGCCCGTGGAGGCCTTCCACTGGAAGGCCGGCTGCAGCCGTGACATCGGTGAACGACAGCTCACCATCGTTGCGGAGCAGGACCGACGAGCCCCCGCCCCACCGGTCGGCAACGACGAAGAGGTCGAGCTTCCCATCTCCGTCGAGGTCCAGCGGGGCGACCGCGCGCGCGGCGACATCCGGGAGCAGCGCGGCAGCCTCGCTGAGCTCGGCGCCGTCGTTGCGGTAGACGGTGGTCGGGCCCGCACCACGCCCCTCGCCTCGAGGGTTGCGTGCGGCAACGAGGTCGAGGTGGCCGTCCAGCGTCAGATCGGCGAACAGCGCGCCACTCGTCCGCTCGCGCACGCTCGGGAATCGGTCGTCGACCGCCAGCCCGCCCGGACCACCGAGCAACACGCGATCGGGTGACGGTCCGGAGGCGCCACGCACCTGGTAGACGTCCTCGGGACGGTCGGCGAAGGAACCGACGAAGACATCCAACCAGCCGTCCGCCGTCAGGTCGCCAGCAGCGAACGCGTGTCCCAGCATGCCGGTCAGCGGCGCATTGAACCCCAACCCCTCGGTGTCGTCGGCGAGCTCGATGCCCCCAGGATCGCCGGCGATATCGAAGCTCCAGCACATCGCCACGGGGAGGTCTCCCTGTGGGGAGAGCGGGTCGCCGCCAGCGTCATCGTCATCGTCATCGACGGTCGGTACCGGCTGACCGGTCTCCTCCTCTGGCCTCTCCTCCTCGGCCCCATCCGTCTCCGCATCCACCGAGGGCTCGCCCTCCGGCGTTGCGGTGCATGCACCGATGATCAGGAGGCCGACGATGCAGCACCAGAGCGCACGACGGCTCACGGCAGCTCCACGATCACGAGGACCACCTCGCCGAAGGATGCCTCGCCCGCTTCACCGGCGTTCATGGTGATGTAGGCCACACGCTCATCGGCATCGACCGCGATGCTGTAGGTCCCTCCGAGGCGCAGATCGAAGGCCTCCACCCCGAGGTCGTGCAGTTCCACCACGGTCCGATGTTCGCCCGTCGCCCCGTCGACCCACAGCAGCGGGGTCCCCTGCTCCCAGCTGTTGCCGTGCGCACCCGGGACGTACAGGAACCCGTCGCCGTCAGGGCTCAGCGCCATGGACGCGGTGTAGCCGCGGGCATCGCCGAGGTCCTGGACCGAGCCGTCCGGCGTCACCGAGAAGAACCGATCCGGGTTCCGCGTCGCGCCGTAGACCGTCCCGTCGGCGGCAGGTTCGGTCGAGGCACGCAACCACTCCCCCGGGAGGCGGAGATCGGCTGGCTCCAGGGACTCCGACCCTGGTCGGAAAGCCGCCAAGCGGTGGTCACCAACCGCGATGTAGGCGCTGCCGTCCGCGGCGACGAGGATGTTGCGGAAGCCGGTGTGCCCCTCGACCTCGTCGTCCAGGATGACCTCACCCGACCCCATGTCCACCACGAAGAACCGTCCCTCGTCCGTGTCGGGATCGACGGCCTCGCCGTACAGCAGACCAACCTGGGGGGCACCCGCGAGCGAAGGGATGCCTCGGCGTGGCACCGGCGTGACGACGGGTTCGATCTCGTGGGACGCAAGATCGAGGCGAAGGATCACGTCTCCCTCGTAGCCGTCGGAGAAGGTGAGTCCTCGACGTGTCCCCCAGTAGGTCGAGGCCCAGACCTCACCACACGGTCCTTGGACGAGCTGTCCGTGCACCTTCCCGAAACCCCACGCTCCGGGCTGATGCTCCACGTTCGACAGCACGTCGCCGAAGCGAGTCAGGGTGGAGGACTCGTGGTCGTAGGCGAAGAAGTAGCTGTTTCCGTCCGGTCCGAGGTGATCGCCGATGGCCGACCAGTACCGGCCATCGTCCAGGACCAGGCCCTGCCCCCAGTGGGACCACGGGCTGCCCTCGTGGTCGGGCCGGGGATAGACGACGGCTTCGACGCGTGGACGACCGTCGCCACCGCGGTCCAGCACCCTGGCCTGTGCCTGTGGACCGTCCGGGTCGCTCATGGGCTCGGGTGCCGGGCAGCCTTCGGCCCGCATCGGCTCGGGCGGCGACGGGGGATCCTGCTCCGTTGACTCAGGCTGCGGGTCCTCGGCCGGTGGTGCCTCCTCCGGTCTCGGCACAGCGACAGCGTCCCCTCCGGCCTCTGTGCTGTCCGCCCCATCACCGCCAGGACCGTCGCCATCACCCAGCGACGGGGAACAACCGGCGAGCAGGACCGCCGCCGCGGCGACGGCGGCGAAACTGCGAGTGCGGACACGACGCATGGCCTCACCGTTCCCCGTGCGGACTGGCCGAACGCCGGAAGCCCCGACCATCACGGACCACGACCAACACGGTACGCGAGCGAACCGGCACCGACAGGACCAACCGAGATAGCGTCCGCCCTAGCGTGGGAGGATCCGCGGCCACCGCGCGACCGACGAAGGAGGAGCGATGTCACGCCCATTGCTCGAGCGACTGGAAGCCCGAACGGCCCGCGTCGCCGTGCTCGGGCAGGGCTACGTCGGCCTGGTCGTGGCCATGCGGGCCAGCGAGGCCGGCTTCGACGTCGTCGGGCTCGAACCGAACGAGGCGCGCGCCGCCGCACTCGCCGACGGCCACTCCTACATCGAGGATGTGCCCGACCAGGTGCTGCAGGCGGCACTCGAGCGCGGCTACCGACCGACGACCGACCCGGCGGACCTCGCAGCCTTCGACGTGGCGGTCATCTCCGTGCCGACGCCGCTCGAGGAGGGCCTGCCGGACCTGTCCTTCATCCGCAGCGCCGGCCGCATGGCGGGCGAGCACCTCACCCGCGGCGCGCTGGTGGTCCTCGAATCGACCACCTACCCGGGCACGACCACGGAACTGCTCGGCCCGTTGCTGACGGAGGTCTCCGGGCTGACCTCCGGCGACGACTTCCTGCTGGCCTACTCCCCCGAGCGCATCGATCCGGGCAACCCCACCTACGGGCTGCACAACACCCCGAAGGTCGTCGGTGGCATCGACGAGCCATCCACCCAGGCCGTCGCAGCCTTCTTCGGCGCCTTCGTCAAGGACATCGTCGAGGTCCCCGGCTGCGGCGAGGCCGAGCTCACCAAGATCCTCGAGAACACCTTCCGGCACGTCAACATCGCGCTCGTCAACGAGATCGCGATGTTCGCCCACGGCCTGCAGATCGACGTCAACGCCGCCATCGACGCGGCGGCGACCAAGCCCTTCGGTTTCATGGCGTTCCGGCCGGGCCCCGGCGTCGGTGGCCACTGCCTGCCCGTCGACCCGAGCTACCTGTCGTGGCGGGTCAAGACCACCCTCGGCGAGAACTTCCGCTTCATCGAACTCGCCAACGACATCAACGAGCACATGCCCCACTACGTCGTGCGCCGCATCACCGCGGCCTTGAACCTCGACCGCAAGGCGGTCAACGGCTCGAGGATCCTGGTGCTCGGCGTTTCCTACAAACCCAACGTCGGCGACACCCGCGAGACACCCGCACGCCCCGTCATCGAGCAGCTCGCCGAACTCGGTGCGGAGCTGACGATCGTGGATCGCTACGCAGCGGCGCGCTCCGCGACCTTCGCCGGCCACGACCTGCAGGGCGAACTCGAACCCGACCACCTCGCGACCTGCGACCTCGCGCTGATCCTGACCGACCACGACGACGTCGACTACGCCGAGGTGGCACGCAGCGCCCCGCGCGTGCTCGACACCCGCGCCCGCATCGACCCCCGACCGGACACCGTCGAACGCATCTGACGTCCCGCGTCTATCGGCCGGTCCACTTCCTCGACGACGTGGCCTTGTCGTCAGCGAAGCCTTGCAAGGATCCGGTCACGAACGACCGCGACACCCACCTCTGGCGTGTAGCCGGCTGGGAGCCCGCGGAGCAGTTGGTCCAAGTCCCTCCGGAAACCTTCGTGGGACACCTTCGCTTCGAGGTTGCGCTCGAACTCGGCCGGGTCGACCGAGACACCGGAGAGCGCGAGATAATGGTGGTAGGCGTCGATGACCGCGTCTGGGTCCGCTGACAGGTGCTCAAGCCCGATCCACAGGTCGAACAAGTCCCGCCCCTTGCGCCGCTGGTAGAGCGCGCGCAACTTCGTTCCCAGCAACTCTTCCAGCGAAAAGGTGAGGACGTCAGCCCGTGCGGTGAACCACGGATTGGTCACCGTGTACGGCAACGCGATGGGCTCAGCGAACGGCGTGGTCTCGCGGGTGTTGATCTCCACCTTCACACGCAGTCCGCCGGGCCCTCGGGTCGGTTCGCCGTCGAACTTCAGGTTGGCGATGTCGCTCTTGACTTCATAGCTCGTCTCTTCGAGGCCGATCGCGTGCATCGTCTCCCGGACGGCTGCCATGAGCTCCTTGATGGGACCATTGGTGGTGCGGACATAGTCGAGGTCGTTGGAGTAGCGCCACGGTTGTGGAACGTGCAGCTTGTGCAGGCTCGTGCCACCGCGGAACGCCAGCTCGCCGCCGAGCAAGGGATGGTTCGCGATCTCGACGATCGAGCGGGACAGGATGAGGTCCTGCTCGATGTCCAGGTCGTTGGGCCAGGGAGCCTGCTGCGCCCAGGCGTTGAGGGCTGCCTGGGGAACCATCAGAGATCCGGTTCTACGGATGTATTCACCAGTATCGCCCACTTGTCGTTGCGTGGACCCGTCGCTTCAGCGTGCACATCGAGCGGTGTGATGTTGCCGGCGCCTGGATCTGCCAGGCTCTGGAGGGGATCGAGCTGGCTGAGGCCAGCGATCTCGTCGAGTAGCCATCCGAGACGCCGGAGCACCGAGCGCGGGTAGAGGGATCCGATGGTCGCGAGTTGATCGATGTCCAGGTCGCAGAGTTCGGTGAGGACGGTCGCCACGTTGTCCAACCCACCGGACAGGGCCGGGCTGGCAGCGAGATCGACTGCGGTCAGCTCACGTGACGAGACCGCCATCGATCCGGTCTCGGTCGCGACCCGCTCGACGGCGCCAGCCGGCAGTCGTGACAACGCCGCTGAGACATGGAACTGGACGCGGACCCGGTGGATGTCACGGGAGGCGAGCTGGTGATCGACGACGACCTGGAACACCTGCGGCGCTTGGTGGGAAGCGCCGTGGACCGACGCCGCGGTCAACAACCCGACGTAATAGTTTCGGGAGAGGTGGTCCATCATCGCGTCGATCCACCACTGTGCCGGCACAACCCCCCAGGACCGGTACTCCGGTGGGACTGCCACGTACAAGCCCCGAGCCGGGGAGAATAGGCGACCTTGCCGACGCAGCCGCGACAGACCCGCGTGCACCGACCTCGGCTCGAGCCCGACCAGTTCGCTGATCCGCTCGGTGTTCACGACTGGCTCCCCGCTGGCGATCAGATGATCAGGCAGCAGTCGGACCGGCACGCGTCCAGATGGTATCTCTGAACCAACGGAAAACGATGGTTTGCCCATACAGAAATCTTATCCTCATCGCCGTTGACTGTCACGTATCCCCAGACTCGCAGTTTCTGTCGGCTTTCCGATACGGAAGATGTGGTGGCGTGGGTGTTGTGCCATCGGGGTCGCAGCGGCAGCCATCGTGTGGATCCAACAACACCCGGATCGGGACTCGCCCGGTGTGATCCTCAGCGTGCCGGGGCAGTCTGCAGACGGAAGCCAGCGTCGGCGCACGGGTAGCCTCCGCCGGAGAGTCATGCACCCAGCTCCGCGGAGATCCATCTGATGGTCGATGAACACCACGACGACCGGCACACCCCGGAGCTCGACGGCTGGCAGGAGCCGCTCAGCGAACCCGACGACCTCGACGAGGACGACGTGGTCGCGCTCGCGGCGCGCAGCATCCTCGCGACCGACGGTCCCCTGCCGGAAGCCGACCTGATCGATCGCCTGGTCACCGACGGGGTGATCGGCCTCGACGAACGGGACCTGGCCGAGGACCTGCTGTGGGACATCCCCCGGCTGATGCCGATCCGTGACGGGCGGCTGGTGTATCTGCCGGCTCTGGCCGAGGGGCGCACGTTCACCCACCGGATGGCGGCAGCCGAGATCGCCGACCAGCGCCTGATCCTCTCCCCGGACCTCACCCTCTACGTGACGTTCATACCGCCGCTGTGGCTCGAGGGAGGTGGTGAGGCGATCCAGCGCTACTGGCAGGGCACCTTCGACCGGGAGCATGATGCGTCGCTGTTCGGTCCCCCGGGCTGGCTCCCCGACGACCTCGAGGCCGGTGAGCTGGTGGCGTGCCGCGTGGACGCCGGCCGGCTGCGCGTCACCCGGATCGACGAGGGCGACCTCGACCCGGAGGCGGCCGAGCGCACCGCCGAGCACCTGCGCGCGACCTACGACGCCCTCGACGGCTCCAACAGCGTCGGTGGCCCGATCGACGAACCGGAACTGCTGCTGGAGACGGTGGTGCGCTACCCCACCGTCTTCCGACGCCCGGTCGCACCCATCGCCGAGCTGTTCGCGATCACCGGCCTGGACGACGACCTGGACGACTGGGCCGCCCCGCACGCAACAGACGACGAGATGCAGGCGGCGTGGTTCCAGCGCGCCTACGGCCTGGACGAGCACGGCACCGACGCGGTGCGGATCCTGATCGGCACCGCCGAGCTGTTCGAACGCGAGGAGCGCGAGGACCTCCCCGCCGACATGGCCGACAACCTGCTGCAGATGCTGGGATCGGATCCGGGCGTCGCGGAAGCGCTGGGCGACACGCACCTGGGCTCGCTCGGATCGGGCGCCGCGGGTCTGGCCCGCCTGGTCCGGCTGCTGCGGCCCTACGCCCGCGGGCGGGTGGCCGCTGCCCTGCATCTGCTGGAGGGCCGTACCGCCGAAGCCTTCGGTGACGCGCAGGCCGGTGAGGCCGCACTGCGCCGCGCGATCCAGCTCGACCCCAACCTCGAGGCAGCACACGAGGACCTGGCCTGGTACCTCGAGGATCGCGGGGACGGACCCGCCGCGCTGCGCCACCTGCGGCTGGCGGGCATCGCGGACAGTGACGAACAGGTCCAGCGGCTGACCGGGCGCCAGACCGTCCGCCCGCTCGTCGGGCGCAACGACCCGTGTCCGTGCGGCTCCGGCGCCAAGTTCAAGCGGTGCTGTGAACGCACCGGCGGTCCACTCCCCGACCGCATCGATGCGCTGTTCGACAAGATCAGCATGTACATGAGCCGGCCGTTGCAACGCGCCGAGCTGATGCCCCTGATCGAAGCCCGCGCCGGCGATGCATCCGACCAGCAACGCCTGATCGACGCGATCAGCGACCCGGTCGTGTTCGACGTCGCGCTGTTCGAGGACGGATGGCTGCGGGACTTCCTGGACGACCGGGGCAGCCTGCTGCCGGCCGACGAGCGTGACCTGGCCGCAACCTGGGTCGGGGCGCCCCGCTCGCTGTACGAGATCGTGGCGGTCGAGCCCGGGAAGGGGTTCGAACTGCTGGACCTGCGCTCCGGCGACCGTGCCACGGTGCGCGAGCGGGCCGGCAGCGCGCAGCTGAAGACCGGCGATGCGCTGTTCGCCCGGGTCATCCCCGACGGGGTCGGGTTCCAGCTGACCACGGGGGTGGTGCCGATCCCGGTGCAGCACCGCGAGGCGCTGCTGGCGTTCCTCGACACCTCGCCGTCCGCCGCGGAGATCTGCGGCTGGATGGCCGCGCTGGAAGCGCCGCCGACCCTGGCGACCATGGAGGGCGAACCGACCGTCTTCTGCACCGCGGAGTACGCGATCGACGATCCGGAGCAGGCCACCGCCGTCCTGGGCGACCGGTACGAGGCGGACCCCGACGGCCGGGTGTTCGTCGACTGGGTCGAGGTCGGCGGGAACCGGTGGGGACGCGGCACCCTCGAGGTCGATGGCACCCGCCTGCGCATCACCACCAACGCCGAGGCACGACTCGACCGGTTCAAGGCGGTCGTCGAGGAGGTCGTCGCGGGAGCAACGCTCCTCGACGAGTCCCG
>SLHP01000018.1 GCA_007136095.1 Nitriliruptoraceae bacterium
AAGACAGCGATGAGAGCCGCCATCAGCGCGTACTCAACGGACGTCGCACCTGCTTCATCCGGCTTCATGACGTCGCTCCCCCTTATCGGAGGGACGGTGGGCCGGAGAGCCAAACCTTGCGCTCCCCGGCCGACGGGTGGACGTGCGGACTACGAGAGGTTGGACGCGACGTCGTTGAATAGCGCAACGAGGGCGTTACCGACATTCGTGACAGCGAGGATGATGGCGACCGCGATGAGTGCGACCAGCAGGCCGTACTCCACCGCGGTGGCGCCCTCCTCGGTGTCGAACCGGGCGGCGAAGTCACCGCGGAGCATCTGGAGGGTGAGGAACATCTTGTCGAACATCTTGCGTCTCCTTCGGGTGGTTGTGACGCCCCTTGGCGGATGACGTCTCTGAACACCCCGAATACTGCCCGCGGTCGCTCGACCACACATCGTCCAGATTGATGAACGTTGCGCGTTCGTTCACCCGCGGAGAGTGAGCCACCCGGGGGCAGGTCATCACCCACCCCGTCCCGTGCAGGCCTCAGCTGTCGGGTTACCGCTCCTGGGGCGGCACCCAGCCCGCTTCACGGGCACGGCCGATCGCGGCGACCTGCGAACTCACGCCGAGCTTGGTCAGGATCGCGCGGATCTGGGTGCGGATCGTGGTCACCGAGACGAAGGACGCGTTCGCGACCTCCTCGACCGAGCGCCCGGCCATGAGCTCGCCGAGCACGTGTGCTTCTCGCTGGCTCAGTTCCTCGAACGGCGCGAGCCGGTGGCGCTCCTCGCGTTCGTGGGCCCGGAGCAATGCCAACTGCTCCTGGCGTTCATGCTCGGTGAGCAGCGTCCCGTCACGCAGCGTCCGGGTGATGGCCTCGAACAGCTCGTCGAACCCGAGCGACTTGCTCACCACGCCAACCGCCCCGGCCGCGATGCACGCAGCCTTGCGGACCGGGTCCTCGACGCCCGTCACCATGAGCACCGGGACGCCAGCTACCGCGACGGGACCGATCAACGAGGTAGCGTCCCCCCACGGACCGAGGTCGAGGTCGAGCAGGACCAGGTCGGGAAGGTGAGCTCCGAAGGCGGTGAGCAGGTCGCCCTCTTCCGGAGGCTGGAACACCTCCACCGTCTTGCCGGTCCGGGTGAGGGCCGCCGCCAAGGTGTGCGCGATCAGACCATGATCCTCGAGGATCACGATGTACTGCGCAGCCATGCCGTCCCCCGGTGGTTGGAGCCCACGGTGCCCAACCTAGGACGTTTCCGCTCCTATTCGAAGCGCAGCCTCCGAATCGCACGATGTTCCCATCGTGCCACTTCACCAACACCGGCAACGGCTGCCTCGCCGTGGGTGTCCCACATTCCTCAATCCGGATGATGTGACCGGACGCCGGAGGCAGTTGGCTGTTGCCATGTCCCCTGGATCGCCTGCCCAACTGCGCGTCGCTTTGTCAGCGGCGCCGCCGCTGCTGTGTGACACGCTCCGCATGCACCTTGAGGACGTGTTGACCGACGTCAGCATCATCCTCACCGAGGGGGATCCCGGCGACGTCTTCGACCTGGCGATCGTCACGTCCGACTCGCCGCAACCGGCTGCCGAGCTCACGGTGGTACTGGATGACGCGCCGACGGCCCGAGGTGGGGGAGTGGTGCACCGGAGTGCCGGCGACGGGGTCGAGGACCTCGAGGACCTCGCTGCCCTCGTCGGTTTCGTCAGCAACCTCGCTGGCGCTCGTGTGGAGCGGTAGGCGGACCTCGAAGCACGCTCCGTGTGTGGAGGGCACCAGGGACAGCTCACCACCGAGTTCACGCAGCAACCGGCGAGCGACGTGGAGCCCGAGCCCATCGCCCTCGCGGCCCACATCCACCCGCTCGCCACGCTCGAAGACTCGTACCTGCTCGCCATCGGGGATGCCGGGTCCGTCGTCGGCGACGAACATGCGGAGCATCCGGCCCCCGCCGGCGAGATCGATCCGCACGTTCGCCCGACCGTCGCACGCTGCGTGACGCTCCGCGTTGGTCAGGAGATTGTCGAGGACCTGCGTGAGGGCGCCCGCCTCGGCGGTGACCAGCAGCTCGGTATCCCCGTGGACGTTGACCTGGAGGGCTCCCCGGGCGCGCGCCAGCGTGGCACGCTCCTCAACCAGTTCGCGCGCACGCCGTGCCGGCCCGTCGCTGGGTGCTTCGTCGACCAGGCGACGTAGGTGATCGATGCCGGAGCGCAGCACCACGTCGAGTTGGTCGCGTTGCTCGGTGTCGAGGTCGTCGCGCTGCTCGCACAGGGGGCGTGTGGCACCTTCGATCGCGAACAGTGCGGTTCGGATCTCGTGGATGAGTTCACGCCCCTCATCGCCCCGCTGCCGCTGTTCCTCGCGATGGCGAACGGCTTCACGGTAGAGGTCATCGCGCCGCGCCAACGCGCTACGCGAGAGCCCGTACGCCACCCCGATCGCTGCGACCAGCAGGGCATTGACGCGCAGTGCCGCGGCGAGGGGGAGCCACGGATCCCCCCAGACGTTCGAGAGGAGGCGGGCCAGGGATGACAGGGCGAAGGCCGCAGCCATCCACGCGATCCAGGCACGCAGGATCGTCGTCCCGCGCACGGCGCGCAGCAGTCCGATGACCGTCACCGCACTCCAGGCGACGGCGGTCGTGGTCTCCGCGGCGTGCGCCAGGGTGGTATGTGCGACATCGATGACCGTGATCGCGCCCATCGTGACCGCCCAGGAGGCCATCAGGGTTGCCGCGGCGATGCGGGCCTCCCGCACCGGTCCACTGCTGGTGTCGACCTCCGGCGCGGTCACGGCTCGACCGACCCAGACCGCCGCCAGCAGCAACGGGATCGTTCCCAGGACAGCACCGCTGGGAGTCGGCGTCGGCATCCCGAGTTTCACGAGCATGCTGGCAGCGATCAACCAACCTGCCGTGCTGACGAGGTAGCCCGCGGCCTGGCCGGAGGCGCGCCAGTACAGCTGGCTCGCGACCGCAAGAACGATCGCCATCATCGCTGCGCCCGAATGCAGCGCGAGCCGGGCTGGTTCGCCGTCGCCGTCGAACGACATCCAGCTGGCGGCGATGAGCAGGACGCTCAGGGCGACGCCACCGACGAGCCACGACCGGTCGCCGGCCGCCGTCGGGTCGGCCGTCATGCGCCGTCGATCGGCTCCGCGATATCCGCTTCCGCCCCCAACGGAAGCCCGTGTCGAGCGTCCCACAGCCCCCCCTGCCTCGAGCTCTCGGGTACCCCTTCCGGCAGCGTGGTCACTGTCGGTGGTCAAGCATGCACAATTGGAGTGACCGTAACAGGTCGCATGACTACGTTGCGTTAGGACCAAGGTCCTGACTTTGAGGAATGTCGTGCACGTCCGTGCTGGGGGAGCAGCCGGGACGGTCGCAGGCTGCGGTCGGCGAGGTCGCCGAACGGCTCGCCCGCGAGCTCCGGGCACCGGGCCCACGAGGCCTGCGCGAGAACGGTGATCGCGGCCGTCGCAACGCATCTGGGTGAGCACGCATGACCCGACACGCGCGATCGCTGCTTCGTGAGGCCCTGTCGCTCCCGGGTGAGGAGCTGTAGGGCGCCACGGTCGCCTGCCACGGCCAGCGATCGTGCGGCAGACGTGGTGAGGTTGCTCTCGCCGAGCGCCACATCCCGCTGCCCGGTGCGCGCGGGATAGTCCTTCCGATCGAGTGCCTGGAGTGCCTGAGCCGTGTCCAGCGCCACGTCGGCACCGCCCATCGAGAAGGTGGTCCGGAGCCGGATGGAGCACCGCTGCGGTCCTTGATACGAGGAACCCAGGGCGTGATCCAGCGATCAGGCGGGCTGTCTGTGGGTGACGTGAAACTCGCGGAGTGGGAGTCCTTCGCGTTGGCAGGCCCAGGCGGCGGCGTCGACGGCTTCGTGGGCGTGGTCGGTGGCGAAGATCGCCACGCCGCTGGCGACGTTGCGTTCGAAGGTGGGGATCAGGCGTGTGGCGCTGAACCCGCTCGCGTGTTCCTCGGCGACCACCCAGAAATGGGGTCCGCTCGAGACGGGGACCGCGCTGATGATCAGTACGAGCGTCCGGTCGAGGTCGACAGGTCCTTCGGCCTGGATCATCAGATCCTGACCGCTGGCTTCGGCGGTGGCGAGTTCGGCGAACAGCGCACCCTGGTCGACCGGATCCTCCACCCTCAGGGTGCCGGTGGCAGCGTGGTAGGGGTAGCCGCTGGGTGGGGGAGGATGCGCCGCGCCGAGCCGGGTGCTGCTGGCGGGGCGTTCGATGTTGCGCTCCGCCAGGGCGGCGGCGACCTGCTGGGCGGTGCGATCAGCATGGTGGTCGGCGAGCCAGCCACCGAGTGCGAACACGGTGCCGACGTCCCATGCGCTCCAACCCATCCGTCCACCTCCCGCGGCGGTGCGTGCTGCCGGTTCGGTCGCGGTCGAACCGCCACCGTTGAACGGTGCGAAAAGTTCGGTTTCCTCGTCGTCCTCGTCGTCCGCGAAGGCTGCGGCGCCCGACCATGGCTGATCGAACTCCTCGTCGTCCTCCGTGTCGTCGTCGAACGACGCCGCCTCGACTGCGGCGGACGTGTCGAGCTCGCTGTGGTCGTACACGTCCTCGTCGAACGACTCTTCCTCCCAGTCGTCCATCATCCAGTCATCGACGTCGTCGTCCATGCCCGCACCTCCCCACCGCTCCAGATCGTGCTGAACCGTACGTGGCTGCTGCGACATGCCGCAGAGCCGAACGACCCACACCGCATCGCGGATCCCGACGGCTGTCGCACACGCATGCTCCACTGGCGCCGAGGCAGAAGGGTGGAGCCGATGAGCGAGCAGGATCGGATCGTTGGGACGTTGCTCGGTATGGCGGCGGGCGATGCGTTGGGTGCCGGCTACGAGTTCGACGACTCTCCTCCTCGGGGCGAGGTCGCGATGATCGGCGGTGGGTTGGGTGACTTCGCGCCGGGGGAGTGGACCGATGACACCTCGATGGCGGTGTGCATCGCCGAGGAGACCGCTACGGGAACGGTCGATCTCGACGCGATCGGTGACCGGTTCCTCGACTGGCAGCGTTCGGACCCGGCGGATATCGGGATCTCGACCGGGCATGTGCTGAGGCAGGCCAGCTCGGGGCGTGACCTGCCGTCCGTCGCTGCGGCCTACTTCGCCAGCCACCCGGAGGGTGCGGCCGGTAACGGGGCGCTGATGCGCACCGCGCCGGTTGCGCTGGCGCACCTCGATGATGATGCAGCGATCGCGGGAGCTGCCCGAGCGGTCGCCGAGCTCACGCATGCCGATCCGCTGGCCGGTGACAGCTGTGTGCTGTGGTGCATCGCGATCGACCGGGCGATCCGTCAGGAGCGTCTCGACGGGGTCCGTGACGGGGTGGCCTACCTGCCCGAGTTGCGGCGGCCGTTCTGGTCGGATGCGCTCACTCAGGCCGAGCAGCGATCGCCGCGTTCGTTCACACCGAACGGTTTCACCGTGACCGCGCTGCAGGCCGCGTACGCCGCCATCTTGCAGACACCGATGCCGGACGGCGACCCGGCGCGGCACCTCCAAGACGTGTTGATCGAGGCGGTGCGGATCGGCAACGACACTGACACGGTCGCGGCGATCGCCGGCATGGTGCTCGGCGCCCGCTGGGGCGCGGCAGCCGTACCACCGACGTGGCGCGACATGCTGCACGGCTGGCCCGGACTCCGGGCGACCGACCTCGAGCGGCTCGCGATCCTCACCGCCGACGCAGGCGGGGCGTCGGGCAACTGACGGACGCCACTCCGCGGATCGAAGTGTCGTGTGCGATGTCAGTCTGAGAAGCGGCCACCGGTTCGCTCCTGACGGAGCTGGTCCAACCTGGCTCCGAGCTGTTCTCGACGCCGTGCGGTGAGGTCTTCGTCGATGCCCACGATCAGGGCGGCGAGGTCGAGGATGACCCACGTGCCGTCCTGGGCGCCCTCAGGAAGGTGGTCGACCGGCACATGCAGCTCGGTCCCCTGGGCACCGACCAGCAGCACCGCCGTCGTCCCGTCCACGATGCGGTCGACCACGGCCCGGTCGGGACCGATCGACTGGTCATCTGACACGAGCCACCCCCTGCGCGATGCTGTCACCGAGTTCCGGACCGATCCCCGAGCTCCGACCCAGCGGGGAGACGCTAGCGAACCGTCGTCCAGATCCGCGGTCACTCGACCTCGGGTGAGATGTCCCAGTCGCTCCCGTCGGTCGTGACCGTGACGGTTCCGTTGACCGGTGTGCCGTACAGCTCGATCTCGGCGCCCTGCACCCGCTCGATCACCTCATCGTGCGGATGGCCGTACTGGTTGCCCTCCGACGCCGAGTAGATCGCGACCTGTGGCCCGACCGCATCGAGGAACGGTGCCGTGGTTGACGTGCTCGACCCGTGATGGCCGAGCTGCAGGATGTCCGCGTCGAGTTGCTCGCCCGCCGTGTCGACCATGCGCTGTTCGGTCGAGGTTTCCGCATCGCCGGTGAACAGGAACCGAACCTCGCCGTAGGTGATCCGGAAACTGAGGCTGGCGTCATGCAGGTCGTCGAGGTCCACGTCATCGGGCGGGTTGACGATCTCGAACAGCAACGGGCCCAGGGTCGTTGACTGTCCCGCCCGCGGCTCCTCGTACGCGGCCGTCGACTCCTCCAGAGCGGCGACCGCCCGTTCGAACGTCTGGGTCGTGGTCACCGACCCCGACCACCACACCTCATCGACCTCGACCGCGGCCATGACCTCATCGAACTGGCCGATGTGATCAGCGTGGGGATGGGTGACCACCAGCAGATCCAGCCGGTCGACCCCGAGGGCGTCGAGGTAGCCGGTCACATCCGACCGTTGCCAGTCCCCGGTATCGATCAACACCGTCACCTCGTCATGGATGAACAGGGTCGCGTCAGCCTGACCGACGTCGAGGTAGTGGACCTCCAGGTCCCCGTTGAGCGTCGCGTCCTCGGCCGCATCCGGCTCCGGTTCGGGCTCGGGTTCGGGTTCCGGCTCATCGGACGGCTCGTCCTCGGACGGGTCCTCGCCATCAGCCGCCTCGCCGGCCACCGCATCGTCGTCCGCCATGTCATCGGCGTCATCCGAGTCGGAGACCGCTGCGACCACGCCGATCATCACGATCATCACGAACAGGCCCAGCACGATCGATGGGATGGCCCACCATCGCTTCCACCAGGACCGCTTCGCCGTGACCGGGGCACCCGACGCCGTGGGGAAGCCACCCGACCCTCCCGTCGCCGGGCCTGGCGGTGGCGGTGGTGGTGGTGGTGACTGTCCGGTCACCGTTCCTCCCGATCGACGGCCACGGACCGTAGTGGGTCTCTGACCGTTCGGGTCGGCAATGTGGCGGCGATGGACGCAGCGAAGGCGCCACTTTGGAGGTTGGGTCGTGGCAGAAGCCGGCATCCGTGACCTGCGCGATCATCTGAGCCGCTACCTCGAGCGGGTGCAGGCCGGTGAGGAGCTCACGGTCACCGATCGTGGTCGACCGGTTGCGCGCCTCGTGCCCGTGACCGAGCGACGGCCCTTCGAGCGTCTGGTCGCCGAGGGCGTGGTGCAGCCACCGACCGTGCGTCGGCGGTCCCGGCCGTCACGGCGGGTGGCGACCGACGGGCCGGTGAGCGACCTCGTGGCGGAGCAGCGGCGGTGATCGGCTACCTCGACACGTCGGCGCTTCTCCCACTGATCGTCGAGGAACCGGGGTCGGAGCGTGCCGGTCGCGTGTGGGATGCCGCGGAGCACGTCGTGTCCGTGCGGCTGATCTACGCCGAGGCGAGGGCGGCGCTGGCGCAGGCGGCACGGATCGGTCGCCTGTCTGCTGCCGAGTTGCCGGGCGCGGTCGCGACGCTCGACGATCTCTACGAGCAGCTCGCGCTGGTCGAGGTCGATGACGTTCTGGTTCGCCGGGCGGGTGAGCTCGCGCAGCTCCATGCCCTGCATGGCTGCGACGCGGTCCACCTCGCCGCGGCTGAACGTGTCGGTGACGACGAGACGGTCCTGGTGGCCGGGGACCGGGAGCTGCTCGCCGCCGCGGCAACACTCGGCCTGGCGCTTGCCGACACCTCAGGCCACATGCTGGACCAGTAGGGGAAGGCGTGATGGACTGGGCGAAGGCTGTCAAGACGATGGGGTTGCGCTACGCAGGTGTGTGCGTCGGCTGCGAGACGACGCTTCCTGCTGGCACACGGGCGCACTACCTACCGCCGACGAAGACCGTGCGCTGCCTCGATTGTGGTCCATCGGATGCTCCACCGGTCGCAGCGGCAGAGCCGCCGGTCGCCGCGGGGGCTCGCCGTGAACACGCGCGCCGACTCGATCGCCACCAGATCAGGGTCCGGACCGCTCATCCTCGCGCTGGCCGACGATCCGCAACACGTCCGTGCCTGGCAGACCGGCGCGGTCGGCGAGGAGGAGTTCGGCCGCCGCCTCCCCGGTCGTTCCGGACCCCAGCTCAAGGTGCTCCACGATCGCAAGCTCCCGCGGTCAGCGGCCAACATCGACCATCTCGCGGTCACGTCCGAGGCCGTCTGGGTGCTCGACGCCAAGCGCGACAGGGGCAAGGTGGAGACCCGCGGAGGAGGGCTGCTCTCGACGCGGCCACCGGAGCTCTACGTCGGTGGCCGGAACCAGATCAAGCTCGTCGATGCAGTGAGGCGCCAGGTCGAGACCGTCCGATCGCGAAGCGGCTCGCTGAACCGCTCGGCAACGTGGGCCCGAAGGTGCTGAACCAGGTGCGCGAGATCCTCGCCGAGCCCGTCCGCAGGTCGTACCACCGACCGCATCGCCGAGGCTCTGGCCCATCCTCCAGGGCCACGGCGACCTCGACGTCGAAGCCGACCGGCCCGGCGACCGGGTTGCGGCCCATCCTGGTGGGCTCGGGTGGAGTGTGACACGCTGGGTTCCCCACGAGGATCTGCACCGAGATGGTTCGCGGAGGGGGCATGGCCGAGGTCCTGCTGCTGCACCACATCTGCGGGCTGACGTCCGGGGTGCGTGAACTCGCCGACGCGTGGCGCAGGGCTGGCCATACCGTGCACACGCCTGACCTCTTCGAAGGACACACGTTCGACGCCATCGCGGAAGGGAGCGAGTTCACCGAACGTGTCGGCTTCGACGAGATCCGCGTCCGCGCGGCCCGTGCGGCCGATGACCTGACCGCCGAGCTGGTGTACGCGGGGATCTCGATGGGGGTGATGGCTGCCCAGACTCTGGCGGTGACCCGACGCGGCGCGCGGGGCGCGGTGCTGATGGAGGCCTTCATCGCTCCGGAGTGGGCCGGACCGTGGCCAGAGCATGTGCCCGCACAGATCCACGGGATGGATCACGACGAGTTCTTCGCCGGTGAGGGGGACCTCGACCACGCCAGGGCGCTCGCAGCGTCGCGGGAGGACGTCGAACTGTTCGTCTACCCCGGCACCAGCCACCTGTTCGAGGCTCGGTCGTTGCCGTCGCACGACGCGCAGGCGACGGCGCTGCTCAACGACCGCGTCCTGGAGTTCCTCGCGCGGCGGTGAGCAGCGCGCACCGGTCGCTGGCCCGCTTCAGGTCCGAGGTCGGGAACTCGATGTCGCGACGTTCGGTGAACAGCTGCCAGTACACCGCGTTGATGATCTCGGCGACAGGTGCTTAGCGGTGCACGATGGCCTCGGCTGCGGGTAGCAGGCCACCGGGTGACCGCCCCGATGCGTGTTCTTCGATGTAGGCGTCACGGGCGCGGATGTCGGTGATGTCCATGAGTTCGGTGACCAGGAAGTTCACGAACTTCGTGACCGTGTAGGCGGGGTCGTGGAGACGGTGCTGATCGAGGAACCGCTTCTCTCCGTCGTCCAGAACGAAGTCTCGAGCAGTCGCCAGACCGAAATCGGTGACCAGCACCTGCCGTCCGTCGGTGAGCAGGTTGGCGAGGTGGGCATCGAAGTGGGAGAGCTCCTGATCGTTCATCCAGACCACCGGGGCGAGCAGCGTGTCATCGATCATCTCGATCGCCTCGGCCGCGGCCGCCCTGCCGGTGTTGAGCTGGTCATGGAGCCACGTATCGAGCCGATGGGGCTGATATTCGAGGAACAGCAGCAGCACCGTTGTCGACGCACGGATGGCGGCGAGGCGTCGCGCGACGCCCGGGGCACCGTGCCAGTAGGCAACGGCCTCGTCGAGGTCGGTGTGTTCGGGTTCCGGTGGGGGAGGGTCGCCGGGCAGGAGCCGCCAGTGGTAGAGCAGCGGGAACCCGGAGGCTTCCCCGCCGAGGACCCACCTGGTCGTCCGCTCGAGTGCCTCGAGTTCCCGCCAGGCGTTGATCCCGGGAGAGCCCACGTTGTACTGGCAGTAGGTCGGCAGCCCGAAGAGGTTGGCCGTCGACCGCACGTTGTCGGCGCGCGTCTCCTCCGCGGTCAGCGACACGGCTTTCACGAACACGGTCGTCCCGTCCACCACGAGGTGAAGGGTCCTGCCGCCGATGCCCGTCCCGACCTCGTGAGCGGTTCGCAGCAGATCCGTCAGCTCCGTGTCGTCCAGGTCCGTCAGCAGCGCGTGCATCCTCGACCATGTCGCCACACGCGCGGCTTCGCCAGCCTCAGCCATGCAGCCTCTCACCTCGTCGGTGATCATCGCCGCAGACCCCGTGCCCACCGACCCGCACGGTCTGTGTACGGCAAGCTGTCGGGTCCCAGACCGCGAGGTGCTCGACCATGCCCACGCCACTGTCCGCTGTCCCGCGTCGATCCAGCCTGTCCGGCTCCCCGTACGACGAGGCCTTCGGTTTCCGTCGAGGCATCCACGTCGGTGACGTCGTGGGCCGTCGACTGTTCGGGCTCGAACGGCAGAACCGCCAGCGGGAAAACCGACCCTACGCCGACGACCAGAACGATCATCGCCCACGTGCCGGTAACCAGGAGGACCCCTCGCGAGGTCCGCCGTCGCACGGTGGGGATCAGCAACACCGTGATCCCCACCGGGAGGAGCGATTCCACGCCCGCACGGACCCCGAGGCCGAACTCCTGGACGTTGTGGATCAGATGCCCTGCGCCGGACAGGACGAGGCCCCGGGCCAGCTGATCGGTGCGGCGCATGCCCGGCCCCTCCCTGCAGCGCGGTGTGCGTGGCTTGAGTCAAGCGGCGGGCGAGCGCCGTGGCAACGGTGAACGGGCAGCGCCGCTGCTCCCCCAACGTCGCCAGCCTGTCGACACCGGACGTCTGGTTGACGTCCGTTGTCCGGGGCAGGCGCGACCGTGATGGCGTGGGGGTTGCCGGAGCCACGGGGCGGGCGCATCGTTGACGCAGAGTCCGCAGCGGCCGTTCCGGCCGGGGCTGGAGCGTCACATGCAGGTACACGAACTGGTAGGTGTCATCCTGGTCGCAGGGCTGGTCGTCTTCCTCATCGGCGCCGGCGGGTGGAAGCTCGTCGACGACCAGCCGATGCGCGAAGCGCTGCCGGTCATCCACACCGACCGGCGCCGTCGCGCGTGGATCCACCTGTGGATGATCCCGGCCATGTTCCTCACGTCGGCCGGGATGTTCGGCTTGGCGGCGGTGGTCGGCGAGGGCGTCGCGGCCACCTTGAGCCTGATGGCCGGCGTCGTCTACGCGCTCGGCGCGGTGTGCTGGATCGTGTCGCTGGCGTTCCGGCTGACGGTGGTGCCCTTGGCCGCGGAGCAGACGGTGGAACGCGGCGAGATGCCAGAGGGATTCGCCGCGCTCGACAGCTGGGCCGGTTGGGTCGGGATCGTGGGCGGAATCCTGTTCGCCGCCGGGTTCCTGGCGACCCGCCGTGAGGGGCCGTTCAATCCGCCGTTCTGGGCCCACCCGTACACGGCCATGATCGGGATCCTGCTGCTGTCGTGATGCGGTGCCGGATCACTGACGCCGGGCCGCTCGCGCTGCCGTGGTCGTTCAATCCGGCGGACCGGTCCTCGCAGGCGAATGTGCGAACTCCCTCGACGGCCCGATCGAGTGCCGCGACGCATCACCAGAACCGTGATGCTGTGCGGTTACGGCCGCGACCGCTTCCGCACATAGTTGCCCTCGCTCCTGGATGGCGGGAGTCAGGTGCCCGGGTTGAGCGACTCGAGGAACTCGCGGGGTGTGAGGATGCTGATCTGCCCGACGTGCACCAGGGTGAGCAGGTCTTGATCGCCGCTGACGATGACGTCGGCCTGGCCGGCCTGGGCGGCTTCGATGAGGCGGTTGTCGTCGGGGTCGCGGACGATCTCGACGGCCTCGGTGGGGGTAACCACGATGGCCGCGAGGGCCAGGAGCTTGATGAGCTCGTCCGCATCCCGATGAACGCCTGCAACTTGGGATAGGCGAGTACGCGCCGTAGTTCATCGAGCAGAGCCGGGCTCGTGACGATCTCGAAGTGGCCAGCCAGTGCGGCGTCCAGCACGGCTCCCGGCGTCCCGCCCCACCCGATCCCGGACACGATGGTGTTGGTGTCGAGGACTGCGCGGGTCACGACACCTTCCGTGCCGCCTCGATCGCCTCGTCCACGGTGGCCGGATCCAGACCAGCGTCGGTGACGCGCTCACGCACCTGCGTCAACCGGTGCCGCAGTTCATCACGAGCCTCGGCACGGACCATCTGTTGCAGGGCTTCCCACTCGTCGCGGTTGACCAGGACCGCGACGGGGCGTCCCCGCTTCGTGAGCGAGATGGGTTCGGACCCGCCGGCCACGTCATCGACAAGGCGGCCGAGCTGCCCGCGTGCCTGCTCCACCCCGATGAACCGTTCTGTCATGGCAGACCTCCAAACCTTACGGTTGTCCTGAAGGTAACACGAGTGGACGCTGTTCCTACGCCGATCAAGCGGCGCAGAACAGGAGATCCTCCCATGACCACATCCACCCTCATCCTGCCCGTCACTGGCGAGCAGGACCTGGCCAGCTGGGCCGCGGTCGCGTTCGTGGCCAGCTACTCATCCCCCGGCACCCGGCAGGCGTACACCACCCAGCTACGTCTCTGGTTCGACTGGTGCGAACAGCACCACCTGGACCCACTGGCAGATGTCCGCCGTCCCCATGTCGAGCTGTACGCCCGTGACCTCGAGGCCCGTGGCCTCGCTCCGGCAACGATCGCGCTCAAGCTGGTCGTGATCACCGGGTTCTACCGCTACTGCGTTGAGGAACAGCTGATCGAGCACTCTCCAGCGGTCCATGTGCGCCGACCGAAGGTCTCCCAGGAATCGACCCGGCT
>SLHP01000143.1 GCA_007136095.1 Nitriliruptoraceae bacterium
CCACACCGCCACCACCACGGCCGCCGGAGGCGACCCGGACCGGTCCCGAGGGTCGCGGCACTGTGGGCGAGGGTCGGGGTGGCACGGAGGCCCGCCAACGCCGCGCCGCCCCCCGCAAGGAAGGTGCCAGGGAAGCCGCAGAGCGCCGCAGCCAACAACGGCAGCAACCTCGGACACGTGCGCAGAAGCCGGCTCCCGAGCAGCGCACGATGCCGTCGTCGGCGCACCGACTCCGCCGTGCGCTGCACTCGGAGAAGGCACTTCGCCAGGCGATCCTGCTGCGCGAGGTCCTCGGCCCGCCCGTCTCGCTGCAACCGCCGGACGATGGCCCGGGCAGCCTGCGGTAGGGCCTGTCTATCGGGGAGTCGTGGGCTGGACGCTCCAGGACCTCCACCCGGTCCCCCGCTTCGATGTGGCCAGGCGTCAGGACACGCAGGTCGGCACCCGGGCGACCCGCCGACAGGAACCTCGCGACCGGATCAGGGATGTCGAGGAGGTTCGAGAACACCTTGCACGGGATCCGGGGTGCGGTGACCTGGACCTCGACGTCCCGGCCGATCCGCCTGTCCGGCACCGGCCCACACGGCCAGCACCGTTGCAGCAGCGGACCGACCGAGCTTCATGCCCGTTGGTCCCGGCGGATGAGATCCTCGTCGTATCCCACGCGACGGTACTGCGGCGCGCCGGGCGCCACATAGAGGCGGCCGATGGCCGGCATGCGTCCGAGGCGCCGACGAGCGCGTCGCCAGCGTCCGTCACCGGCGAAGACGTTCCCGCCGGAGGTGGCCTGTGCCGGGACGGGTTCACCCGGTCGGCCCGTGATCACCAGGACGAGGGACACCAGGATCACGGCGCCCGCGACGAGGGTCCGTGCCGTGAGCCGATCGCCCAGCAGCGCCCAGGCCAGCACGACCGCGACCACCGGGTTGACGTAGGCATGCGTCCCGACCAGCGACGTGGACGCGTTCGCCAGCAGCCAGCGGTAGGCCGCGAAGGCGATGATGGAGCCGGCCGTCACCAGGTAGGCCAGGGACGCCCAGGCGATCGGGCTGATGGCGGCGAGGTCCAACCGGGCTGGCTCGCCCAGGACGATCCCGACGAGCAGGAAGATGACCGACGCGCCCATCATCTCCATGGACGCGGCGACCAGGGGTCGCGACGGTGCCGAGGCGACCCGGCTGCGCAGCGATCCTGCCGCCCAGCCCATCGCACCGAGGACCGCCAGGAGCATCCCCCCGAGCTGTCCACCGGACGGATCGACGAGCACCCCGACACCGACCAGTCCGATGCCGAGCCCGATCCAGGCGCGCACACTCAGTCGGTCGCCGAAGACCGCCCGGGCGAACAACGCGAGCCAGACCGGCACGGTCGCGGTCAACAGCGCTGCCGTGCCCGCACCGATCCAGACCATCGCGAGGGCGACCAGGCCGGTACCACCGACCAGCATCGCGCCCCCGGTCAACGTCGATCCCGCCCATTGCCGGGGGGTCGGACGGTCCCCGGCACGGTCCCCGCGACGCGATGCCCACGCGTACAGCACGGCACCGGCCAGCGCGAAACGGACCGCCATCAGCGTCATCGGAGGGATCGTGTCCATGGCGACGTCGATCGCGATGAAGGTGGATCCCCACACGACGTACACGATGGCCATCGCCAGGGCGATCCGCACGCTGCGCCGCTGCAGCCAGGGTTGGACCTCCACCGTGGTCTCGATCGCATCGAGCGGCGGAACGACGGCCTCCGACAGCGCGGCCCCTCCGGCCAGGGGGTGCGACGTCGGTGCACCATGCCGTCGCCGGATGACCCGACGGGCAACGGCGCTCAGAGAACGTGATGGCGCACGCGTCATGGCTGCACCTCCAACAGGTCGGTCGTGGACAGGACGGGCGCATGGCGCAGTGCGGACGCGCGGGAACGGAACAGGCTGGGCATGGTGAACTCGTGCGGTCTCGCACCGCCGCGTCCGCCGGAGCCTCCCGGACCGGGCGGCTGGAACCCAGCGGAAAAAAGTGTTACAGTACAGATATGACTATTGAACCGGTACAGTATCGCATCTCAGGCCACAACGCGGCAACCGTGGCCCGTTCGATCGAGCGGGGGGTCAGGCTCGGCCACCTGCAGCCGGGCGACGCCGTTCCGTCGGTGCGGGCGCTGGCCGAGCGGTTGTCCCTGTCCCCCACCACCGTGGCCGCGGCCTACCGGGATCTGCGCCAACGGGGCACCCTGATCGCTCACGACCGTTCCCGCACGGTGATCGCGCATCGGCGGGACCTGGCGACGCGGTTGGCCCCGGAGATCCCCGACGGTGCCGTCGATCTCGCGAGCGGCAACCCCGACCCCGCCCTCCTCCCCGACCTCGGCCCCGCCCTGGCAAGCGTCGGGCCGGTCCACCGCCTCTACGGCGACGATCCCGCTGTCGAACGCCTGCTGGATCTCGCTCGTCAGGGTTTCGCGGCCGACGGCATCCCGGCCGAGCACCTGGCGGTCGTCGGTGGTGGCCTCGACGGGATCGAGCGGGTCCTGGAGGTGCACTGCCGACTCGGCGATCACATCGCCATCGAGGACCCGTCGTACATCGGCACGTTGGACCTGGTCCGCACCCTCGGGTTGATCCCGGTGCCGGTCGCCATCGATGACGAAGGACCGGAGGTCGATGCACTGACCACAGCCCTGGACCAGGGAGTCACCGCGGTGCTGCTCGTGCCACGGGCGCAGAACCCCACGGGTGCGGCACTGTCCCAGGAGCGGGCCGCCACGCTGCGGTCCCTCCTGGCCGACCATCCGGAGGTCCTGATCGTCGAGGATGACCACGCCAGCTTCATCAGCGGCGTCCCACACCACCAACTCATCGGAGACCGGCCACGGTGGGCCGTCGTTCGCTCGGTCGCGAAGTCGCTCGGCCCGGACCTGCGTGTGGCCGTACTCAGCGGTGACGACGACACGATCGCACGTGTCGCCGGACGGCAGCGCCTCGGGACCGGGTGGGTCAGCCACCTGCTTCAGCACCTGACAGCGACCGTCTGGTCCAGTTCGGCCTCGGACGGGACCCTGGAGCACGCGACGCAGACCTACGCCGCCCGCCGCAGCGCGGTCCTCGATGCGTTCCGTGGTCGCGACATCACCGCCACCGGTACCAGCGGCTTCAACGTCTGGGTCCCGGTTGCCGAGGAGGTCCCGGTGGTCCAGGGCATGGCGGCACGCGGCTGGGCCGTGCAGGCGGGTGAGCCCTTCCGCCTCGACGCTCCCCCCGGCCTCCGGATCACCGTCGCTGGACTGCCGGTCGAACGGGCGGAGGACCTGGCCGTCGATCTGGCGGAGGTCCTCGACCAACGCCTGGGCACCCGCCGCGGCTGACCGCTGGGCAACCAGCCTCAGGCTTCGAGGTCGCCGGGGTCGTCGGGTACGTCGACCGCGTACTCGCGCAGCACCTCGAGCGGCACGAGGTCGAGCACCTTCTCGTTCGTGGCGGCGAGCACGACCGGCGCCGCCTCGCCGTCACGGTGCGCCCGGAGCCAGTTCGGGGCGGTCACGCACCAACGGTCACCGGGTGACAGCCCAGGGAAGTTGAACTCCGGCCGGGGTGTGCCGAGGTCGTTACCGATGGCACGCTGATGGGCCAGGAAACCGTCGGTCACCACGGCACAGATGGTGTGACTGCCATGGTCGTCGGGTCCGGTCCGGCAGGAGCCGTCGCGGAACCAGCCGGTGAGCGGATCGACGCTGCACCCGTCGAGGTCGCCGCCGAGGACGTTGCGTTCAGTCATGGACACGAGACTATCGACGACGCCGGCCACCATCACGCGCTGCCCTACCCTCATCGCATGTTCATGGACGCCTCCCGGCGGAACGGCCGGCACAACCTCGACCTCGAGGTGGCAGAGATCCGGCGACGCCTGGTCGCCGGCAGCGACGCGACCGGCGAACCGTCGGTGCAGCGCCCGTGGCAGGCAGCGACAGCGGTGGTCGTCGCACCGGGCGACGACGGTGCGGACATCGCGTTCATCCGCCGGAGCGAGCGCGACGGTGATCCGTGGTCCGGGCACATGGCGCTGCCGGGTGGCCGCCGTGACCCGGCCGACGCGGATCTGGCCACCACCGCCCGCCGCGAGACCCGCGAGGAGATCGGGGTCGAACTCAACGGGCACGTCGCCCGGCTCCCCGACCAGACCGGGCGGACCAGTCGCGGGCTGGTCGCCACCTTCGTCCACGTGCTGCAGCAGCGACCCGCGCTCCACCCCGATCCACGCGAGGTCGCCGAGGCGCTCTGGATCCCACTCGGGACGCTGGTCGACCCGGCGAAGACCGTCAAGGTGAAGTGGACGGGCATCCCCCTGCCGGCCATCGATCACGACGGTCGGATCATCTGGGGCCTGACCCACCGGATCCTGACGACGTTCCTCGAGGCGATCGAGGTGCCGCAACCGGACTGATCGCCGGTTCAGGTGGTGGCATCCCCGTCGCCGGGAGGCGGCTCACGGCGGTCCATCGGCGTGTCCATCGCCGTCCCGAAACGACGATGGCGCTGCTGGTAGAGCTCGATGCAGCGGGCGAGTTCATCGCCGTTGAAGTCCGGCCACAGCGTGTCGACGAACACCATCTCGGCGTAGGCCGCCTGCCACAGCAGGTAGTTGGAGATGCGCTGCTCCCCGGACGTGCGCACCAGCAGGTCGACCGCCGGCATCTCCGGGTCGTAGAGCCGAGCGGCGACCGCGGACTCATCGACCTGCTCGAGCCGGCCGGCTCGGGCATCGTCCACCAGCCGTTGCGCAGCATCGACGAGTTCGGCCTGCGCGCCGTAGTTGAAGGCGATCCGCAGGGTGAGCCCGTCGTTGTCCCGGGTCAGGCCCTCGGTCTGCTCGATCAGCCGCACCAGTCGCGCGGGGACCCGACGGTCACGGCGGCCGATGAACCGGACGCGGACGTTGCGGTCGTGCAACTCGTCGGCCCGCCGACGCAACAGTGATTCGTTGAACCCGAGCAGGAACCGGACCTCCTCGACGGGCCGCTTCCAGTTCTCGGTCGAGAACGCGTAGACGGTCAGGTCACGGACACCCAACGCGTCAGCACCCTCGACGGTGCTGAACAGTGCCTGTTCGCCCGCCTCGTGCCCGGCGTTGCGCTTCAGACCGCGCTGGTTCGCCCACCGGCCGTTGCCGTCCATGATGATGGCAACGTGGCCCGGGACCCGAGCGGGATCGACGACCACGGCGGACCTTCCTCCGGCAGCAGCGCGAGCGACCGGCCGGTCCGGCCCGCGAGCGCAGCACCCTACTGCCGTACGATCGCCTCACGAGGCGAAGGGCCAGGTGTGGGCGTGTCGAAGCGACCGACCTGTCCCGCCTGCGAGCGGGCCTGGCCGACGACGGCGCGCTACTGCGGGCGATGCGGTCGCCATCTTCGCGATCACCGCGGCGCTCCCGCCGGACCTCGCCCCACGCCGACCGGCACGGGCGCCCGACATCCGCGTTCGCGGTGGCTGCTCACCGCCGCGATGATCGCCATCCTCGCCTCGGTCGCCCTGATCGCCACCCTGGTGCCGACAGTGTTCACGGAGGTCACTGGCGCGGCGGAACCCGGCGTCCGGGTGCCCCCACCGGATCCCGCGGCCGGCGTGGAGCTCGGAACCGGACAGCAGCCCGATGCCACCGACGCCGAGGTGCCGCCGACCTGCCTGCGCAGTAGCCGGGGTGGCGGACCCTGCGGCCCCACCCTCACCCAGGCCGGCGCCCGCGCCATCGCCACACCGTTGCACTCGTCGGCCGTCCTGCTGATGGCCGATGGTGAGCTGAGCCGCGTGGACCTTCCCGACGCCGACGTGGCCTGGCGCACGACCGTGTTCGAGCCCGCAGGGGACGTCGGCGTGCACGCCAGCGACGGCGGCGTCGTCGTGACGCACGACCGCGAGGTCGCCCGCATCGATGCCCGGACCGGCGAGGTGCGGTGGATCAGCAACGTGGGCACGACCGGTCCGCGGGTCGCCCCACGTGCGTGGGTGGTGGATGACGGTGTGCTCACGCTGGATGCTTCCGGCACGCTCACGGCACTCGATGGAGCCACCGGTGCGATGCGCTGGTCATCCACCGGCATGAGCACGGAAGCGGTGATCACGCCCGACGGCTTGCTGGCCACACAGCGCGGGACCCTCGGCCTGTGGCATCCGCAGGGCGCCGAGCCACGGTGGAGCCGCAGCGGCGCGAGTCTGGCCTCCCTGCGGTTACCCGGCGGCGTCGAGGCGGCCTCACCCGTCCGCCTGCTCGCCACCCGGGAACTGGTCGACGTCGCGGACGGTCGCACGGTCCCGATCCCCCAGGGCGGCCCGTCCGCGGTGCGCATGATCGGGGAACTCACCCTGGTGCTGCGCTGGCCCGGCAACGGACCCGATCTGGAGCTCACGGCCATCGGCCCCTCGGGTGAGGTGGCCTGGCAGCAGACCGATCTGCCGGTCGCCTGCTGCCTGGCCGAGAGTGTGTTCGCGGCCGGCGGACAGATCGCCGTCGGCTCCTCCAGCGGCACCTCGGTGTTGTTGGACCTGGAGGATGGCTCGGTCGCCGGCTGGCTCGAGCGTGACGGGGCGACCCTGGCCGGCGTGACCGCCGACCTCGTCGTGTGGCGCGATGAGGTGGGGATCGTGGGCACGGACCTGGCATCGGGTCGTGAATCGTTCCGGGGGTCGGGACGGATCGTGTCGCTGGATCCGTTGTTGCTGGCCGGTCCGACGGGAGTGGTGCACGTCCGGCCGGGAGGTCTGGCCCCGCCCCAGCCACCCCGATCGTCGTTGTCACGCACGACCTACGAGTGATCGACGCTCACGGACGGGGGACGGCGTCGTAGCTGCGCAGTCGCCGGTCCAGATGGTGCTCGACGAAGGCTCGCGTGTAGGACGCCGCGGTGCGATGCGCATCGGGAGATTCGCGGGCGAGACTCGGCAGGACCGCCCACTCGCCCCCGGCTGCGAGCGTCGCCACGACCTCGATGACCCGGGGGTCGACCGCGCGGGTACCGGGCGGAGCACAGTCGCCGCACAGGGTCCCACCAGCCTTCACCGACAGGAACGCGTGCGGCCCGGAACGACGGCACACGGCGCACGCATCCGTGAAGGCGTGGAACCCGACGATCGATGCCAGGCGCAACAGGAAGGCGTCGACGAACACGGCAGGTTCCTCGGGCCCGGCGGCGAGGGTCTGTAGCCCGGCCCGCAGCAGCAGGAACAAAGCGTTGTCACGCTCCCCCTCCTGCGCGACGGCATCGACCGTCTCGACCATCACCGATGCCGCCGCGGAACGTGCGTAGTCCTCACGGACCGCTGCGTGGGAGGCCACCAGCTCGACCTGAGTGATCATGTCGAGGTTGCGTCCCTCGTACAGCTGCAGGTCCACGTGGCTGTAGGCCTCGAGACGGCCACCGAAGCGGCTCCCCGGACGGCGGACACCCTTGGCCACGGCCCGGATCTTGCCCCGCGACGGACTCAACAGGTGCACGATCCGGTCGGTCTCGGCGAGCTTGTAGGTCCGCAGCACGATGCCCTGATCGCGGTAGCTGGCCATCAACTGCTCCGGGGAGGTGGGGGGGATCGAAAAGCGGTGGGCGGGACCCTGCCGTTGTACCCCACCATCGGCCGGACGCCGATCAGGTCATCGCTATAGGGTCGTCCATGCCCCTGCAGCCACCGAACCGGAGGTGCGCCGGTCCCGGGCTCCACCGTCCACACGTCCATCGGTCCCAACTTGGAGGCGAAGGAGTACATCGTGAAGGCCACCCGCCAACGGGTCGTGGTCCGATCCGTGCGCCCCGAGGTGGCTGGCGGGCGGTTCCCGGCCAAGGTCATCGCGGGGCGGCCCGTCGAGGTCCGCGCCGACATCCTCTGTGACTCGCACGATGTGCTGGCGGCCGTCGCCCGCTGGAGGCCGGCGGGTGCGAAGCGGTGGTTCGAGACGCCGCTGGCGCTCGACGTCAACGATTCGTGGTCGGGCAGCTTCACCCCGCCGGAGCTCGGTCGCTACCAGCTGACGATCGACGCCTGGGTCGACCATCTGGCGACGTGGCGTCGCGACCTGCGCAAGAAGGCGGAGGCGGAGGTCGTCGAGGAACTCGATCTGCGGACCGGGGCCGAACTCGTCGAGGCCTTGCTCCCGCAGGCCTCCGCTGCCGTCAGCCGGCGCCTGGAGCAGCTGGTCGCCGCGCTGACGGACCCGGGACTCGAGCTGACCACACGGGTGGATGCCGGACTGTCGGATGAGCTGATCGACCTGGCCGCGCCACTGGACCCCCGCCATGAGTCGGTGCGCTACGACCGGGTCGTGGAGATCGTCGCCGAGCGGCCCCTGGCGGGGTTCTCGACCTGGTACGAACTGTTCCCGCGTTCAGCCTCCACCGAGCCCGACACCCACGGCACGCTGCGTGATGTCATCGACCGCCTGGACCACGTCACCTCGATGGGGTTCGACGTGCTCTACCTCCCCCCGATCCACCCGATCGGTGAGCAGCACCGCAAGGGTCGCAACAACGTCGTGAACGCCGGTCCCGACGATCCCGGCTCGCCGTGGGCGATCGGGTCGCGGCACGGTGGCCACACGTCGATCCACCCGGAGCTCGGCACCATGGAGGACTTCCGGGCGTTGAAGGCGGCCTGCGACGAACACGGGGTGGAGCTGGCGCTGGACATCGCCTTCCAGTGCGCGCCCGACCACCCGTACGTCACCGAGCACCCGGAGTGGTTCAAGGAACGACCGGACGGCTCGATCCAGTACGCGGAGAACCCACCCAAGAAGTACCAGGACATCTACCCGCTGAACTTCGAGACGTCCGATCCGGACGGGTTGTGGAACGAGCTCCGGTCGATCTTCGAGTTCTGGTTGGCCGAGGGCGTGCGCGTCTTCCGGGTCGACAACCCCCACACCAAGTCGCTCGCGTTCTGGCAGTGGTGCCTGGATGACCTCAGCCGGCGCTACCCCGACACCATCTTCCTGGCCGAGGCGTTCACCCGCCCGAAGCTGATGTACGAGCTGGCGATGCGGGGCTTCAATAACTCCTACACCTACTTCACCTGGCGGCGGCACAAGTGGGAGATCGAGGCGTACTACACGGAACTCACCCAGACCGACGTGGTGGATTTCTTCCGCCCGAACTCGTGGCCGAACACCCCCGACATCCTGACCGACCAGCTGCAGTACGGCGGTCGCCCGATGTACGTCCAACGCCTGGTCCTGGCGGCCACCCTGACCGCCAACTATGGGATGTACGGCCCCGCCTTCGAACTGATGTGGTCCGAGGCGCGCCCCGGCTCGGAGGAGTACCTCGACAACGAGAAGTACGAGATCAAGCGTTGGGACGTCGACCAGCCGCACTCGCTGCGTGAGGTCATCGCCCTGATCAACCGGATCCGGCACGCACATCCGGCCCTCCAGCAGGACCGCACCCTGACGTTCCACCACGTGGACAACGACCAGCTGTTGCTGTATTCGAAGAGCGACGAGGTCAGCGGCGATGTGATCCTCGTCGCCGTCAACCTCGACCCGCACCACGTCCAGGCCGGGATGACCTGGCTGGACCTCGATGCGCTCGGCGTGGCCGACGACGAGGAGTTCGAGGTCCACGACCTGTTCGCCGGTGGGACCTACCGATGGAGCGGCGGGGAGAACTACGTCGAACTCGAGCCGCACATCAGTCCCGCACACGTCTTCGAGGTGCGGACCCATTCGACCGAACACGATCACGAGCGGAACCGATGACCACCGACACCACCGGCAACGATCCCCACTGGTACCGCGACGCGGTCATCTACGAGCTGCACGTCCGGGCGTTCCACGATTCGAACGCCGACGGCATCGGTGACTTCTCCGGGTTGACCGCGAAGCTCGACTACCTCAAGGACCTCGGCGTCACCGCCCTGTGGTTGCTGCCGTTCTACCCGTCACCGCTGCGCGACGACGGCTACGACATCGCGGACTACACCGCGATCCACCCCGACTACGGCGACCTGCGTCAGTTCAAGCGGTTCGTGAAGGAGGCCCACGCCCGCGACCTGAAGGTCATCACCGAGCTGGTGATCAACCACACCTCGGATCAGCATCCCTGGTTCAAGCGGGCCATCAAGGCACCGAAGGGCAGCCCCGAACGCGACTTCTACGTCTGGAGCGATGACCCGGACCAGTGGAGCGAGGTCCGCATCATCTTCGAGGACTTCGAGACCTCCAACTGGCAGTGGCACGGCGAAGCGCAGCAGTACTACTGGCACCGGTTCTTCCACCACCAGCCGGACCTGAACTTCGACTCGCCCGACGTACAACAGGCCGTCAAGGACGCCCTGGACTTCTGGATCGAGTTGGGTGTCGATGGCATGCGCCTCGACGCCATCCCCTACCTGTTCGTCCGTGAGGGCACCAACGGCGAGAACCTGCCCGAGACCCACGCCTACCTCAAGGAACTGCGCAGCCACCTCGACCGACATCCCGACCGGATGTTCCTGGCCGAGGCCAACCAGTGGCCGGAGGACGCCGCCGAGTACTTCGGCGACGGCGACGAATGCCACATGAACTTCCACTTCCCGCTGATGCCCCGCCTGTTCATGGCCGTGGCCCAGGAGGACCGTTTCCCGATCCTCGACATCCTCCAACAGACCCCGGAGGTCCCCGACGGTGCCCAGTGGGGGATCTTCCTGCGTAACCACGACGAGCTCACCCTCGAGATGGTCACCGACGAAGAGCGCGACTACATGTACCGGGCCTATGCCCGCGAACAGTCGATGCGCGTCAACCTCGGCATCCGCCGCCGACTCGCACCGCTCCTCGGCAACGACCGCCGCCTGATCGAGCTGATGAACTCGTTGCTGTTCAGTCTCCCGGGCACGCCGGTGCTGTACTACGGCGACGAGATCGGGATGGGTGACAACGTCTACCTCGGCGACCGCAACGGGGTGCGGACACCCATGCAGTGGTCCAGCGACCGCAACGCCGGGTTCTCCCGCGCGAACCCGCAGCGGCTGTACCTGCCGACGGTCATCGACCCCGAGTACCACTTCGAATCCATCAACGTCGATGCACAGCAGAACAACCCCCGCAGTCTGCTCTGGTGGATGAAACGCATGATCGCGCTGCGCAAGCGCCACCCGGTGTTCGGTCGCGGCACGATCAGGTTCCTGACGCCGGACAACTCGAAGGTGCTGGCCTACATCCGATCGCTCGAGGATCCCGACGGGGGCGATCCCGACGAGGTGCTGGTCGTCGCGAACCTGTCACGTCACGCGCAGGCGTGCGAACTGGATCTGTCCGACCACGCCGGCCACCATGTCGTCGAGATGCTCGGGCGGACGACCTTCCCGCGGGTCGGCGACCAGCCCTACGTCCTGACGCTCGGGCCCTACCAGTACCACTGGTTCTCGTTGGAGCGCGAGGCAGGGCACGGGTCGCTGTCCCGGATGTCCAAGCTGCCGCCGTCGGGTCTGCTGGACGATGCGCCGGATGCCCCCGACCTGCCATCGGTCACCGTGTCGGGTCAGTGGACCGCGCTGCTGCGTGGTCCGGGACGCGACCGCCTGGCCGCAGCGCTCCCCGATGTCCTGCAGCGGCAGCGGTGGTTCGGGGGCAAGGCCCGCCAGGTGCGCAGCGTGGGTGTCGACGAGGTCGTCCCGATCGGCCCGAAGAACGACCCGACCCTCGTGCTGCTGATCGCCCACGTCGAGTACGTCGACGGCGAGCCGGAGCACTACGTCGTCCCGGTGCGGTTCGCCGAGGGCGAGGAGGCGGGTCGCCTCATGGCCGTCAACCCGGAAGCGGTGCTGCTCATCGTCAAGGGCCAGGGTGCACGCGGACAGTCAGGCGTCATGGTCGACGCGCTGACCGATGCCGAGTCGTCGGCTGCCCTGCTCCAGGCCGTGGTGCGACAACGACGGTTCTCGGGCCGGGCAGCGACCCTCACCGGCAGCCGGCTGTCCAGCATCGGCGCCGCGAAGGAGCTGGCTGCGCTCGAACCCCGCCCGTTCCGGGGCGAGCAGTCGAACTCGTCGGTGTTGTTCGGTGACCGACTGCTCATGAAGGTGCTCCGGCGGCTCGAACCCGGGGTCAGCCCGGACGTCGAGCTCGGTCGGGTTCTCACCGGTTTCCCGCACGTCCCCGATGTGCTCGGGACGCTCGATCTGGTCGGCGAGGGAGGCGGAGAACCGCGGACCGTCGCCGTGGTGCAACCGTTCATCGCCAATGAGGGTGACGCGTGGGTCCACACGCTCGACGAACTCGGTCGGTTCGCGGAGCGCGCCATCGCCGAGCACCTCGATGACCGCCCCACACCGCGCCTGTCCCGCAGTCTGTTGGAGCACGCGACCCGCGAGATCCCCGAGGAGGTCCACGAACAGGTGGGTCCGTTCCTGGCGTTGGCGAAGCTGCTCGGCCAACGCACGGCGCAGATGCACATCGCGCTGGCCGCGGACCGGAACGACCCGGCGCTCGCGCCCGAGCCCCTGACGAGCCTGAGCCAGCGGTCGCTGTACCAGTCGCTGCGCAACGGGGTCCGGATCGGCCTGCGCGCGGCGCGACGGGGAGCCAGCAACCTCGACCCGGAACTGCAGGCACACCTGAGCGCCGTCGTCGACCGCGAGGACGAGATCCTCGACCAGCTCAAGGGCCTGTCCGAGGTCCGCATGGAGCTGTCACGGATCCGCACCCACGGTGACTACCACCTGGGCCAGGTCCTGTTCACCGGACGCGACCTCATCATCATCGACCTCGAGGGTGAGCCGGCGAAGCCGCTCGGCGAACGGCGTCTGAAGCGCGTCGCGCTCCGCGACATCGCGGGACTGCTGCGCTCGCTGCAGTACGCGACCGCCGCAACGCTCGACGACCAACTCGAACGTGGCCTGATCACCGTTGGGCAGCCCAACCACACGACGCTGACCACCTGGCTGGACTGGTGGCTCGGCTGGACCAGCGCCGCGGTCCTGTCCGGCTACCTCGAGGAAGCTGCCGGACAACCGTTCCTGCCCACCGACCCTGAGCACACCCGTAGGCTGCTCGATGCCTTCCTGATCGAGAAGGCGGTCTACGAACTCGGCTACGAGATGAACAACCGGCCCGACTGGGTCGGCATCCCGTTGGCCGGCATCACGCAGGTTCTCGACCACGACCAGAGGTGACTGACGTGCCCACCGAACCCCGCCGGTTCTCCGCGACC
>SLHP01000267.1 GCA_007136095.1 Nitriliruptoraceae bacterium
GTTGGTGCCGGTCACGTGCACCGTCGGGTACGCCAGGTGCGGATCGCCGAGGAGTTCGGTCAACGCGGTGATCCGCGAGACGTCCGGGACCATGCGTCCAGGACCGCGCGACATCAGCGCCGCGAAGGCGGCATCGAACGCAGAGAGGTCCGTCGAAGGGCTGGACACGGCAGATCCTGGCATCGGGGCGACAGCGGAGCGCGATCGTGCCCGCCATATGGGTCGGAGGCTACCGGCCGCGGTCATCGCCGACGGCTCGTCTGGGGCCATGGGAACCCATCGGTCATCCGGTGCGGATCTGCGTCGCTGAGCGACGCAGATCCGCAACAGGTCGCTCCTGGTGGCTCTGGTCGTGCAGGTTCGCGTCGCTGAGCGACGCAGATCCGTCAGTTCGCGCGCGCCGCCCTGATCAGTTCGCGCGCGCTGCGCTGATCAGTTCGCGCGGGCGGCGCGACGCGCCTCGCGGGCGGCGCGCTTCTCCTCGTAGCGGGTGGCCTGGGCGTCCAGCTGCGTCATGAACTCAGCGAGTTCGTCGCGACGCTGCTCGGCGTGCGCGTCCAGACCTTCGATGTCGAAGAACCTCCAGTGCCGCAGCAGGGGCCACACGATGTCGTCGTGGTGGATCCGCAGGTCGTAGATCCCGGCGTTGGCGATCTGGGCGGACTTGGTGAGGAACTGGCGCATACCGGCGCCGGGCATCTCGAAGCCGATGACCTCGTCGACGACCGCCTCGACCGCGGCCGACGGATCGACGTGCATCGCCGCTCCGAGCATGTCACGGTAGAAGCGCATGTGGAGGTTCTCGTCCTTGGCGATGCGCGACATGATCCGGTCGGCGACGGGGTCATCGCAGTAGCGCCCGGTGTTCTTGTGGCTCACACGGGTCGCGAGCTCCTGGAACGCGACGTAGGCCATGCCCTGCAGGGTGCGCTTGTCCCCGCTGTCGTAGCCCTGCATCACCTGCGCCATGCGGGCGCGCTCGAGCTCGACGGGATCGACCGCACGGGTGACCACGAGGTAGTCACGCAGCACGATCGAGTGCCGGCCCTCCTCCGCGGTCCAGCGGTGCACCCAGTTGATCCACGCACCGTCACCGTGGGCGAACATCGAGTAGATCTCGCGGTGGTAGGACGGGAGGTTGTCCTCGGTCATGAGGTTGACCTCGAGCGCGATCTGCGCGACCCCGCTCACCCGCGACTGGTCCGGGGTCCACGGGTCGGTGTCGAAGTCCTTGCCCATCGAGTACGGGATGTAGTCGTGGGGGAACCACTCCTCGGCGATCTTCTCGTGCTGGAGCAGCTGCTCTTCCGCGACGGGTTCGAGTTCGGCGAGCAGGTCACGGTCGGACAGGCGGGTGGCGGACACGTGGTGCCTTTCGGGCGGTACGGCAGAGCGGTGAGCGGTGGGCGCAGGCTCTGAGCGAACCTACGCAACCGTAACTTACGGTGACGTACCCGCTCTGTCCACACCCCCGCACCCCGTCGAACGTCCGTGTCAGCGGGATCCTGCCATCGCGTGCCGGCCGAGGAAGGCCACCTGGTCCGCGACAACCTCGTCGAAGCCATCGAGGAACGGCTCGAAGTGGGCCATGTCGTACCGGCGCAGCTCACCACGCGGCGCTCGCTCCGCGGTCCGCACGATCGGCTTCGGCGCCACGATGGTGTCCCGGTCGCCGAGGCACACCAGGATCGGACAGGCGACCCGGCCGGCGACCTTCACGGGGCGGTAGGCAGCGATGGGTTGACGTGGACGTGATCGAGTCTCGTTCCGCCAGCCGGATCCCTCGCCACGGACGGCACCGAAGCCGGGCTCGGCCTCCTCCTGGGTCAGGACGGCCAGCGATCCCGGGGGACCCGTCGCCGGCATGCGGACCAGCCGTCGTCCGACGAGAGCGCGGAGCATCGCCCCGGTGATGCGGAGGCTGGCTGCCCATCCGATCATCCTCAGCATCGCAAGGCCATCGGCCATGGGGAAGTGCAGGACCGCTGCAGCCAACCGCCGGTCCTCGGCGGCGACGTGCAGGACGTGACCGCCACCGAAGGAGTAGCCCCAGAGCACGACGCGGTCCGGATCGATCCCGGCCAGAGAGCGGGCGAAGCGCACCGCCGCGGCCGCATCCTCACGCTGCAGTTCGTGATCGACCAGTTGGCGTGGCTCTCCCTCGCTGTCACCGAAGCAACGGAGGTCGAAGGTGAGCGCCGCGAAGCCGGACCGGGCGAAGGCTTCGGCGTACCGCGGTGCCCCGTCCCGGCGGGTCAACGAGAACCCCTGCACCATCACGACGCAGGGTGTCGGCCCCTCACCCTCGGCAGGCCGGTACAGCGTGGCGGCGCACCGATCGTCACCGGACACGAAGGACAGCTCCTCGGTCATGCACCCCGTCGCGGCTCCGTGGTGCTCGAGCGGTTCGGTGGACACGGACTCCTCGTTCATGACGCCTCCAAGGTTCGACGTTGCGCCGTCACCGATGAGGCGTACGGATCGTGCGAACGATGTACAGAGGCACCGAACGTCCGGCTACAGCTCCCAGCGAGGCGCACCCTCGGGAGGTGGCTCGTAGGCGCTGTACGTCCCCGTCCGCAGGGATGCGTCCAGCAGGTGGCCGAGTTGCGGATCCACGTGCGCGACACGACGGATCGCGTCGCGCAGCAGCCTCGTCACCTTCACGCGAGCACGTTCGGCTGTGGTCCCAGCTGCTCGGTCTCTGCCTCCGAGCCCGACCGCCGTCGCGAGCTGCTCGGTGATCGCGTCGAACTCGGCCTGCAGTGACGCCGCACGATCGACGTCCGTGGCCGCCTGCGCCTCTTCCAACTCGGCACGCAACTCGGTCAGGCGCTCGCGGTACCGCCTGCGAGCCTCACGATCCAGGAGAGGCCCGAGGCCGCCATCCGGCCCCGTCTGCGTCGCGAGCTTGTCCTCCGCGGCCCTCGCAGGGTCAGGGGACCCTTCGACGGCAGCGACGAGCTCGACCGCATGCGTCTCGACCCCCGGTCGGCGCAGCAGCTCCGCGAGGTAATGGAGGCCCTCCACGTCCTTCAGGAGCGACTCCCGGCCCGGCACCCCGACCACCCACACCTCGCCGTCACGCCGCAGCACCGCATCGCCGCCATCGCGCTCGTCTTCGGATCCGCTGGCAGCCGCGCCCGGGTGGTCGACACCGAGGAAGTCCTCGATCGCGGCGAGCACCGACACGGCATCCTCCTCCCAGGGGAAGTGCGCCCGACCCGGCACCTTGACGAACCGGGCGTCGGGGATCTGCGACGCGAACTCGCGGCCGAGCGAACGGCGGGCGACGCGGTCACCTTCGCGGTGCAGCACGAGGGTCGGGGCACGGATCGACCCGAGGAGCGGGCGCACGTCGAGCTCCCAGCACAGCTGGATCATCCCGAAGGCGAACGCCGCGTCGGCACACTCCCGCTGGAACCGCGCGAACCAGGCGCGGTCTTCTGCGTCCGCCTCGGGAACGAACAGGTCCGTGAACAGCTCCGCGGCCAGCCCCCAGTGTCCCTGGATCAGACCGAGCACGGCCTCGTGCGCCGCCTCGGGGTAGGCATCTGCCCGGTGGGCCCACGCGCCGTGGAGGATCAACCGCTCGACACGGTCGGGATCCTCCGCAGCGAACGCGGCAGCGACGGCACCGGCCTGGGAGTTGCCGACCACGGTCGCGCGCGAGACCGCCAGCTCGTCGAGGATCACCCGGAGGTCCGCGACGTCGGCCTCGAGCGTGAAGTCCGTGCGGTCGCGGTCCGACAGACCCACGCCGTGCTTGTCGTACAGGATGACGGTGTGGTGGGCGGCCAGACGCTCGAAGAAGCGGCGGTAGGTGACGCGTTCCCACATCACCTCGAGGTGGTTGATCCACCCGGGGATCCAGACGAAGGGCGGTCCGGATCCCAGCACCGTGTAGGCCAGACGCACATCGTCCGGGCGCCGGCAGAAGCGAACCTCCAGCCCCATGCACACCCTCCGGGGCCATCATGCGTCCACGGTCAGCCGGATGCAAGGGACCGGCCGTACACCTTTGCCGCGGCCAGGTCCAGCGACAGCAGCCCGGTCGCACCCAGCAGCCACCGCGCCCAGGTCTCGGCACCGAACGGATCCATGACCGCGACGAGCAGGACCCCGAGCCCGAAGACCACATCGATCGCCACCGGCGGCACCATCGCCGACCGTGTCAGCGACCGCGACACATGCCCGTTGACCAGGCCGTTCACGACGAAGACGGCGCCGAACACCCGGATCGGCGCCGGTCCCACCCCCACCCCGGTCGCCAGCCAGCCGGGCAGTACGAGCAGCACCGCACCCAGGAGCAGACTCCCGGCGCCGTCGATCAGGTAGGTGGCACGCAGCCACCTCGGTGCGGACGCCGTCAACGTCGGCGTGGTGTGCCCGTCGGTGCGAGATCGGATGGACAGACTGGTCATGGCGTGACCTCCTGGTCCGGCGGTGCGGCGGCAGTCGCGACCGGCGGCCCCGACCATCACCCGCCGACGACCCCCGGTCGATGACCTGCGAGGTAAGCGCCCCGCTCACCCGGGGTGGCTACCGTCGGAGCGGCCGGCAGGCGACCGACCGGACGCAGGAGGGTGCGATGGCGCAGGACGGTGCGATGGAGCCCGACGCGGCACACCGCCGGGCGGACCCCGGGTTCGGGCCGCTGCTGCGTGCGTGGCGGGAGCGCCGACGGCTGTCGCAGCAGGAGCTGTCGCTGACCGCGGAGGTGTCCGCCCGCCACCTCAGTTTCCTGGAGACCGGCCGCTCGAAGCCGAGCCGCGAGATGGTCCTGACCGTGGCCGACCACCTGGACGTGCCCCTGCGGGAACGCAACGAACTGCTGGCCGCCGCGGGGTTCGCCGCGGTCTACCCGCGGCGGGCCTACGACGCGCCGGCCATGGCCACGGTGCGGGCGGCCGTCGAGCAGGTGCTGCACGGCCACCAGCCCTACCCCGCGGTGGCGGTCGATCGGGCGTGGAACGTCGTCGCCACGAACGATGTCGTTGGTTCCCTCCTCACCGGGGTCGATCCGGTGCTGCTCGGCCCGCCGACCAACGTCTACCGGGTGACGCTGCACCCGGACGGGCTGGCGCCGTTGCTGGTCAACCTCGACGAGGTCGCCCACCACCTGCTTGGGCGGCTGCGCCGGGATCTGGACGCCACCGGCGACCCGGCGCTCGGCGCGCTGCTGGACGAGGTCGAGCACTATCCGACCGTGCGGTCGCTGCCCCGCCGGATCGATCCGCCGGACGCCGTGGTGGTGCCGTTCCGGCTCCGCCACCCGAACGGTGAGCTGGCGATGTTCACCACCATCACCACGTTCGGCACCCCCGCGGACGTCACGGTCGCGGAACTGGCCCTGGAGCTGTTCTACCCGTTGAACGAGGTCACGGCCGACCGGCTGTCGCAGCTGGCCGGCTCGGCGTGCCGCTAGGCCTGCCCCGCGGCGTCGATGGCCTGCAGGGCGGTGATCCGCTCCTCGAGCTGGCCGATGGCGGCCTGCGCGTCGCGCTGCTTCTCGCGCTCCCGGTCGACGACGTCCGCGGGTGCCCGCTCCACGAAGGAGCTGTTGGCGAGCTTGCCCTCGACCCGTGCAAGGTCCCCGCGCGCGTTGTCGAGCTCCTTGTGCAACCGCTCGAGCTCCGCGGCGACATCGATCAGGCCCGCGAGGTCGACCTGTGCCTGCCCGGCCGCGAACTGGATCGTCGAGGTACCGGGACGATCCTCGAGCGCGTCCACGCACGTGGCTGCCGACACGCCGGCGAGCGCGGCGACGAGGTGCTGCTGCGCCTCGATGAGCGGCCGCTGATCGCTGGCCACGGTCAGCTCGAAGCGCTTGGACGGCGGGATCGAGTTCTGCGAGCGGAACCGGTTGGTCTGGGTCGTGAGGTCCTGGAGGACCGCGAAATCCGCTTCGGCCTGCGCGTCCCGGTCGTCCGGTCGCCCGGACGGCCAGTCGGCGACCATCAGCGAGTCGGTACCGCCGGCCGCGCCCGTCAGGGCCCGCCAGAGCGCTTCGGTCACGAACGGCATCATCGGCTGCAGCAGACGCAGCACGTCGTCGAGCACCACCGCGAGCACCTTGCGGGCCGTGTCGGCCGCAGCCGCGTCATCGCCATAGATGCGGACCTTGACGGCTTCGAGGTACCAGTCGGCGAGTTCGTCCCACACGAAGTGGTACAGCCCGCGGGCGACGACGGGCCAGTCGTAGGCGTCGTAGGCCACATCGACCTCGGCGTGCGCCGACTCCAGGCGCGACAGGATCCAGCGGTCCTCGAGTGCGAGTGCGTCGCGGTCCGGCAGGTCGCCCGGCGTCACGCCGTCGAGGTTGGACAGCGCGAAGCGGCCCGCGTTCCACAGCTTGTTGGCGAAGCGCTTGGTGCCCTCGACCCACTCCTCGGCCAGCGGGACGTCGGTCCCCGGCGCGGCCGATCGCAGCAGCGCGAACCGGGTGGCGTCCGCGCCGTACGTCGCGACCAGGTCCAGCGGGTCGATCACGTTGCCGAAGGACTTCGACATCTTCTTGCCGTGCTCGTCGCGGACCAACCCGTGGTTGTACACGACGTGGAAGGGCACGACGTCGTTGATCCACAGGCTGATCATCAGCATCCGCGACACCCAGAAGGTGTTGATGTCGTAGCCGGTGACCAGCACGGAAGTCGGGTACCAGGTGGCCAGCTCCGGGGTCTCGTCGGGCCACCCGAACACGCTGAAGGGCCACAGCTGGCTGGAGAACCAGGTGTCGAGCACGTCCTCGTCCTGCTCCCAGCCAGGCTCGTCGATCGGCTCACGCGACACCCGGATCTCCCCGTCCGGGCCGTACCACGCCGGGATGCGGTGCCCCCACCAGATCTGCCGCGAGATGCACCAGTCATGCAGGTTGTCCAGCCACTCCAGGAACGGCTTGGCCCGCGACTCGGGCACGAAGGTAGTCCGCCCGTCACGGACGGCCTGCGCCGCCTTGTCGGCGAGCTGACGCATCGCCACGAACCACTGGTCCGACAGGCGCGGTTCGATGACTGTCCCGCACCGTGAGCAGTGACCCACGCTGTGGCCGTAGTCCTCCACCTCCAGCAGCAGGTCGACCTCGCGCAGGGCGTCGGTGACCTCGCGCCGGGCATCGAACCGGTCGCGGCCGGCGAACCGCTCCCCCACCACCTCGGTGGTCACGGCGTGGTCGTCGAGGATGTCGATGATGTCGAGGTCGTGGCGCAGGGCGATCGCGTGGTCGTTGGGGTCGTGGGCCGGGGTGATCTTCACCGCACCCGACCCGAACTCGGGGTCGACGTAGTCGTCGGCGACGATCGGGAAGGTCCGGTCCTGGAAGGGGTGGCGGACCTCGCGTCCGATCAGGTGGGCGTAGCGTTCGTCGTCGGGGTGCACCGCGATCGCGGTGTCGCCGAGCATCGTCTCCGGCCGGGTCGTCGCCACCTCGATGCCGGCCGGCTTCCCGTCGCTGCGGGCCGCTGCGGCATCATCGGTGAACGGGTAGATGAAGTGGGTCAGCTTGCCGTCGACGTCCTCGTGTTCCACCTCGATGTCGCTGAGGGCCGTGTTGCACCGCGGGCACCAGTTGATGAGCCGGTTGCCGCGGTAGATCAGGCCTTCCTCGTGGAGGCGGACGAACACCTCGAGCACGGCCTTCGAGCGTTGCTCGTCGAAGGTGAAGACCTCGCGCTCCCAGTCGGCCGACGCACCGAGCTTGCGCAGCTGGGTGAGGATCACGCCACCGGACTCCACGCGCCATTGCCAGGCGCGGTCGATGAACGCCTGCCGCCCAAGCGCGTGGCGGTCGGTGCCCTCGTCGGCGAGTTGCTTCTCGACCACGTTCTGGGTGGCGATGCCGGCGTGGTCGGTGCCGGGGATCCACACGGCGTTCTTCCCGCGCATGCGTTCGCGACGGATGATGACGTCCTGGATCGTGTTGTCCAGGGCGTGGCCGACGTGCAGTGACCCGGTGACGTTCGGCGGCGGGATGACGATCGAGAAGGGCTCGCCGTCGTCGTCGGGCTCGGCGTGGAACAACCCGGCGGCGTGCCAGTCCTCGTACAGCTCGGGCTCGACCCCGGCAGGGTCGTAGGCCTTGGGAAGCTCGGTCATCGTGTGGGTCCGTCACGGGCTCGGGTCAGGGTGGCCGCCGAGCGTAGCCAGCCCGCCCTGCGCTCACGATGTCGAGGCTGACGGTGACGAGCCCTCCCAGACCGGCAGGTCCCATTCCGTGGTGTCCTCGGCCCAGACCCGCGGCTCGGCCGAGCCGTCGGCCGGGAGCAGCAGGAGCCGTTCCGCGGAGTCGAACATCGCGACCCAGTTGCCGTCCGGCGACACCGCACCCTGCCCGATGCGGTAGCCCTCTGGTGCGTCGACCTCCCAGATCACGTCACGGGTGTCGACGCGGGTGACGGTCAACGTGCCGTCGCCGTGGCGGCTGCTGACGGTGCCACCGGGCGAGGGCCCGGACCGTCCTTCAGGGTCGACCTCGCGCCGCTCCACGACCTCGCCGGTCGCCGGGTCGATGATCTCGAGCTCGTCACGTGCCCGGTAGGTGAACACCGCGATGCCGTCGTCGTCCCAGGCCCAGACCTCACCGTCGAGGTTGCAGACCAGGACCTCGGTCGTCCCGTCCGGCCTGGCGACGTGCAGGCAGGGCCCGTCATCCGGGTCGAACGAGGTCCAGGCGACCGCTGCGGGCGGCGCGGGGTCCGGCTGGTCCGCCAGGCTCGATAGCGCCGGGGGCCGGGCGATCCCGAACACCAGGACCAGAGCGACCACGACGATCAAGAGGAGTGCGGCCGCCACCAGCGCGACCGTGGAGCGTTGCGGCCGATCCGTGGAGGTGTCGCTCATCGTGCTTCCTCGCTTCCGGTGGTCGGGGTGCTGGCCACTTCCCGGCGCGCCCGCCCGAGCCCGACAGCCAGCAGGACCAGCAACAGGCCGACGAGCAGCAGGGTCGCGGGGGCACCGATCTGGTCACCGAACACCTCGAAGACCAGCTGTGGGCTCAGGACGAACAGGGCGAGCGCTCCGATGATCAGGTGGTGGAGCCGGTCGGTACGGATCGCGAGCGCCACCAGGCCGGCCGCGAGCACGACGCCGATGACCAGAGCCGCTGCGCGCGCATCGCCGAACGACCCGATCTGCACGCCCATGAACGCCACCAGGGCTCCGCTGACCTCGCCGACGACGCGGGACGCCAGCCAGCCACCTGCCGCGAGCAGGAACCAGGCGGCTCCGATCGCCCCGACGACGAGCCCGTACCATCCCGGTCCGGGTGAGATCTGCGTCAGGTCCAGCGCGGCAACCGGCGCGATCAGCGCGGACACCAGCACCGCCACCTGCAGCAGGGCCCGCGGTGTCCAGAGGTAGAGCGCAGCGGCGACGACCACCGTGGCCAGTCCGACCGCGGTCCAGACCGCTGCGCTGCGCAGATCGAACAGGTCACCGGCGACGACGCTCGTGAACCAGCCGACACCGACCACCGTCGCCGTGAACAGCACACTGGTGAGGCGTTGCATGGTCGCTGACGACGAGCTCCGCACGGCAAGTCCGGCACCGAACAGCGCAACCGTCAGCACACCGACGAGGGTCATGCGGCCACCGACGACCAGTCCCCGCCAGAGGTCGTTGAGGATCAGGGCGATCGCACCGAGCGCCAACGCCGCCCCGACGTAGCCGATCGCCTCGGCCGGGCTGATCAGTGACCGCTGCCTCGACGGACCTGGGTCGTCGTTCGAGCGCTCGAAGGCACGGATCGCGTCGGCCTGCTCGGTGGTGATCAGGCCCGCGTCGACCCAGGTCGGGATGCGACGGTCAAGGGTTGTCATGGGTGCGCTCCTGTCGTGCTGCACCCATCATCACCTCCGTGCAGGCGCACGGATACCCACGTTCGCCCCTATCCCTCCCTGGGGGGATGGACCCGACCAACCGCGGGGGGGGAGGGGCGGAGCCCCGTCCGACGTGTCAGGCGGAGCGTTCCTGGGGGCCCTCGACCTCGTGGAGCTTGCCGTGCGGAACCAGGGTCGGATTGACCTTCTCCCGGACAGTCTCGTCGGTGATGACACAGCGTCCGACGTCCTCGCGGGAGGGCAGCTCGTACATCGTGTTGAGCAGCACCTCTTCGAGGATGGCGCGCAGACCGCGCGCACCGGTCTGCCGCAGGATCGCGAGATCGGCGATCGACTCCAGCGCCGACTCCTCGAACTCGAGTTCGACCCCGTCGAACTCGAAGAACCGGCGGTACTGCTTGGTCAGCGCGTTCTTCGGTGAGGTCAGGATGTCGACCAGCGCCTCACGGTCGAGCGGCTCGACCGACGAGATGATCGGTAGGCGCCCGATGAACTCCGGGATCAGCCCGTAGCGGACCAGGTCCTCGGGGAGCACGGCGTTGAGCAGCTTGGCGAGGTCCTTCTCGTGCCGGGCGGCGACCTCGGCGCCGAACCCGACGCCCTGCCGTCCCTGCCGCTGCTCGACGACCTGTTCGAGCCCGGCGAACGCTCCCCCGCAGATGAACAGGATGTTGGCCGTGTCGATCTGGATGAACTCCTGATGGGGGTGCTTGCGCCCGCCCTGCGGCGGGACGGAGGCGACCGTTCCCTCCAGGATCTTCAGCAGCGCCTGCTGGACACCCTCACCGGACACGTCACGGGTGATCGACGGGTTGTCGGACTTGCGCGCGATCTTGTCGACCTCGTCGATGTAGATGATGCCGGTCTCGGCCTTCTTCACGTCGAAGTCCGCGGCCTGGATCAACTTGAGCAGGATGTTCTCGACATCCTCGCCCACGTAGCCGGCTTCGGTCAGCGCGGTGGCGTCCGCGATCGCGAACGGCACGTTGAGCAGCTTCGCGAGCGTCTGCGCCAACAGCGTCTTGCCGGACCCGGTCGGTCCGAGCAGCAGGATGTTGGACTTCTGCAGCTCAACGTCCTCACCCGAGGTGGAGACCGACGAGGTGACCTGGATGCGCTTGTAGTGGTTGTACACCGCGACCGCGAGCGACTTCTTGGCGGCATCCTGGCCGACGACGTAGTCGTTGAGGAACCCGTAGATCTCCTTGGGCTTGGGCAGCTCGTCGAGCTCCAGATCGGCCGGTTCGGAGAGCTCCTCCTCGATGATCTCATTGCAGAGGTCGATGCATTCATCACAGATGTAGACACCGGGCCCGGCGATCAGCTTCTTGACCTGTTTCTGCGACTTGCCACAGAAACTGCACTTCAGGAGGGCATCGCCCTCACCGAACTTGGCCATCACTGCCTCGCTTGATCCGTCATCTTGCGCTCCGCCCCGAACCGTGCCGGGCGAGACGTCCGTTCCCCGAGGTATCGACCACGGTGGCCGCGACCTCAAGCATCACGGACCGTCGCCTGCTGCGGAGTCTCCCTGCCTGGTGGGCCTGGTGCCGGCACGGCGGCTCCGCACAGCCGAACATCTCCGTGGCCACCTATGGTAACCAGCCCACCCCGGCAGCGCTGGGATGCAGCGACGGGCTGTGGACGCCGTTCGACGACCGCTCAGCTGACGATGCGCTCCTGGGCCTTGCGGGACTCGATGATGGTGTCGATGATCCCGTACTCCTTGGCCTCCTCGGCGGTGAGGATGAAGTCGCGGTCGGTATCGAGGTCGATCTGCTCGGCGGTCTTGCCGGTCTTCTCGGCCAGGATCTCGTTGAGCAGGTCGCGCATCCGCAGGATCTCGCGGGCCTGGATCTCGATGTCGACCGACTGTCCCTCGGCGCCACCCTGTGGCTGGTGGAGCAGCACGCGCGAGTGCGGCAGGGCGAAGCGCTTCCCCGGCGTGCCGGCCGCGAGCAGCACGGCCGCGGCCGATGCCGCCTGCCCCATGCAGATCGTCTGCACGTCGCACTTGATGTAGGCCATCGTGTCGTAGATGGCGAACAGGGCCGTGATCGAACCACCCGGCGAGTTGATGTAGATCGAGATGTCCTTGTCCGGGTCCTCGGATTCGAGGTGGAGCAGTTGGGCCATCACGACGTTGGCGATCTCGTCGTTGACGGGCGTGCCCAGGAACACGATCCGTTGCTGCAGGAGGCGCGAGTAGATGTCGAACGCGCGCTCACCACGGTTGGTCTGTTCGATGACCGTCGGAACCAGGTAACTGGTCGGCGAGGTCGGTGCGATACCGGTGGGGTCGATGCCGGGGGTGTCCACGGGCGCTCCGTTGATCGTGTCGATCGCGGTCGTGTCGATCGCGATGGTGCGGCGCGTCAGCGTACCGGCGGATGTGTGGCGACCCGTGGGGTTGCGTCCCGGGCGCGCAGGTCGCCGGTGACGCGCACCGGGCGCAGCGTCCGACCCTGGCCACTCGCACGGGGATGTGCACCAGCACACCCGCTGAGACCCGTACCGTGGGGCGACCCCACTGTAGGAGTCTGTGTGCGCACACGCACCACAAGGATCACCATGACGGCACTCGCCGCGGCACTCGTGCTGAGCGCGTGCGCGGACGAAATGAACGGCGATGAAGCCGCCCAGGACACCGACGCCCCCGACCTCGAGGAGGGAGAAGAGCTCAGCGAGGAGGACCTCGGCGAGCTCGAGGAGCTGCTCGGGGACCAGGGCGATCTGCCCGACCCGAACGAGCAGGTCGTCGATGGCGAGTTCCGCGGTGAAGGCATCATCATGCCGGTACCCGAGGGTTTCGAGCTCGACCCGACCGCGTTCATGCAGGGGCTGATCGCCGCGGTCACCGAAGACGGTGAGCGCCAGATCGCCGGGCAGGCCGTCGACGTCGACACGCTGCCGGACGCACCGGACCTCGAGGAGCTCGTCGAGGCCAACAGCGCCCAGTTCGGCGAGCCCGCCAGCGACGAGCCCGTCGACGTCTCCGGCGCCGCCGAGGCGCGCCAGCTGCGCTACGACACGCTCCCGGCCCAGATGGAGGGGCAGTCGGACCTGACGCTGCTGCTGATCGTCGCGGACAACGGCGAGGGCCGACTGGCCGTGTTCAACTACGTCGCACCGGTCGACCAGTACGACAACGACGAGGCGGAGGCCACCCTGAGCGCTGTCGGGTTCGACCCCGACAGCTCACCGGAGGCGCCCGCCGCCCCGGCACCGGCTCCTGAGGAACTCGAGGAGCCGTAAGCGGACCTCGCACCTCGACGACGGCGGGCCCCGGGA
>SLHP01000214.1 GCA_007136095.1 Nitriliruptoraceae bacterium
AGAGCCCGAACCAGAGCCCGAACCCGAACCCGGGGAGAACGGCGAGGACCTCGAAGGCATCCTGGAACGGATCAGGGAGTTCTTCCGCGACCTGTTCGACCGCATCTTCGGCAACTGAGCAAGCCCTCTCCACCATCGGCCGGAACAACGATGAAGCGTCCCGGATGGGACCCGGATCGCGCCGGTGAGGTCCGGGTCGCTGGCTCATGAGCCCGGGGATCGCCATGGGTCTGCAAGGCGCGCATCGGGAGGGGATCCCCTTCTCGCGTGATCAGCACCCCGGCAGGGAACGCAGCTGATAGCCCTCCTCGGTCAGGTTGGCAAGCAACCGCTCCGTGGCCGCCACGGTCTGCCCGCGACCCTGCCCCCCGTCGTGGAGCAGGATGACCGCGCCGGGCCGCACTCCGGAGAGCACGCGATCAACGATCGCGCCGGCGCCGGGTTGCCTCCAGTCCTCCGGGTCGACGTTCCACATCGACATGCGCAGCCCCAGCTCGGCGACACGGGCGTTGACGGTCGCGTTGCGGGCCCCGTACGGCGGCCGCAGGCAGGTGGGAGTGACCCCTGCGGCTCGCTGGATCACCGACTGGGTGTCGAGCACCTGGCGATCCAGAACCTCGCCGGACACGGTGGTCAGGGACGGGTGTGACCAGGTGTGGTTGCCGATCGCGTGGCCCTCGCGGACGATCCGGGCGGCGACGCCCGGGTACCGCTCCACCTCGGAGCCGAGCGCGAAGAAGGTCGCCCTGGCGTCGTAGGTCGCCAACAGATCGAGCAGCGCCGGGGTGTAGGTGGGATGCGGACCATCGTCGTAGGTCAGGTAGACGACCCGGTCGCCGTCCTGGCCCGGCGACGGCGCGGGGGGTGGCGGAGGCGGTTGGCGGGTACCGACCAGCACCACCTCGGCGACCGCCTCGTCCACCACTTCCTCGACGATGCGCTCACGAGATTCCTCGGCCCCGTCGACCACCACCACCTCGTAGGTATCACGGCGGAGCCCGTCGCGGCCCTCGGTCTCCACCTGTCGTTCACCCTGGAGAAGCTCGTCGGTTCCTTCCTCGACCCAATCGTGCTCGAGCACGACGTCGACGACCTTCTCCAGCAGTTCGACCCGGGCGATGGTGATCACGTCGACGTCTTCGAGGGGGGTGCTCGGCGACGGGTCGACGCGGTCGAGGGCGGCCAGCGCGACATCGGCCTCGTCGACGGCGCCTTCGACATGGGGCGCGAAGGACGCGAGCGTCAGCTCCTCGCCGTCGACCCGGACCGTGACCGGGACCGCGATCTCGACCTGGAGGACGGCCCCGTCGTCGACCGGCGCGTCGAGCGCCGGCTCGAACCGGGCCTCCGTCTCCATGGCACCGCCGGCCGGGCTGGCCACCAGCACGTCACGCATCGTGTCGAGCACGGCGGTGACCTCGAACTCCGCATCGTCGATGCCGAGCACCCCGGCCCGGTCGTCAACCACCACCGCGGCGGTGACCGCCCGCTGCACCGTCACCACGAGTCCGTCGACCACCGTGGTGTCAACGCCGGGATCGACCTCGTCCCCGACGCCGAGCTTCACCTCAAGGCGGGCAAGGAGGTCATCGACGTCCGTGGCCGTGGTGCGCACGGCCATCACCTCGCCGTCGGCATGGACCTCGACGGCCGCGGTCACGCCGAGGTAGAGGCCCAGCACCAGACCGATGGTGGTGATCGCAGCCAGGAGCGAGCTCACGACGGTACGGGCGCTCATCGCTTCCTCAGACGACCCGCGACCAGACCCGCGTTGCTACCACAGCCCCGCCGGCGATCACCCGAGCGGGGGCGCCCAAGGCCATCAGACCTGACGGAACGCCACCAGAGCAGCCTCCTATCACCGGCCGAGACCACCGCCGGCAGATGTGCCTGGGACAGCGCTGGCGCCTCGGCCTCGGCTGACGTCTCGGTCACAGGCGGCTCGCTCGGAGCGGATGCCCCGGGGACAGGCAGCGTTACCGGTTCAAGATCGACTTCAATATCGACCAGTTGGTCGGCTTCGATCACCATGCTCTCCGCGATGAGATCGACCGATCCTGCGAGCGCCGTGCCAGAGACCGTGAGGTCGGCGTCCCACCGCACGATGTCGCTGGCGGCCTGAGGGATCAAGCCACAGATCATCCGCCGGCCGCCCCGACCGATGCTGCGGCCATCAGCCCAGCACGGCTGCGCGGGCAGGACACGTGCACCAGGAGGTTCTGACCCGAGGAAGACCTCGACGGTCACCCGGCCGGCCGTCGAGTCGGTCACCCCGGACGCCGCACGCACCGAAACGTCCCGTCTGGGCAAGCCGAGTCCCGGCCTGAGGAGACACCTTCGGCGTTCACCAACACTGGCAGGTCGACGGAGAGCAGCATCTGCGAAGACGAGGTCGAGCAGGGGCATGCAGAGCTCTCCGTTTCGATGATGTTCGAGGGCACACGTGCTAGCCGGGCCGCCGGGCTCTTCCTCTTGCTATCGCCGTCCCACTTGTGATCCGGCGCAATCTTCCCGTTCAGATCCATGCCGACATCACCCAGATGGGATGAAAGCTCAGGTGGTCGAGGGGCACGGCGGCGCGGTGGGGCAGCCGTCGGGGGCAGGCAATGGGCGAAGAATTCCCGTGTCGTGGTGGATGTAGGGCTGGGACCCGTCGATGGGGCAGGCCACCGTGCGACTGACTGCGAGTTCTCGCTACGGAGCTTGTGAGCAGGCCACACGATGGCCCGACACGCTGCTGCACGACCGCTCTCCGAGGTGCTCACCGGCGGCACGTGCAAGCAGCGACGGGATCAGCGACCTGGTTGCCGTTCGTGGGGTCGTTCGTGATGCGTCGCAGGAGCTGCTCGAGCCGCGTCGGCGGGCGGACCCAACGCTGTGAGCGGCGATCATGACCGCGCAGTTCGCCGTATTCCGCTCAGTTCACGTCGACCTGCACACCTGCGATCGTGAGATGCCCCTTGCGAGCGTCGATGTTGCTCTCAGCTCTTGGGACTGCGGACAGCGAGCGACGCTTCATCGCGACGGGTGGTCTCACCAGAGCGGCATCCAGAAGCTGCAGCTCCCAGGCGATCGCCAACTGCACGTCCTGCGACTGCCGATCGAGCTCCGGCTTGGCGTCGACGGACCGCTTCACGTCGTCGCTCGATGTCGTCCATCGTCCCTCATCGTCCAGGGCCACCTCGATGGCGGCATCCACCGTGAACACAACCGGAACGATGTCCTGCTACCTCAAGTAACCTGCAGTTGGCGGCGTGTACCTTCGTGCCGCGGGGAGGCCAGGGTGTCCGAGGAACCGAACGACCCGACACAGCCCATGCGTCCGGCCGCTGATGGTGGACCCGGTCCGGTGCCGCCGGATGACGGTGCACGCGAGGGTGGTGCGTCCGTGGACCCGACCGAGGTGACGGAGTCCGCAGGCCCGACCGAGGTCATGGACCCGATCCAG
>SLHP01000120.1 GCA_007136095.1 Nitriliruptoraceae bacterium
AGCGGTCGCGGCCGGCAACGTCGAGACCAGCTCACGCATCGCCGACGTCCTGCTCGGTGCCCTGGCACCCGCCAACCCGCAGCGGATCCCCGCCGCGTCGCAGGGCACGATGAACAACATCCTCATCGGCTCGGAACACGCCGCCTACTACGAGACCGTCGCCGGCGGCCAGGGCGCACGTCCCACCCGGGACGGTCAGTCGGGCATCCAGACCGGCATGACCAACACGCGCAACACGCCGATCGAGTCGCTGGAGGCGCACTACGCGTTCAAGGTCCGGCGCACGACCCTGTGGGACAGCGGGGGCGACGGCCGCTACCGCGGCGGTGACGGGATCGAACGCGAACTCGAGTTCCTGGAGCCGGCGGTCGTCTCGCTGATCGGTGAGCGGCGGCGCACCCACCCCTGGGGGCTGCAGGGCGGCGGCGAGGGCGCGTGCGGCGAGGACTGGTACCGACCTCGAGGTGGCACGCGCGAGCGCCTGCCGGGCAAGGTCACCTTCGAGGTGAACCCCGGCGACCGCCTGCTGGTGCGCACGCCCGGTGGCGGTGGCTGGGGCTCCGCCCGCTGAGGACCTTGGGGGTTCGCACGGTTCCCACTATCGTCGCGCGGACCGGCCCGGTGCGCTTCGTAGGTTCGAACGATCCGCGGGACGCGCGGAGGGGCAGCTATGCCCGTATCCGCGACCCGAACCCGACCCCGCCAGTAGGAGACCAACCGTGAGCGAACCATCCACCGCCTGGTCCTTCGAGACCCGCCAGATCCACGCGGGCGCCGCCTCCGACCCGACCACCGGAGCGCGGGCGACACCGATCTACCAGACCACCTCCTATGACCTCGGCAGCACCGAACGCGCCGCGAACCTGTTCGGTCTGGCGGAGTTCGGGAACATCTACACGCGGATCATGAACCCGACCACCGACGTCGTCGAGCAGCGGGTCGCGTCGCTCGAGGGCGGGGTCGCCGCGCTGGCCGTCGCCTCCGGGCAGGCCGCTGAGACGCTCGTGATCCTCAACCTCGCGGAGACCGGTTCCCACATCGTGTCGTCCGCCTCGCTGTACGGCGGGACCTACAACCTCTTCAAGTACACCCTGCCCAAGATGGGTATCGAGGTGACGTTCGTCGAGGATCCCGACAACATCGACGCGTGGAACGCCGCCGTTCAGCCCAACACCAAGGCCTTCTACGCGGAGTCGATCGGCAACCCGAAGATCGACGTGCTGGACATCCAGGCGGTCGCCGACGCGGCGCACGCCAACGAGGTCCCGCTGATCGTCGACAACACGATCGCCACTCCCTACCTGATCCGTCCGCTCGAGCACGGGGCCGACTTCGTCGTGCACTCGATGACCAAGTTCCTGGGGGGACACGGCACCGCGATCGGCGGGGTCGTGGTCGATGGTGGTCGGTTCGACTTCGGCGCACACGCCGACCGCTACCCCGGGCTGACCACACCCGACCCGTCCTACCACGGGCTCAACTACTGGGAGGCACTCGGCAACGAGGGCGCCGCGTTCGCGATCAAGCTGCGGGTGCAGCTGCTGCGCGACCTCGGCCCCGCCATCTCCCCCCACAACTCGTTCCTGATCATCCAGGGCATCGAGACCCTGAGCATGCGCATGGACCGGCACGTCGCCAACGCGCAGGCGCTCGCGGAGTGGCTGGAGGCACGCGACGAGGTCGAGAAGGTCTGGTACGCCGGCCTGCCGTCGAGCCCGTGGCACGCCAACGCCCAGAAGTACGCACCCAAGGGTCCCGGGGCGATCGTGTCGTTCGAGCTCCGCGACGGCGTCGAGGCCGGCCAGCGCTTCGTCGACGGCGTCGAGCTGTTCACCCACCTCGCCAACATCGGCGACGTCCGCAGCCTCATCATCCACCCGGCGTCCACGACCCACTCGCAGCTCACCCCCGAACAGCAGCTGACGGCGGGCGTGACGCCCGGCCTGGTGCGGCTGTCGGTCGGGCTCGAGAGCGTCGAGGACCTCACGGCGGACCTCGAGGCGGGCTTCCGCGCCGCCAAGGACGCCGCATGACCCCCGCTGGCTGCACGATCCTGGCTTCGTGAGCGACCTTCCCTCGACGATCGGCGCCTGGCGGGACGGAGATCCCGTCGGGCGTCGTCGTTTCGTCGACATCGGCACCATCCCGCTGGAACGGGGTGGTGAGGTGCCGGATGTCCGCATCGCCTACGAGACCTGGGGCGAGCTGGCGCCGGACGGCAGCAACGCGATCCTCATCCTGCATGCGCTGACCGGCGACAGCCACGTGGTCGGCGAGGTCGAGCCGGGTCACCCCACCCCGGGCTGGTGGCCCGGACTGATCGGGCCGGGCTGCCCGATCGACACCGACCGGTGGTTCGTCGTCGCGCCGAACGTGCTCGGCGGGTGCCAGGGCTCGACCGGACCGGCGTCCCCGTCGCCGGACGGCACCCCCTGGGCGTCCCGGTTCCCGCAGCTGACGATCCGCGACCAGGTCCTCGCGGAACAGCGCGTCACGGACCACCTCGGCATCGATGCCTGGGCGGCCGTCATCGGTGGGTCGATGGGCGCGATGCGGGTCCTCGAGTGGGCGGTGATGTTCCCCGACCGGGTCCGCGGGATCGCGCCGCTGGCCGTGTCGGCGACCGCGACCGCCGATCAGGTCGCGATCCAGTCGATCCAGCTCCTCGCCATCCGCTCCGACCCGGCCTGGCAGGGTGGCGACTACCTCCTCGACCCGGACGGCAGCGCACCTGCACAGGGCCTCGGCATCGCGCGGAGGTTGGCGCACTGGAGCTACCGCAGCGAGGAGGAGTTCAACATCCGCTTCGGTCGTCGCCCCCAGGGCGACGAGGACCCGCTGGCGGGCGGACGGTTCGAGGTGGAGTCCTACCTCGACCACCACGGCACCAAACTCGTGTCGCGGTTCGATGCGGCCAGCTACGTGCTGCTCACCCAGTCGATGAACAGCCACGACGTCGGCCGGGACCGCGGTGGGGTCGTCGAGGCACTGCGGGACGTCCGTGCCCACGTCGTGGTCGCGGGTGTGGACAGCGACCGGCTCTACCCGCTGTCCGAACAGCACAAGTTGGCCCACCTGCTGCGGGTCCGTGGAGACCGTGCGACGGTGATCCGCTCACCCCACGGGCACGATGGGTTCCTGATCGAGGTCCGTCAGGTCTCCCAGATCATCGGCGACCTGCTCGAGCGGGTGACGGCCCACTGAACCGAGGCAGTGCGGCCCGGATGCGGCCTGCATCTCGACGCGACCACCGCCAACACCGTGGCTCGGTATCACCGCAGGAGTGCCGTGCGGATCCGATCCAGACGGTTGGGCGGCACGCTGTCCAACGGTGGCACACACCAGCGCTCATCCAGCAGGCCCTCCAACTGCAGGGCCGCCTTGATCGCCGCCGGGAGGGAGCGCCCCGAACCGCGCAGACCGTCCTCACAGGCCACGAGCGACGCGTGGAGACTGGTCGCCGCGGCGTCATCACCGTCCTGCACGCTCTTCACCAGTTCGACGACCTGCGCAGCCCGGAGGTTGGCGATCCCCGACACGACGCCCGTGACGCCCGCACGCAGCGCATCCAGCAGGGTCCGGGTGTCCGCCGCCAGCACCGCGAACCCGGGCGCCGCCGCCGCGAGGAACGCCTGCCGTTGGTCCGCTTCCGTCCCGAGGTCCACGACCCCGAGGATGCGGTCATGGGCGGCCAGACGCGTCAGCGCCTCGGCCGCCACCAGGCAGGTCGTGGTGCGCGGCTCATGCGCGAGCAACGTCGGGACCCCCGCCCGGTCAGCGACCTCGAGGTGGAGCGCGGCCAGCTCCTCCCCGGACAGGGGCACCGCACCCGGGGCGAGCACGACCACGGCGTCCGCACCCGCGCTGGCAACCCGTGCGACGTCGGCGTGCAGCTCATCGAGGGTCGCCCCTGAGGCCCCGACCAGGACCGGCCCGCCCGTCTCCTTCGCGGCGATCGTCACGGCACGCCGGTCAGCCGGTGCCAGCAACGGTCCTTCCCCGACCGGCCCCGCCACCAGGACGCCGGCCGCTCCGGCATCCGTGACGTTGCGGATCAGCCGATCGAGTCCGGCGAGATCCAGCTCGCCCGGGGACAGCATCGGCGTGACGAGCGGGACGATGCAGCCGGTTGGTAGAACGGTCATGGGACGCCTCGGAACGGGGACCACCACGGTAGACGGCCTCACCTAGGCTTCGTGGCCGGGCCACCTCCTGGCGCGACCACTTCACACGAACGAGGATGAGGGAGCCCGTGACCACGACCTACCAGATCGGCAGTCGGCTCTTCGAAGCGGGTTTCCGTGCACTGGCGATCGACCTCCGATCGATCGGGCACGAGAACATCCCCACCAGCGGTCCCGCGGTCATCGCCAGCAACCACATCGGCTACCTGGATTTCGCGTTCGTGGCGCTGGCCCCACCACGACCCCGACGAGAGGTCCGGTTCCTGGCGCGCAAGGAGTTCTTCGACCAGCCCGTCACCGGCCACCTGCTCCGCAAGATGGGCCAGATCCCGGTGGATGTCCACGGCGATGCCATGGCCGCGGCTTCTCAGGCTGGCGCCGCGTTGGCCGCCGGTGAACTCGTGGGGCTGCACCCGGAGGGAACGATCAGTCCATCGTTCGTGCCACGACGAGCCAAGAGCGGCGCCGTCCGTCTGGCCGATGCCGCCGGCGCTCCGATCATCCCCACCGCGGTCTGGGGCAGTCAACGCCTCCTGACCAAGTGGCGCCCCGCCCGGCCACCTCGCCACATCACCGTCATGGTGCGCTACGGCGAGCCGTTCTTCCCGACGGCCCGCACCGGTATGGCCCGGACCCGGGAGATGATGGAGCGGATCGAGGAGTTGCTCGCCGAGAACCAGGCGAGCTACCCGCAACGCCCCGGTCCACCCCCGGACGACTGGTGGGTCCCCGCGCACCTCGGAGGATCGGCCATGACACCAGAGGAGGCGGAGGCCCGGTTGGACGAGCAGACCGCCGAGCGTCGCGAGAAGCGCCGAGGAACGCCGACGGTCTGACGGGAACGCCGTTCGACCGGCCGTCGAGGGCCCGGTGACGCCGCAGCCGCCACACAGCACCGTCCCCCGGAACGTCTGAGGCCCCGGAGCACGGGGGATGCGCCGGAGCCTCAGATCCACGGCGGTTTCCCGCCGGGCACCCTCGTCAGCGCCGGAACCCGGCGCGAGGTGACGGAGCCTGCGAAAGTGTGCGATAACCGCACTCGATGGTCCGGACGGACGCCACCTCGGTCGCGATGGCTGCCACAGGGGGGTCGGGCTGTGGACAGGGGTGTGTGTATGTGGATGACTACACCGGTGTTCTTCCACAGTTGTATCGACAGGTGTGGAACTGCGCTCCGACCCCGTTGCCCGACGATGCACAACGCCCGGTGCCGGACTCGTCCTGAGGCCGGCACCGGGCGGTCCGGTGTGCGTGGTGGCTCAACAAGCCCGCTAGATCGAGCGGGGCTCCTCCCAGAGAGCTTCGTCGAGCTCCTGGTCGCGCTTCTTCTTCAGCACCACCGCGGCGGCGGCACCGGCACCGGCGAGCAGCAGGGCGACCAGACCCTTCTTGCTGTTCTTGTCCTGCTCGGTCAACTCGTCGATCTTGTCCGAGGTCGTGGACTGCAGTTCCTTGCCCTTCTTCTCGGCCTTCTTGCGCAGCTGGTCGGTCTTCTTCTCCAGCTTCGAGACCTTCTTCGACAGGCGCTTGGCCATGGGGGGCTCCTCAGCAGTTGGTAACAAGCTCGGGATGATGCTAGCGGTCGAGCCGTCATCGCAACCCCGTCGGACGGCCGGGGTGCCCGCTTGCGCACCGGATGGGCCACGCTCGCGGTGGTCCCCGACCCTCTGCTGCCGTAGCCTCCTGGATCCGTCCGAAGGGGTCATGGCGATGCAGACCGACACCACCACCGCCTGGTGGCGTCGTGCGGTCGTCTACCAGGTCTACCCGCGCAGCTTCGCGGACCGGACCGGCGACGGGACCGGCGACCTCCGCGGCATCATCGATCGCCTGGACCACCTCGAGGAGCTCGGGGTCGACGCCATGTGGCTCGGGCCGGTCTATCGCTCCCCGCAGGCCGACAACGGCTACGACGTCGCCGACTACCTCGATGTCGATCCGACCTTCGGGACGCTGGCCGATCTCGACGATCTGATCGCCGCGCTGCACGCCCGTGGGATGCGGTTCATCCTCGACGTCGTCCTCAACCACACCTCGGACCGCCACCCCTGGTTCGAGGCATCCCGGTCGTCACGCACCGATCCGAAACGCGACTGGTACTGGTGGCGTCCGGCGCGGGACGGCCACGAACCGGGCACCCCAGGTGCCGAACCGAACAACTGGCCGGCGGCGTTCTCCGGGCCGGCCTGGTCGTACGACCCCGGCACCGGCGAGTACTACCTGCAGCTGTTCTCTCCGGCCCAGCCCGACCTCAACTGGGAGAACCCACAGGTCCGTGCGGCGCTGCACGACATCCTGCGCTTCTGGGTGGACCGTGGCGTCGACGGCTTCCGGATGGACGTCATCAACTTCATCTCCAAGGACCCGTCCCTGCCCGACATCGTCGAGGAGCCGGGCAGCGGGCTCACCCGAGGCGCCCCCTACATCGACGGCCCAAGGGTCCACGAGTTCATCGCCGAGCTTCGTGACGAGGTCCTCGGTGACCGACGGGACATCGTGCTCATCGGCGAGATGCCCCTGACCACCGTCGACGAGGCGCGGCGCTACACCGATCCCGCCAACGGCGAGGTCGACATGCTCGTGCACTTCGACCACATGGTCCTTGACCACGGACCCGGAGGGAAGTGGGATCCGCAGCCGCTGGACCTCCTCGACCTGAAACGCGCGCTCGGGCGCTGGCAGGACGGCCTGGCCGAGCGCGGCTGGAACACCCTGTACCTGTCGAGCCACGACCAACCCCGCCACCTGTCCCGCTTCCAGCCGGCACCGGACGACCGGGCGGTCGCGGCGAAGGCGATCGCGACGATGCTGCACCTCCAACGCGGCACCCCGTTCGTCTACCAGGGTGAGGAGCTCGGGCTCACCAACGCCCCGATCGACACCGCCGACGATCTGCTCGACATCGAATCCCACAACCACTACCTCGAGGCAGTGGCGTCCGGCGAGGATCCAGACCGCGTGCTGGCACGGATCAGGCCGTTGGCGAGGGACACCTCACGCACCCCGATGCCCTGGGACGATGGCCCGAACGGCGGCTTCACGACCGGCGTGCCCTGGGCCCCGATCGCGCCTGAGCACCTGGCGGTCAACGCCGCAGCACAGCGGCAGGACCCGGTGTCGGTGTTCCACCACTACCGACGCCTCATCGAGCTGCGACACGCCGAGCCAGCTGTCGTCCACGGCGAGCAGACCATGCTCCTGGCCGAGCATCCCCGTGTGTACGCCGCCACGCGACACCTCGATGACACGACCCTGGTGATCGTCGCCAACCCCGGTCCCGACAGCGACCGTGTCGAGCTCCCACCGGTCGTCGTCGGGGCGGACCCGTCAACGGCGGAGGTCCTGCTTGCCACGGGGCACGACCCCGCGGGTCTCCAGCAGCGGGCGGCGCAGTGGGCGCGAAACGGTGGATCGATCCCACTCGCTGCATGGGATGCGCTCGTGCTCCGCCACCGCAGGCCGGCCCCCTGACGCGGACGCCGGCGGCAACCCCGCCGGGGCGGAGATCTACCGGGTCCAGTTGCGGGTGCGCTGACGGGCGCGTGCCCTGGCGTAGCCGCGGAGGTCCGGACGCCGGTCGGTCTCGTCGACGATCGGACCCGTGAGCACCTCGAGCACGTCCTCGAGCGTCACGACGCCCATCGTCCCACCGTGTTCGTCGATCACCGGGGCCAGGTGCTGCCGCCCGTGCCGGAACTGCTGGAGCAGATCGTCGGCACGGGCCACCCAGGGAACAGCCTCGACCGATCGGGCGTGATCACCGACGGTTGCTTTCGAGCCCTCGAGCAACGCGGTCAGCAGGTCGTGTTTGAGCGCGACACCGATCACCTGATCCAGGTCACCGTCCGCCACCAGGATGCGGGAGTGCTCAGAGGAGATGATGTCATCACGGACCGCCTCGATCGGCTGGTCCGCCGGCAGCCAGGTGACCGCGGTCCGGGGTGTCATGAGATCGCGGGCCAGCCGGTCGTTGAGCTGGAAGACACGGTGGACCATCTCCATCTCGTCGGCCTCGATGACGCCTTCGGACCGGCCGATGCCCGCGAGCAGGCGGATCTGCTCCTCGTTGGTCGAGGGGCCGCGATCACCGCGGGTCAGCGGTCGGGTCAACAGCTCGAACACCATCACCACCGGAGTGAGCAACCATGTCAGACCTCGCATCGGCAGCGCGGTCAACAGCGCAACGCGCTCCGCATGACGTTCAGCGAACGTCTTCGGCAGGATCTCGCCGAACAGGATGACCAGGAACGTCAGGACCCCGGACACGACCCCGACCCAACCGACACCGAACGCGGCGGCGGCCACGCGCCCGACGGCGATACTCCCGACGATGTTGAAGATGTTGTTCATGACCACGACCGCCGCGATGGGTCGGGCGATGTGCTCCTTGATCGCCAGCAGGGCCCGCGACTGTCGGCCGCCTCCGTCGGCCAGTTGTCGGACGCGCACGGACGGAACCGACAGCAGTGCCGTCTCGGTCCCGGCACACAGTCCCGACCCGATCAGCACGATGAGCACCGTGCCGATGAGCGGTCCCAGCAGGCCTGGTTCAACCACGTCGACCACCTCGTCCGGTCATCCTCTGGCTGTCGGACATGTCCGGAGCAGCTCGTCAGGGTCGAGCGGGCGACGATCTGATCCCACGACGAGCGTAGGGCGGGTCCGGAAGGACCCGCCCGACGTCGTAGAGATCTGCCGTGGGCCAGGAAGGACTTGAACCTTCGGCCTCACCCTTATCAGGGGTGCGCTCTAACCAGGCTGAGCTACTGGCCCATGACGACGGTCGAACGACCGCGGCCGGGGAAGGTTAGCGACCACACCGGGGGCTGGCGAACCGCGCCCGAACGGGCCCGTTGGACCCGACACGCCACGTCGAGGACGTGCGTGCGGAACAACGTCACCGGTTGCCGAACAGGTCCTCGTCGGTCGCTTGTCTCGGTGCCGTCCGGGAGGTGCTGGTCGAGGCATCCGAGGAGAGGTCCCTGGTCGGTGCGGCCACACGCTGTGCCGGCTGCCTCGCCGGCGTCTGCGATCCGGTGCGTTCCGTCGCCACCGGCGCAGCCGGTGGCCCCGTCGAGGCTGGGGGCTCACGGGACGCGACCGGCTGGTGGCCCGCGGTTGCCACCGTCCGGGGAGCGGCTCCGGTGGACGCGGACGACGCCGGCAGACTGTCATCCACGATGGTCAGCCCGATGCCACCGGTCAGATCCGCGATCAGGTTGTACAGGAAGGCGAGGAAGACGAGGATCGCGGTCTGCACCACGACCCACAGCAACCCGAGCAGGATCATCGACCGGAACAGGTTCGGAGCGCTGATACCGCACTCCGTGAAGCCGACGTCGGTCGCGATCCCACAGATCTGGTCGATCAGCTGCAGGCGGTCGATGATGAACCAGACCACGCCCAACAGCATGAGGAAGATCGCCAGGAAGACGATGTTCGCGATGAAGCCGAACTTCAGCATCGACCAGGGGTCGATGCGTTTCACGGCCATTCGACGTCGTGCCACGGACTCTGGCTCCTCGGTGAGCTACGGATGCTACCCGGCCCTGGCCCGACTCCCGAGTGGCCGCCCCCGGAGGCTGCCGGGCACGGACCTCACCGCCCGCTGTCCTGCATCGAACCCTCGAGCGGTCCGTCCGCGTCGAACAGCACGCAGACGACCTCGCGGTCACCCTCCGACCAGGACCCCTCCGTTGGCACGAGCCACGTCGCGAACAGCTCCGAGGTGGCGTAGGGCTCCGACACGTACGGCTCGAAGGCATCGAGGCACGTGTCCTGCGCCCGGTTGAGCACGGCCTCGTCGCCGGGGTGGTCGCCGTCCTCGAGTTCCACGACCGCGTACACCTCGTTGTCGTGTGGTTCCTCACAATCGACGAGCGGCACGTCAGAGATCTCGTCCACGGCGCCGTCCGGATCGTCGAAGCAGTCACCGGGGGCGACCGAGAAGACGTTGCCGGGAGACGAGCACCCCAGAACGAGGACTGCGGCGGCGCTGCCCGCGACCCGCATCCCTGTCTGCCGCCACGTCGACATCAGTCACGCTCGTCCGGATCGTCAGTTTCGCCCGGGTCGGCCGCGTCGGCGGTGTCGGTCACGACAGACTCGTCGGCCGCATCGACGGCTTCCCCGTCGCCAGCTTCCGCGGATGCACCTTCCGCTTCCGCCGGGAGCTCGCGGGGAGCGACCGGGACCTCGCCGTCTCCGTCCAGGACCTCATCCTCCTCGACGACCAGGGCGACACCCGTGACGTTCGCATCCTTGCCGGTGCGCATCAGGGCCACGCCCTGCGTCGCGCGGCCGAGCGGGTTGACGTTCGCGATCGGGATGCGGATCAACGTGCCCGTATCGGTGACGAGCAGGATCTCCGCCTCGTAGGGCACCACGAGCGCGCCGGCCAGCCGACCACGCTCCTCGGTCAGCTTGGCGGTGATCAGGCCACGACCGCCGCGGTTCTGCGCCCGGTAGCGCGCGAGCGGCGTCCGCTTGCCGTACCCCCGTTCGGTGACCACCAGCAGGTAGGTGCCGTCATCGACGTCCTCGTGCGGAACCGGTGCCATCGCCAGCAACTCGTCACCGTCGTCGAGCTTCTGGCCGCGGACGCCCGCGGCGGTCCGGCCCATCGCCCGCGCATCGTTCTCATCGAAACGGATCGACAGACCCCCGCGCGAGACCAGCATCAGGTCGCGGGTCCCATCGGTGACCGCGACGCCGATCAGCTCATCGCCCTCGCGCAGGTCGATGGCGATCAGGACCGACCGCGGGGAGTCGAAGGCGTCGAGCCGGGTGCGTTTGACCGTTCCCTGCCGCGTCGCGAACACCAGGAACCGGTCGTCGGTGAACGCGTCCAGGGCCAGGATCGCGGCGACGGTCTCGTCGGCTTCCAACGCCAGGCCGGGCACGTTGGCGACGTACACCCCCTTCGACGAGCGGGACTTCTCCGGGACCTGGTAGGCCTTGATGCGGTAGACACGACCCTGGTTGGTGAACACCAGCAGATGGTCGTGCGTCGAACAGGTCAGGAGGACCGACACGATGTCGTCCTCCTTCATGTCGGTTCCACGCACGCCACGGCCGCCACGGTTCTGGGTCCGGAACGCGTCGATCGGCGTGCGCTTGACGTAGCCGGCACGGGTGAGGGTGACCACGATGTCCTCGACCTCGATGAGGTCCTCGACGGTCATCGCGCCGTCGTCCGGGATGATCCGCGACCGCCGGTCGTCCGCGAAGCGGTCGCGGATCTCGGTCATCTCCTCCTTGATGATCTGACGGACCCGCGCGGGGTCGTCCAGGATCGCGCGGAGCTCGGCGATCAGGGTCTGGAGTTCGTCGTACTCGTCCTGGATGCGCTGCCGCTCGAGCGCCGCCAGGCGACGCAGCTGCATGTCGAGGATCGCCTGCGCCTGGATCTCGGACAGCTCGAACCGCGTCATCAGCTCACCCTTGGCGACGTCCGCGGACGCGCTACCTCGGATCAGTTCGATGATCTCGTCGATGTGGTCGAGCGCGATCAGCAGGCCCTGGAGGACGTGGGCACGATCTTCGGCCTTGCGCAGCCGGTACTGGGTCCGCCGGGTGATGACGGTGACCTGATGGGCGATGTAGTGGGTCAGCGCCTGATCGAGCGTCAGGGTCCGCGGGATCCCGTCGACGAGTGCCAGCAGGTTGACCCCGAAGGTGTCCTGCAGCTGGGTGTGCTTGAACAGCTGGTTGAGCACGACCTGCGCGTTGGCGTCGCGCTTGAGGTCGATGACCACCCGCATGCCCTCACGTGAGGATTCGTCGCGGAGGTCCGCGATGCCGGTGATCACCTTGGTGTTGACCAACAGCGCGATCTTCTGCAGCAGGCTGGCCTTGTTGACCATGTAGGGGATCTCGGTGACCACGATGCGTTCACGGTCGCGTCCCTTGGCCGGCTCCTCGACCGTGCAGACGGCCCGAACCTTGATGGAGCCCTTGCCGGTCGTGTAGGCGTCGTAGGCGCCCTGGTTGCCGAGGATCAGTCCACCGGTCGGGAAGTCCGGGGCGGGGACGTGCCTCATCAGATCCACCGCGGTCAGCGACGGGTCATCGATCAGCGCGATGGTCGCGTCGATCAGTTCGCCGAGGTTGTGCGGTGGGATGTTGGTCGCCATCCCGACGGCGATGCCCGTCGCACCGTTGGCGAGCAGGTTCGGGAACCGCGACGGCAGGACCAGCGGTTCCTCCTCGTAGCCGTCGTAGTTCGGGACGAAGTCGACGGTCTCCTCATCGATGCCGCGCAACAGCTCCATCGACAACCGCGACAACCGCGACTCGGTGTAGCGCATGGCCGCAGGAGGGTCGCCGTCCACCGAGCCGAAGTTGCCGTGCCCGTCGATGAGTTCGTAGCGGATCGAGAAGTCCTGGCCCATGCGCACCAGTGCGTCATAGATCGCGGAGTCACCGTGCGGGTGGTACTTCTTCATCACGTCGCCGACCGCGGATGCGCACTTGCGGTACGGGCGGTCGGGACGCAGCCCGGTCTCGTCCATCGAGAACAGGATGCGGCGGTGCACCGGCTTGAGACCGTCCCGGACGTCGGGCAGCGCGCGTCCGACGATCACCGACATCGCGTAGTCGAGGTATGACGCGCGCATCTCGTCTTCGATGACGACGGGTTCCACGCGAGCCGCCAGCACGTTGCCCGTCTCGTCCAACGGGGTGCCGTCTTCGGTCCGGGCGATCGGGTCGCCGGGGGTCGGCTCGGGCGAACCGGGGGGTGGGGTCACATCGGACACGTCAGGCTCCGGGGGTGTCGTCGGGCCGCTGGTCGTGCTCGTCAGCGGTATCGCTCAGGTCACCGGGCGGATCACCATCGCGGTGAGCACGGTCCGGCGCGGCGAGGTCGGCGGTTGGATCAGCGAGGTGGGCGTTCGGGTCGGTGGGGTGGAACGTCTCCGCGCGGCGGCCGGCGGCGATGAGCAACAGGCCAGCGAGGCATCCCAGGACGAGACCGGTGATGATCGAGCCGACGGGAGGGAACCCGAGGAACCCACCGAGGCCACCGATCGTCCCCGCGACGATGACGGCGGCGAGCAGGGCCGCGCGCTTGGTCCGGTCCACCTCAGTGCTCCTGGTCGATGTCGTCGGGTCGGTGGTCACTTGGTTCGGTCGTGTCGTGGTCCGTGGCGTCGGGGTCGGGACCGGGGTCGTTGCGGAGTCGACGCCTGGCGGCGATCGCGAGCAGGAGCAGCAGGCCGGGGATGCCGGCCGCGGCAGCGATGAGCAGGATCTGCGAGGTCGCGGCCGGATCGGCCTGCACCAACTCGGGCGCGCTCAGCACGATCAACCCGATGAGCACCACCAGGCCGGCTACCAACCACAGCAGACTGCGCCGCATCTCAGACGTCGATCGTGGCGTACTTGGCGTTGGTCTGGATGAAATCACGACGTGATGCGACGTCATCGCCCATCAGGATCGAGAACATCTCCTCCGCAGCTGCGGCGTCATCGAGCGTGACGAGCTTCAGGGTCCTGCGCTCCGGGTCCATGGTGGTCTCCCAGAGCTGGTCCGGGTCCATCTCGCCGAGCCCCTTGAAGCGCTGGACCTCGATCTTCTTGTCCGGCACCGTCTCGCGGATCGTGCGGACGATCGCGTCACGCTCCGGGTCGGAGAAGGCGTAGGTCAGTTCCTTCTTCCGGGTCGGGTGGAACACCAGGTACAGCGGTGGTCGCGCCAGGTACACGTAGCCGGCCTCGATCAGCGGCTTCATGTGACGGAACAGGAAGGTCAGCAGCAGGGTCCGGATGTGGGCACCGTCGACATCCGCATCCGCCATCAGCACGAGCTTGTGGTAGCGCGCCTTGGCGACGTCGAAGTCGTCCGCGAACCCCGTGCCCATGGCGGTGATCAGTGCCTGGACCTCGGTGTTGGCCAGGATCTTCGGCAGGCGCGCCTTCTCGACGTTGATGATCTTCCCACGGATCGGCAGGATCGCCTGCGTGCGACGATCACGGGCCATCTTCGCCGACCCACCGGCGGAGTCACCCTCGACGATGTACAGCTCGGATTCGGCCGGGTCGCGCGACTGGCAGTCCGCGAGCTTGCCCGGCAGTGAGGTCGATTCGAGCAACGACTTGCGGCGTGTCAGATCCCGGGCCTTGCGGGCGGCGATGCGTGCCTGCGCCTCGTTCTCGGCCTTCTGCACGATGAGCTTGCCCTCGTTCGGGTGCTCGTCGAGCCACTCTCCGACCCGTGCGTAGGTCGTGGTCTGCACGAAGGACTTGATCTCGGAGTTGCCGAGCTTGGTCTTGGTCTGCCCTTCGAACTGCGGGTCACCGACCTTCACGGACACGATCGCGACGAGCCCTCCGCGCAGATCGTCACCGGTCAGTGAGTCGACCTCCTTGGATCGCAGGAGACCCTTGTCCTTGGCCCAGCGGTTGATCACCGAGGTGATCGCTGTCCGGAAGCCCTCTTCGTGGGTGCCGCCTTCGTGGGTGTTGATGGTGTTGGCGAACGACAGGATCGAGTCGTTGAAGTCGTTGATCCACTGCAGCGCGAGCTCGAGCGAATGGAGCCCGTTGGGGCCCTCTTCCTCGGCCTCGAAGTGGATCGTCTGGTGCAGGCCGTCCTTGGCCTTGGTCGTGCGGATGTGGTCGACGAAGTCCCGGAGGCCGCCGGGTGCGTGGAACTCCTGCACCCGTGGAGCGTCGACCTCGTCACCGTCGGCGGCCACGCGTTCGTCGGTGAGCACGATGCGCAGACCGGCAGCCAAGAAGGCGGTGTCGCGCAGACGCCGCGCGATCGTGTCGGCCGAGTACTCGACACCTTCGACGAAGACGTCGGGGTCGGGCCAGAACGTGATCGTGGTGCCGGTGATCTCCTCGCCCTCGTCGAGCCCGTCGAGGTGCGGGGTCGCCTCACCGACCCGTTGGACCGGCCCGTCGGGCACCCCGCGCTGGAAGGTCTGGCGGAACAGTCCGCCGTCGCGTCTGATCTCGGCGACGAGGCGCGACGACAGGGCGTTGACCACCGAGATGCCGACACCGTGCAGGCCACCGGACACCGCGTAGGCATGCGAGTCGAACTTCCCGCCGGCGTGCAGGACGGTCAACACGACCTCGAGCGCGGACCGACCCTCCTTCTCGTGCAGGTCGACGGGGATACCCGATCCGTCGTCGCTGATCTGCACCCCGCCGTCCGCCAGGAGGGTGACGTCGATGCGGGAGCACCGGCCCGCCAGCGCCTCGTCGACGGAGTTGTCCACGACCTCCCACACGAGGTGGTGCAACCCCCGGGCACCCGTCGAGCCGATGTACATCCCGGGCCGGCGACGGACCGCGTCGAGGCCCTCGAGCACGGTGATGTTCTTCGCGCTGTAGCCGCTTTCGATGGCCGCGTTCACCGCCGCATCGGGGCTGGCCGGCGAGGCCTCGCCATCGTTGGTCGGAACGTCTCCGGGCGCAGAAGCACCGTCTTCGGGCGCAGAAGCACCGTCTCCGGGCGCAGAAGCATCAGGGACAGCAGCCAAGTGAGGGGCCTCTCGTGCAGAAGGGTCGGTGCGGCGTCAGCGCGGGGAGACGCGGGCGACCGGGCAACCTCGAGCCTACCAGTTGGTGGCTCGCCCTCCATGCTCCTGAGACGCCCTGTGGACGGTCCGACACCCATCCTGGTACCCAGGTATCCCCCGCGTTCCCGATCGGTTCCAGCGGCATTCGCGCGATCTGTGCCGCTGGACCGGAGCCGTCCTCAACCGCGGTCCTCGAGCTCCTCGATCGTCCGCGGACGGTCGTCCTTCAGCAGCCGGGACATGCTGCGATCGGCCAGGACCGCACCTCCGGTCTGACACCGTGGGCAGTAGTTGACCTCGTTCTCCGCGTACCGGATGCGTTGCACCTCGGTGCCACACACCGGGCACGGCTGCTGGAAGCGCCCGTGGACGGCGAACCCCTCGCGGAACGCGGTCACCTTCTCCGGGAAGCCGTACCCGGTGGTTTCCCGGAGCCGCGCGATCCAGGTGCCGAGGACCTGCTGCACCGCTGCGTGCAACCTCGCGATCTCCTTCGCGTCGAGGTTGCGGGTCCGACGCACCGGTGACAGTCCCGCCGCATGGAGGATCTCATCGCTGAAGGCGTTGCCGATCCCCGCGTACCGGCGCTGATCGGTGAGCACGCGCTTGAGCGTGCGGTTCTCCAGGAGGAGCTGTTCCTCGAACGCCGCACGATCGGCCTCGAGCGGTTCGATCCCTCCCCGGTCGTGGTCCGCGAGCGCTGCGCGACCCCGGACCAGGTGCAACGACGCCCGCTTCTTGGTCCCGGCCTCGGTCACCACCAGGGTGCCACCGGGCGAACGACCACCGTCCGGTGTGGTGAAGCCGAACGCCGCCAGGCCGATACGACCGGGCGGATCGGCGTCGGGTCCGAGCCAGCGCAGCCGCCCGGCGATCATCAGATGCAGGATCACGTACCAGGGTCCATCATCGGACGGGACCGCGTCGTCGTCCGGCTGGGGCCCGTGGTCAGATCCCCCATCGGCTCCGCAGCCCGGTCGAACCTCCCACACCAGTCGCTTGCCACATCGATGCAGCTCCGTGACCCGACGGCCCACCAGCCCATCGACCGGGGGGTCGTAGGTCCGCAGCAGGCTGATGCCGGCGATGCGGACCCGGGTGATCGTGGCCCCGACCATCCGGACGCGCATGGCTGCGAGGTAGTCCTCGAGATCGGGAAGCTCCGGCATGATGCTGCCCGGTTCAGCTCGCCGCGATCTGGGCGGCCACCTCGTCGAGCTGCTCCATCGGGATCAACCCGGAGGTCCGCCAGACCACCTCGCCGTCCGCATCCACCGCGACCCAGAACGGCGTCCCGGACAACCCGAAGGCTTCCGAGATGGACGAGGAGGCGTCGTCGACCATGACCGGCCCGGTGTAGCCGAAGCCGTCGAACCACTCGTCCGGCGGCCAGTTCGGACGCCCCTCATCGAGGAACGTGGACACGGCGACCAGATCGACCTCGTCGGGCAGGCGTCCGTCATCGAGCCAGGCAGTCAGGTCCGGCATCTCCCGGTCGCAGGCGGGGCACCAGGACGCCATGAACGTGATCAGTTGCGGCCCTGACGCCCCGCCGACCTCGCGGCCATCACCCGCGAAGCTCTCCCCCTCGACGATGGGAGCGACCATGCCGATCGCGGGATCGTTCGTTGGATCACCCTCGAAGAGCGGCAGTGGCTCACCGGTGACCTCGACGTCGCCCGCCACATCCGCGACCGTGATCCGCGACGAGGATTCGCCGACGGATGCCACGGCGATCCCCACCGCGAGCAGCACGACCGCCACACCGCCGACGATCAGCAGCAGTCGACGGCGCTTCTCCGCCGCACGACGGGCCTCAGCCCGCGGGTTCGGTCGCTTCTTCGGGGTGTTCGTCGACACGTCGGTCTCCTTCGGACGCCGGGGCGGCGCGTGCTGCGAGGGTCAGCGTCGCGATGGCTGCGAACGCGATGAGGGCCATGGTGGGCAGAGTGAGGAACCCGAACTCCTCCACCCACCTCACGGCGCAGGGAGCAGCCGGATCACAGACGCCACCCCCCAATGCGGGACGGCGCTCGATCACGATATGCCACACGGCGATGATGGCGCCGATCAGGCTGAGCGGTAGGGCCGTTCGCCACACCTGCCGATCCCGTCGCCAGGCGGCGACCCCGACGACGATGACCAGTGGGTACATCGCGATGCGCTGGTACCAGCACAGGGTGCAGGGGGTGTAGCCGGCCACCTCGCTGAGCACCAGGGAGCCAACGGTCGCGACCGCAGCGATCGACGTCGCCAGGGGCAGCGCGACGTCCCCGGAGAGCCACGTCGGAACCCGTCGGGTGGTGAGCGCGACCACCGTCCCGACCGTGATGAGGATCGCGAACAGGGCAAGGACCCCGAAGGTCCGCTCCGCGATGGCGATCATGAGGGAGGATCTCTGGGGTCGTGGCTCGGCGGCGGGGTGGGTGATGCCTGCGGATCGGCGGCGGGCCCATCGGACAGGACATCGCCATGACCCTGCAGTTGCCCGACCACGACCGTGACCTCCTTGACCGTTCCACTGCCGAGGACGAGCTCTGCGCTGGCCCGCAGATGGGGCAGCATGTAGCGCAACTGCGTCGCCCAGACCTGGTTCTCCGCGCGAACCGTCAGTGTGCCACGCACCAGACGCACCGGTTCGCAGCGATCAGCGAGCTGTTCGCCCACGATCTCCACCCACCTCGAGGCGGCCGTGGCACCACGGAGCCGTTCATCCCACCCACGGCGTTGGATCAGGGCCTGCAGGGTCTCGCCGACGGCGGTGGGCGGTGCGAGACGGACCAGACCATCGGAGTCGTTGGCCGCGATGGTCCAGTCGTCGTCCTCGGGTGGTGAGGGATCGAAGCCGGAACGCTCCTGCTGCGCGCGACGTCGCTGCAGGTTGGCACGTTTGCGGGCGTAGATGCGCTCATCGCGATCCGCGGCAGCAGCCTTCCGATCCCGGGCGACAGCGTCACCACGGGCGGGTTCACGGACCGGCCGGCCGCCGGCCCGACCACCTCGGTGCCCGTCACCTCCTGCCCGTCCCCCGGTCACGATGCCACCGACCCATCGGTGGCTGCCGGTGGAGCACCCAGATCACGTGGCCGGAGTCGGGTCCGACCGTCGAGCAGTTCGACGTCGATCTTCGCGCCCTCGAGGGGTACGTCCGCCTCGACCGCCGCGGTCACGAGCACCTGGTCGAAGCCGGCACAGGCGGCAGCCAGTCGTTGCCGACGGGTCGTGTCCAACTCGGCGAACACGTCATCGAGCAGCACGATCGGTCGGTCACCGACCTCGGCCAGCACCTCGTAGGTCGCCAACTTCAGGGCCAACGCAAGCGACCAGGCCTCACCGTGCGAGGAGTAGCCGCGGGCGGGGAGTTCCCCGATGGTCAGGTCCAGATCATCTCGGTGCGGTCCGACCAGCGTCAGGCCCCGGGCCGTCTCCTCACGCTGCCGGGCGGCGAACGTGCGCCGCATGGCCTGGGCGATCGGGGCGGTCTCCGGGACCATCGTCGATCCACCCGACGAAGCGGGATCCAGCCGACCATCGACGTCATCACCAGCCGAACACCGGTAGGTCAGACCGATCGGTTCCGGACGATCAGCGAGGTCACGGTAGAAGCGGTCCACCGGTCCCGCGAGCGTTCGGATCGCGGCGATCCGTGCCGCGATGATCTGGGTGCCGTGGGTGATCAACTGCTCGGTCCAGACGTCCAGCGACGACATCGCCGCATCCCTGGAGGAACCGGTCAGCCCCCTGATCTGCTTGAGCAACTGGTTGCGTTGGCGCAGGGCCCGATCGTGTTCCGACCGGGCCGCAGCGAACGCCGGGCGGCGCTGTGCGAGCACGTCGTCGAGGAAACGACGTCGCTCGCTCGGGTCGCCCCGGACGATCGCGACATCCTCCGGTGCGAACAGCACGACCCGCAACACCCCGGCAGCCTGTGCCGCCCGTTGGACGTCCTGACCATCAACCCGGGTGCGGGTGCGCCGGCCGGTGCCGATCTCCAGGTCGAGCGTGCGGCGTCGGCCTTCATCGGTCACCACCTCGCACCGGATGATCCCGATCTCGGTCCCGAACCTGACGAGGGGCCCGTCACCAGCGACCCGGTGCGACGACCCGGTGGCGGCGCGCTGCACCGCCTCGAGCAGGTTGGTCTTGCCCTGGGCGTTCTGGCCAACCAGGATCGTCACCCCGGGACCGAGGTCGACGGCCACCCGGTCGTAGGAGCGGATGTCGGCCAGTTCCAACCGCCGCAACCGCATGACATGCCTCGTCTGCCGCGCTGAGAACCGTGTGGGAACCCGCTCAGTTCACCCGCATCGGCATCAGCAGGTAGGTCAGGTCATCGACCTCACCGTCGGCGGAATGGGGGCGCAGCACCGCCGGCTTGAGGCCGTCGCGCAACTCGATGCGGATGTGCTCGGTCCCGTTCGCTTCGAGCCCGGCCAGCAGGAAGCCCGGGTTGAAGGAGATGGTCAGACCCTCGCCGTCGATCTCGGCCGGGAGCGCCTCGGCCGCGTCGCCCATCTCCTGGTTGGAGGCCTGCAGGTCGACCGACCCATCCGCGAACGTGAGGCTCACGGGTGTGTTCGCCTGGCCCAGCGCAACGATCGAGACGCGTTGCAACGCCTCGATGAGGCCCGCACGTTCGACGACGACCGAGGTCTCGTGTCCGTCGGGGAGCAGTGCCCGGTAGTTGGGGAACGAGCCTTCGATCAGCTTGGTCGTCAGCCGGCGGTCGCCGAACAGGAACGACACCTGCCCATCCTCGAGCACGATCGTGACCGACCCGCCGACCTCGGATGCTGCCTTGGCAGCTTCCTGGAGCGACCGTGCCGGCACGAGCGCCGTGCCATCGACCGCTTCCTCCCACGTCAGGGATCGGACCGCGAGCCGATAGCTGTCGGTTGCTGCGGCGGTGAGTTGCCCCTCGGCGGCTTCCAGGTGGACACCGGTCAGGACCGGACGCCCTTCGTCGCTGGCGGCTGCGCGAGCGACCTGGGACACCAGACGGGCGAACGCGTCGGCCTTGACCCGTCCCTGCGGTGCGTCCTCGGTCGGACCGGCGAGCGTCGGGAAATCCTCGGCCTGCATCCCCCGGACGTGGAAGGTCGCACGGCCACAGGTCAACTCGACCCGGTCCGCGTCCGCAGAGAGCGTCACGGGTGCATCCGGGAAGCGGGCGACCAGTTGCGACAGCAGTCGACCCGGCAGCAGGACCCGTCCCGGTTGATCGATCTGCACGGGGATCGAGATCTCCGCCGCGACCTCCAGGTCCGTCGCACGGCAGATCAGCTTGCCGTCCTGCGCTTCGAGCAGGATCCCGGACAGCGCTGGCAACGTCACCCGAGCACCCACGGTCCGGGTGGCCCAGGAGACCGCTTCAGCGAACTCCGCACGTTCAGCACGCAACTTCACGTCGTTGCTCCTTACGGTTGTCCCCAGTTGTGATGAAGAAAGGTCTTCTTTACAGGTATCTCGTCATCGTCATCGGGGCTGTGGAAACGGTGGACAAGTGCCGTTCGTGCAGGTCAGCGATGGTCGGGGGTGGTGGACACGTTGTGCGTCCATAGCGTAGTTGTCCCGAGCCGATCGAACGACACCCGTGTGCTTCCACGGTTCGTCGTGGTCGTCCACGGGTTACCCACGTTCCGTCCACCGGTGTCGGTGACCCGCTGGGCCCGGTGGCTCCACCGATGGTGCAGGCGCGTCCACGGATGCGGACCGGTTGTGCAGGGGTTGTCCACCGCTGGTCCACCGGTTGGTCCACCGTCGGGTGGGTGCACGACGGTGGTCACGGACGCCGCGCCCGGGTCTTGATGCGGTTGGTGAGCTCCTGGACCTGGTTGTAGATCGTGCGTCGTTCCTGCATCAGCCCGGCGATCTTGGACTTCGCGTGCATCACGGTGGTGTGGTCCCGCCCACCGAACGCCTTGCCGATGCGTGGCAGTGACAGCTCGGTGAGCTCCCGGGTGAGATACATCGCGATCTGACGGGCGGTCACCAGTTGCCGGCTTCGCGACGGTGAGCAGAGGTCCTCGACGGTCAGGGAGAAGTACTCGGCGACCTCGTCCATGATGACCTGGACCGAGACCTCCTGCTCCCGGTCGTCGGGGAACAGATCCTTGAGCACCGTCTCGGCCATCTGGCTGTCCGCTGCGGAACGCTGCAGGCTCGCGAACGCGGAGACACGGATCAGCGCCCCCTCGAGTTCGCGGATATTCGACTGGACCTTGGAGGCGATCAGTTCCAGGACCTCGGGATCGACCCCCAACCGGTCGGTCTCACACTTCTTGCGCAGGATCGCGATCCGGGTCTCGAGGTCAGGAGGTTGGACGTCGGTCATCAGGCCCCACTCGAACCTGCTGCGCAGACGGTCCTCGAGCTGGGCGATCTGCTTCGGGGGCCGGTCACTGGAGATGACGATCTGTTTCTCCGCGTTGTGCAACGCGTTGAACGTGTGGAAGAACTCCTCCTGGGTCCGTTCAGCGCGTTCGAGGAACTGGATGTCATCGATCAACAGCACGTCGACCTGTCGGTAGGTCTGCTGGAACGAGGTGATGCGGTCGTGGCGGATGCCGTTGATGAACTCGTTCGTGAACTGTTCGGTCGTGACGTACCTGACCGCCAGGCGCGGGTAGAGGCTGCGCACGTAGTGACCGATGGCGTGCAGGAGGTGGGTCTTGCCGAGGCCGGCTCCCCCGTAGATGAACAGGGGGTTGTAGGACTTGGCCGGAGCCTCGGCGACGGCAGTTGCAGCCGCGTGGGCGAAGCGGTTGGAGGACCCGATGACGAAATCGTCGAACATGTACTTCGGATTGAGTTGCGTATCGGTCGTTGCGTGCGTCTCCGGCCGGCGGGGTTGCGGCAGATCAACCGTTGGTCCAGACGGGCGGCCAGGTGCCTGCAGTTCGCGATCGTCGGTGTTGCTGTAGCGCGTCCAATCCTGCAGCCGGTCCGCGGGCTGGTCAGGGGGCGGTGCATCCGCAGGCTGATCCGTCGGCTGCTCTGAGACGCGGGCCGCGGTCTGTCCGTTGGTGGCTGGCGCGGTCGGTCGAGGCTCCTGCTGCCCCGGATCGACGTCCGAGCGACGTCGACCGCTGCCCGGGGCGGAGCCGGTCGAGGGGTCGGATCGATCGGTGTGCTCTGAGCCCGGCGGGTCGAGCGGTTCCGGGCGGGGTTGCACCGTGATGACCACGGTGAGTGGCCGACCGGCGGTGGCCGACAGAGCATCGCGGATGCGATCGCCGCAACGGGTGTCCAACCATTCACGTGCGAACGCATGGGGAGTCGCGAGCACGACGGTGTCATCGCTGAAGCCAACGGGCTGCGTGGCACGCAGCCACTGGCGCTGCGTGGGCGAACCCACGGTCGTCAGGACGCGTTCGAGGCTGGCGTGCCAGAGTTGTCCGAGGTCCAACGTCGCTGCTGCGGTCACACGCGCTCCTGCCGTCTTCCACCTGTCCGGTGTCGGTGACGGTGGTCACCGACCGACGCTCACCCGTGCGGGGGGTGCAACGTTGGTATCGCTGCAGGTCAGCACCTGTTTCCACAGGTCCGTCCACAGGTGTGGACAGTGCAGCTATCCCGTCCGCTTGCACAGGGTCGAGGTCGCGGTGGGGAAGGTCCGTCGTCTACATCGGGTGCGTCCGCGAGGTGCACCCGACGCGTCATCGTTGCAGGGTCACCGGTGGTCGTTGCGTGCTCACCGTGTGTTCCTGGTCGACTTCCCGACGGACGATCGGGGACCGTACACCGCGGGGATACCGCGCCGCAAGAACTTGTCCACAATGCGTCGGTGCGAGCCTCCGGTTGCCCGATACGCGAGCGTGACGGTACGCTCCCACCTTCCATTCGACCCGGTTCGGTCGCGGATCTGCAACCTCCTGACCCCGTGGTCACCATGATCCGTCTCGCGGTCACGGCGCCCCGCCCTGTCGCGTGTCCGCCGACCATCCACCAACGAGGGGCTTCGCCGTGAAGCGCACCTTCCAGCCCAACAAGCGCCGTCGCTCCAAGAAGCACGGCTTCCGATCCCGGATGCGGACCCGCTCGGGTCGTGCGATCGTGAACGGACGTCGCCGTCGCGGTCGGGCGAAGCTGTCGGCCTGATCCGGTGACCAGCGGCACCGTTGCACGTCTACGGAACGGTCGCGACATCGCGACCGTCCTTCAGGGGCGCCACCAACGCGGTGGCCGCCTCCTGGGCGTGCATCGGGGCCCCGGCCTGTCGGATCATCCCGTACGGATCGCCGTCGTCGCGTCGCGTCGGGTCGGGGGCGCCGTGCAACGCAACCGGGCCAAGCGACTGATCCGGGAAGCGGTCCAACGCATCGATTGGTGCCCCGAGGTCGATGTGGTCATCGTGGCCCGCCGCGCCTGCGCACACAGTGACCTCGCGGCCGTGCAGTCGGAACTGGGCCGCCTGGCGGCCGAACTCGAGCTGTCGCGGGAGGGCCTGTGAGGTTCTCTCCGACGGATCCTGAGGGATCGACTGTTGAGCGGCGTCGGTCACCCGTGGCCCTGGTGCTCCTCGGCCTGATCGCGGTCTACCGGTGGACCGCTGCTGTGCGCGCTCCGCGCTGCCGGTTCTACCCATCCTGTTCGTCGTACGCCGTCGAGGCCGTCACGCAGCACGGAGCGTTGCGTGGTGGTGGACTCGCCGCGCGACGGCTCGGCCGCTGTCATCCCTGGAACCCGGGGGGCGTCGATCACGTCCCCCCGAGGAAGTAGTTCACGATGATCGAACTCTGGCAGTCGATCCTCCGCGCGTTCGCGCAGGTCCTGACGTTCCTGCACGACATGCTGGTTCCGGTCTTCGGCGAGAACAGCTGGGGCTGGGCGATCGTCGCCCTGACCCTGATCGTGCGGGTGCTGCTGCTGCCCCTGGCGATCAAGCAGACGCGTTCGATGCGGGCGATGCAGGCCATCCAACCGCAGATGAAGGCCCTGCAGAAGAAGTACAAGGTCGACCGGGAACTGATGAAGAAGGACCCGGAGCAGTACAAGGCCAAGAAGGCCAAGCTCAACGAAGAGATGATGGCTCTCTACAAGGAAGAGGGAGCCAACCCGGCGGCCAGTTGTCTGCCACTGCTCGCCCAGGCTCCGATCTTCCTCGTGTTGTTCTGGACCCTGCGGGACTTCGATGAACTGAGCGGAGCCCCGTTCTACTTCATCACGCGGTTCGTCTCTGAGGACTCGGAGTTCACCGGGCTCGCGGCACTGGTCAACCAGGCCGGCTGGCCCGGCTGGCTGCTGATCGTGCTGATGTCCGGGACCATGTTCATCTCCCAGAAGCAGATGATGGCCCGCACCGCGGTCACGCAGGGCGACACTCCCAACCCGATGGCCCAACAGCAGAAGATCCTGCTGTACGTCATGCCCCTGTTCCTGGCGGTCATCTCCTTCCAGTTCCCGCTCGGGATCCTGCTGTACTGGGTCACGACCAACGCCTGGCAGGTCGTCCAACAGTGGATCATCCTGCGAGAGGTCACCTCCGAGAAGGCCGCGGGCACCCTGCCGGACAAAGCGGGTGGCGCAGCCGCCGACGACGCCGACGCGGGGGACGCACCCCGTCGCTCCCCCGGTGCGTCCTCGGGCACCAAGCCGGTCAAGAAGGACCCCGACCCCAAAGAACCGAACAAGAGTTCGAGTGATGGTGGGAAGAAGGGTTCTGACGGCAAGAAGCAGGGTCCAGCGAAGCCGGCCAAGGGCAAGGCGTCGCCGAAGGACAGCTCCGCCAAGGACACGCCCGGCCGTTCGACCAAGGATGGACGATCGGACAGCAGTGGCTCGTCCTCGACGTCGAAGAAGGGCGATCGGAGCGGGAACGCCGATGGTCCTCCGAAGAGGTCGGAGAAGGGCCCGGCGTCGACCAACGGTTCCTCGTCCGGAGGTCGCGGATCCTCGAGTAACGGCGCCCGAGAAGGTGGGTCCGGCGCCCAGAAGCCCCGATCGGGCAAGCGTGATCACCTCCCCCGCCGTCCTCGTCGCTGAAAGGCACCCCCATGACCCGTCGTACCCAGGCAACCGGCCCGAACCTGACTGAAGCGCTCCGCGCAGGGGTCGCAGATCTCGCCGGCTGTGACCTCGAGAAGGTCGAACTCAGCCTGCAGGCACCCGGGGTCGATGATCTCACGGGTTCGTTCACCCTCGAGCTGGATGTTTCCCCGCCGGCCGTCACGGAGGCCCCGGTAGAGGATGACGCGCCCGTCGCGCGGTCAGAGCGCGACGGGCGTGACGACCAGGAGGTCTCGTCGGACGAGGTCACGCCGGCAGAGCTCGACGAGGAAGCTGAGGCCGCAGCGGACTTCCTGGAGGGACTGCTGGATGCCCTCGACCTCCCGGGAGATCTGCGCATCCGCGTGAAGGACCAGCATGCCGAGGTGGAGATCGCGGAGGTCGGCAGTGGTGCGTTGATCGGTCGTCGGGGGCAGACCTTGGAAGCGATCCAGGAACTCGTCCGTTGTGCGATGCAGCGGCAGTTCGAACGGCGTTCACGCGTGCAGATCGACGTCGAGGGGTACCGCGCACGGCGGCTCGAGAAGCTGCTGGAGAAGGCCGAAGAGGCGATCGACGCCGCGCTCGAGACCGGTGAGTCGCAGCGGCTCGAACCGATGGACGTCTTCGAGCGCAAGGCGGTGCACCACCTGGTCGCCGAGACCGACGGTCTCATCAGCCGGAGCCAGGGCCGCGAGCCTGGTCGGCGCATCGTGATCGAGCGAGAAGACTGATCGGGTCACGACGACGGGCCGCGGCAGGTACCGGAGCCCGTCAGCGTCCGGTTCCACGTGGAACCGGACGACGGGGCGATGGGTTCGATCCTGCGAGCGTTGGAGTCAGGGCTCCAACGCAAGGCCTGATGCCCGAAAACGCCGCACAGCGCGACCTGATGCGTTTCCGCTGTTCAGTACTCGTCGCTACCGTGTTCGGCCGGCCCACGGATTCGACGCGATCGCTCGACGCCCTTTGGGCTGACCGGTCGTGTTGCGTCGGAAGCCAGAGACCGTCGGTGAGCTAGCTCGTCCGGCTGCTGACCGCCCGGACAGGCTGACCGGGGTGGCACCGATGTGATCGGTCTCTGCGGGGTGCGCGACGCCCGGGGCGGGGCATGCCACGGTCACCTCCCTGCAGCCCAAGGGTCACGCCGTCTCATCCTTCGGGCCGACTGGCGGTGAAGGAGGTCCTCGATCCGAGGACCAGGCGACGCGCGGGCGCAGGCGTATGCAAGGGTTATCCACAGACCGTGGATCGTGGACACCCGCGTCACGGCGCTGGCATCGCGTCCCTGGCACCGTGGCGACATCGTGCGCAGCGACCGTCGGTGCTCCTGGATAGGGCTTGGGGCCTGTGGCGGCCCTGGGCGGAGATACGGCGATATAGTGCCGTAGGAGGCCATCCGCGAGCGCGGTAGGACCGCGGGGACGGTACGGATCGCTCGGCGTCGGGCGCAGCGGGCAGACGGTCACCGGTAGATGGACCATGTCTGTGGTCGAGATCAGGGGAACGTGCCGTCGTGTTCCACGTGGAACCCTCGAGGTTCGCCGGGAGTTATCCACAGGCAACCTGGGGATAGCTTCCACTGTTTGGGGCGACTTTCCACAAGGGGCAGGCAGTACCGCTGTCCGTGTGGTGCTCGCACGGCCATGCCCCCAGACCGCGCTGCACACCGAAGTGGCCGCGCCAGTAGGTGGCCCGGCTCGCGGTGCCCAGGCGGCGCCTCGCTGCGTTGCGCCTCGGTCACATGCCTTCCAGGCATGCTCCCTCGGCCCGCCTTGCGATGCATCCACCTGGACGCCGCTCCCTGTTCGAGCCACTTAGTGGCGCGGCCACGAAGTGGCGCCGTCGCACGCAGGAACGTCGGGGTGTGCTTCGATCCGCAACTTCTTGTGATGGATCGGTCGGGGAGGCGAAAGTTAACGTCTCTGCCTCGGTCCAGTGCGCGGCGGACGGGCTCGATCCCGGGGGCGTTGCCGCCACCGAGGACCACACCTCGCGGCGGGTAGCCGCTTGTGCTCCCGGGTGTTGTGCCTCGTGAGGGCCGTTGTGCCTCGTGAGGACCGATGCGCCACCGTTCCACGTGGAACATCCCAAGGGGCTGGCCCTGGATCTGGAAGCGTCCAGACAGGACGGCTCTGGCCCCGCCATGGTCCACGTTCCACGTGGAACATGCCGGCGGGTTCGCCATCTGTATCCTGATGAACCGTTCGTTCGCTCCAGGGCCACGGTCCTCGCGAGTAGGCGAGCGGGTGGGTGTCTCCCGGAGGGTCGGAGGGTGCCGGGTCGGTGGCCGGGGTGCAGTGAGCTCCTGGCGTACGATAGGGTCCCTGGCTCTGGATGTCGAGAGCCACCTAGACGATCGTTGGACGTCTGGTTGGGGTGTGGCGCGGTGCAACGGGACCACCTTCCGCAGTTCGCGGGCTCGTGGTTCGACCGGGGTGATCAGACGGTCGCCGGACGCGTGTTGTGGAGACCGTGGGAACCGTGATCGGTTTCGGCTGGGGCAGGGACGGTCCGGCGACACTGACGTTGCTGAGGCCAGGCGGCGTGATAGTTGTGGACGCAATCGGTGGTTGACTCGCGATGCCTCGTTGCATCGTCGCCACGGTCCAGTGCGTCGGTGGCTGATGTGTGTTCCACGTGGAACACCACGGGACGTGGACGGTGGGGCTAGGATGCCTTGATGACCGCATCTGAGGCCGCAGGATCGTTGGAGGCAGCGCTGGACCAGTTCGCCGAGCTGGTCCGCTCGTCGCCGCACAACCTCGTCTCGTCGCGGGCGCGGGATGAACTCAAGGGGCGACACATCCCCGAATGTCTCGCATTCGCGGAGTTACTGCCCCGGACGGGTCGATTCCTCGATCTGGGGAGCGGGGGAGGCTTCCCGGGGATCGTCGTCGCCCTCCACGGACCGGAGCGCACGGTGCATCTCATGGATGCGACCCGCAAGAAGACGGCGTTCCTGCGCCACGCCGCGGCGACGCTCGGTATCGACGTCGAGGTCCACACGGGCCGTGCCGAGGAACTCGGGCGTGGTGAACTCGGCAGGACGTTCGATGTGGTGACGGCCCGAGCCGTCGCCCCCTTGCGCATGCTCGTCGCCTGGGCCAGCCCGTTCCTCCGACCACGGGGTGACCTGTACGCGATCAAGGGTGAGCGCTGGCTGGCCGAACTGCAGGAGGCTGCCCCCAACCTCAAGCGGTGGGGACTGCAGGTGCACGCAACGCCAGCCAGTGATGCACGTCTCGGTCCAAGGTCGGGCAACCCGCACGCACCACGGGTTGTTATGCTCCGACGGGCGTCATGAGGTGTGGGTCCGGTGCCTGACCACCACGCCCCCTGCACATGCGGATGGAGACACCGTGAGCGATCTCAGCCGGGATGACCGGCTGCCGGCAGATGCTCCGGTTCACCGTGACCTCCAGGAGGCGGTATCGAACATACGTTCGAGTACCGATCCAGCCAGTGTCACGACCGACGATGTCGACGCCGCACGTGCGACCGTCGTGTGTATCGCCAACCAGAAGGGCGGGGTCGGCAAGACCACGACCACCGTGTCGCTCGCGGCCGCCATCGCGGCGCTGGGAGCCCGTGTCCTCCTGGTTGATCTCGATCCCCAGGGCAACGCGACGACCGGCTTCGGGCTGCGGGCGGATGAGGACGACCCCAGCACCTACGGCGTGTTGGTCGACTCGCTGCCGATCGTCGAAGCCGCCGTGCCCAGTGGGATCGACGGCCTCGATGTCGTGCGCTCATCGCTCGACCTCGCCGGGGCCGAGGTCGAGCTCGTCCCCGCGTTCTCGCGTGAACTTCGGCTGCAGAAGGCGGTGGAGGCCGTCCGGTCGAGTTACGACGTCATCTTCGTGGATTGCCCGCCGTCGCTCGGCCTGCTGACCATCAACGCCCTGGTCGCGGCCGATCAGATCATCGTGCCGATCCAGTGCGAGTACTACGCGTTGGAGGGGCTCGGCCAGCTCATGCGTACCGTGCAACTGGTAGGCGACAGCCTCAACCGCAAGCTCGAGCTCGGTGGTGTGGTCCTGACCATGTACGACGGGCGCACCAACCTGGCGCAGCAGGTGGTCGATGAGGTCCGCGCCTACTTCGGGAAGCGCGCCTACGCCACCGTCATCCCGCGCACCGTCCGTCTCTCCGAGGCGCCGAGCTTCGGGCAGCCCATCACGGTCTTCGACCCGCAGAGCCGCGGTTCAAGGGCCTATCAGCGGCTCGCGCGGGAGGTCGCCGAGCGGTTGGCCCTGCCCGTGGACATCCCGGCGGAGAACCCGCTGGACCGCCTGTTGTCGGGTGGTGATCCGCTCCCGGAGTACGAACCGACCGATCCGACGGCGCCGGTGGTGCCGCCGGATGCAGGTCTCCCCGTGGATGAGGAGGAGCACACGTGACTCGTCGCAGCGGACTCGGTCGTGGGTTGGCCGCGCTGATCCCACCCAGCGATCCCAGCCGGGATCGAACGGATGATGAGCCGCCGGTCGATCCTGCGGACGATGCCGCAGACGGCGATGCGGTGCCACCGGATCAGCCGCTGGACGGCAGCGACCAACCAGGTGACGACGCTGGCAGCGGTCACCATGATCCTTCAGCCGGAGGACCGCCTCCGCCTCCGCCTCCCGCTCCGTCGACGGTCGATCGACTGGCAGGGCAGGACGCGTCGGTCGGATATCCGACAGCCGATGTACCGGCGGTGACATCCGCTGCACCCAGTGTCGCACCGCGTGCCACGTTGGCCGAGGTGTCCCCGTCGGACATCGTTCCGAACCCGCGCCAACCGCGCGAGGTGTTCGACGAGGAGGAGATCGAGGGCCTGGCCGTATCTCTGCTGGATGTGGGCGTCCTGCAGCCACTCGTGGTCCGGCCGCTCGACGGTGGTCGTTACGAACTGGTGGCCGGGGAACGGCGTCTGCGTGCCGCCAAGGTCGCCGGTCTCGAGCTGATCCCGGTCGTGGTCCGCCACACCGAGGATGCCGATCTGCTCAAGGAAGCGTTGGTCGAGAACATCCACCGGGTGCAGCTCAACCCGCTGGAGGAAGCCGCCGCCTACCAGCAACTGTTGGAGGAGTTCGGCTTCACGCAGGAGGAACTCGCCAGTCGCATCGGCAAGTCACGGCCTGCGATCAGCAACTCCTTGCGGCTGCTCAGCCTGCCGACGGGGGTGCAGCGCCGGGTGGCGGCCAACGTGCTGTCCGCCGGTCACGCCAAGGCGCTGCTGGCGCTCCCGGACCCGGTCGCGCAGGAGCGGCTGGCGGAACGGGTCGTCGCGGAAGGGCTGTCGGTCCGCGCGGTGGAGGAATTCGTGCGCGTGAAGTTGCTGGACGAGTCGGGTGCCGGTGGCGGAGCTTCCGGCTCCTCGTCGGGGGGTGGGAAGCGACGCGTCGTCGCTCCGGGGTTGATCGACCTGCAGGACGATCTGTCCGATGCCCTGGAGTCACGGGTGCGCATCACCATGGGCGCTCGACGCGGCAAGCTCACCATCGAGTTCGCGTCGGTCGATGACCTCGAGCGGATCGTCGGTGTCATCGCTGGCGGCCTGGAGTCAGGGAGCGGCTCGATCACGGTGCCCAGCGACGAGTTGTAGGGCCCGCTGCACACGCCGTGCGGCCGGGCGGCAGCCCTCGGAGCGCGCCGGCACCGCGGCCGGCAGCGCGGCGTCCCGTCGTCTCAGCGATCCGGTTCGCCAACCGTGGTCACCCGGGTCACCTCGCCGTTGTCGTCACCGAGCAGTGCGAGGTCGGCCAGGTCGATGAACAGCCCGGTCTCCACCACGCCGGGCAACAGCCCGATCGTGACGTCGATCACGGCGGGATCGTCCACCCCGCCGTCACAGCGGGCGTCGACGATCGCGTTGCCGTTGTCGGTCCGGTAGGCCGCGTCACCGCGCATGCGGACGCTCGCCTCGAACCCCAGTCCCTGCAGCGAACGTGTGACCGGGCCGACGGCGAACGGCACCACCTCGATCGGCAGGGCGAAGGTGTCGCACAACCGGTCGACGAGCTTGTCGGCCGTCGCGATCACCACGAAGCGGTCGGACAGGGTGGCGACCACCTTCTCGCGGAGGAGCGCGCCGCCACCGCCTTTGGTCAACTGCAGGGCATGGTCGAGTTCATCTGCACCGTCGACACACAGGTCCAACCGCGCCACCCCGGCGGTGTCCAGCAATCCGATCCCGAGCTCGCGGCACCGGGCCGCGGTGGCCTCAGAGGTCGGGACCCCTGCGACGTCCAGGCCCCGTGCCGCGAGGGCATCGAGGAAGTAGGCCACGGTCGATCCGGTCCCGAGCCCCAGCCGCATCCCGTCTTCGACGAGTTCCGCCGCGGCCTCGCCGGCTGCACGCTTCCCGACGTCGCTCATCCTCGCCACTCCGACAGCAGCAGCGGCAGTTCGCCCAGCCCGTCGAGCACCAGGTCGGGCTCGACGTCGTCGGGTAGCTCCTGCAGGTGTCCCCACGGTCCACGTCGCAGCCAGCAGGTGCGCATCCCGAACGCGGTCGCGGGAAGCACATCGTTGTCCACCCGGTCTCCGACGTAGAGCACGTCGGTCGGATCGTCGAGTTCCCCCGCGCGGAACAGGCCCGTGAAGAAGGCCTCGTCGGGCTTCCCGGCGCCGAGCTCCGCGGAGGTGATGATCAGTTCCTGGGGGAGATCGAGGGCGCGGAGCTGCTCCGTGCGGATCGCCGGTTGGTTGCCGGCGATGATGACCCGGAACCCGAGGTCGCGGAGTTCGGTGAGACAGGGCAGCACATCGGTGTAGAGATCCTCCTCGTGGAAGCCGCCGTACCGCCGCTCATGCTCGTCGAGGAAATCCTCCCAGTCGACGTTGGGCGCGATGTGCGGGAAGACGTCGAGGTGGTCGCCCCCCTGGGCGATGGCGGCGCCGAGCACCGCGGCGAACGTCAGCGGGGAGACGCCCAACAGCCCGGACCAGATCGCCCACACCCGGCTCTCGTCGATCAGGACCTCGCCGATGTCGAAGACGACCACCGACGGCGCGGGGCCGTCGGGATCGGGGAGTTCCCGGGTGTCGACCGCCACGTCGTCGAGGTCCTCGGCACCTTCGATGGCGTCGAGGTCGTCCTCGACCGGACCGGTCGACAGGTCGGTCCCTGGAGCCGGTGTGGTGCTCGGGACGTCGCTCACCGGGAGTCCCCCTCGGGTGGCCGACCGGCACGATCGCACAGGGCGAGGTCGAGGACGCGCTCGCACAGTTCGCCGACATCCAGTCCCGCGGCTGCCGCCGCCATCGGGACCAGGGAGGTGCCGGTCATCCCCGGGCACGTGTCGATCTCCAGGATCCACGGGGTGCCGGAGGCGTCCACGATCATGTCCGCGCGCGAGAGGTGCCGGGCGCCGATCGCCGTGTACGCGGTGACCGCGGCCTGTTCGCAGGCGGCGAGGACATCCGGATCGAGCCGGGCGGGGGCGTGGAACTCGGTCGCACCGGCCGTGTAGCGGGCCGCGAAGTCGTAGGCACCCTCCTTGGGCTGGATCTCGACCGCCGGCAGCGCCTGGCCGTCGAGCACCGTCACCGCGATCTCGGTCCCGGCCACGAACCGTTCGATCAGCACCACCTCGGCGTAGCTGAACGCGCCGACGATGGCCTGGGGGAGCGCGGTTGCATCCTGGATGATGCTGAGGCCCAGCGATGAGCCACCGGTTGCCGGCTTGACCACGAGCGGCGAGCCGAGTGAGTCCGCGATGCGGTCCACCGCGGCACTCGCACCCATCTCGCGGAAGGCCTGTTGGCTCAGGGTCACGCGGTCGGGCACGTGCAGCCCGTGGCGGCCGTAGAGGCCCTGGGCGATGGGCTTGTTCCACGCGATCGAGCTGGCCAGGACGTCCGGGCCGGTGTAGGGCAGCCCGATCAGCTCCAACAGGGACTGGATCGTGCCGTCCTCGCCGGCGGAGCCGTGCAGCGCGAGGTAGGCGACGTCGAAGTGGTCCTCCTCGAGCGTGCGGATGAGGTTGGGATCCACGTCCACCCGGGTGACCTGGTGGCCCCGGTCGGACAGCGCGTCAGCGACGCGCCCACCGGACCGCAGGCTGACCTCCCGCTCCAGCGAGATACCACCACTGAGCACCGCGATCGAACCTGCCACCGTCCTGCCTTCCGTCGTGTCGCTGCCGTCCGTGCCGTCCCCGCCCGCGCCGTGCAACCGCGGGCGGTCCTCATCCGCCGAGCCCCGATGCCTGGCCCGTGCGGCGCGCCCGGAGCTGTGGTGCGTCGTCGCCGTAGACGGCCGTGACCAGTTCGAGTTCCGCGTGCAGCAGCTCACCGAGTCGCTGCACGCCCTCGGCGATCCGTTCCACCTCGGGGTAGCTGAAACACAGACGCATCTGGTTCCCGCCACTGCCGTCCGCGTAGAAACCGCGACCGGGCACGTAGGCCACACGGTTGCTGATGGCCTTGGCCAGCAGGTCGGAGGTGTCGATGCCGCGTGGGACCGTCAGCCAGACGTAGAACGCCCCCACGGGGACGGTCCAGGTGACACCGTCGGGCATCTCGTCACCGAGGGCGCCGAGCATGGTGTCGGCTTTGTCGCGGTAGACCTCGCGGAAGCGCTTGATCTGCTCGCGCCACGGTTGGCTGGTGAGCCACCCCTCGACCACCATCTGGGTCAGGTTCGAGGGGCACAGATCGGCCGCCTCGCGCAGCAGCACGAGCTTGTCGCGGATCGGTCGTGGTGCGACGATCCACCCGGTGCGCACGCCCGGTGCGAACGTCTTCGACATCGTGCCGACGTAGATGACGCGCGACGGGACCAGCGAGCGGATCGAGGGCAGCGTGTCGCCGTTGAAGGTCAGCAGGCCGTAGGGATCGTCCTCGAGGATCAGCAGGTCGTGCTCGTCGGCGAGTTCGGCCAGCCGCAGGCGCCGTTCGATCGACATCGACACGCCGGCCGGGTTCTGGTGGTTGGGGATGACGTAGACGAACTTGGCGCGTCGGCCTTCGGCGGCCAGGGCGTGCAGGCGCTCCTCGAGCAGGTCGACCTGCAGGCCGTCGGCATCCATCGGCACGTGACGGATATCGGCCTGGTGGCTGGTCAACGCGCCGATCCCGCCGACGTAGGTCGGTCCTTCGGCGAGCACGATGTCACCGGGGTCGATGAAGCACTTCGCGATCAGTTCGAGCGCCTGCTGCCCGCCGACCGTGATGACCAGATCGTCGGCGTGGGCCGGCACACCCTGGTGGTCCATGACCTCGACCAGGGCCCGTCGCAGTTCGGGGCGACCCTGTCCGCCGCCGTACTGCAGGGCGGTGGCTCCGGTCTCGCGGATCACTCGGGCCGCGACCGCTTCGACCGCCTCCATGTCCAACGCCGAGGTGGCGGGCATGCCCCCGGCGAACGACACGATCTCCGGGCGGGCGGCCACGGCGAACAGCGCCCGGATCTCCGAGGCACTCATGCCCTGGACCCGCTGCGCGTAGCGGGTCAGGTAGGGGTCGGTCTCGAGCCGCACTGGCCTCCCGATCGTCCGGTTCCCACCCGGCCAGGGCGGTGTCGCCGGTAGCCTCGAGCGTAGCGACCACGTGACCCCGCACAGGAGAGCCGAGGTGGCGACGATCGACGACGATGGGCAGGCCCTCGTGGAGGTGTCCGACGCAGACGAAGGCCGCGGGCCGCGCGGATGGGTGCGGATCGTGCTCGCGCTGGCCCTGGGGTTGCTCGCCGGTGCCGTCATCGCCCTGCTCCTGCCGCGGGAGGACGGTCCACGCCGGGCGGCACCCGCCTCTGCGGAACCCGTGCCGGCGGCTGGCCCGGAGCCAGCGTCGGCGGG
>SLHP01000264.1 GCA_007136095.1 Nitriliruptoraceae bacterium
CAGTTTCAGCGCACCCAGACAACACATCCTCGAATCGGTGGTGCAGGTATGACCCTGGAGCCGGCCGCGATCAACGTGTACGTCGGGCCCGAGGACAACGAGTGGGCGGCCGCGGTCCGCGACGCGGTCACCTCGACCGGAGCTTCGCTGGTCCGACCGGAGCAGGCGAGCGCGATCGTCTGGCTGTCCAAGCGAGCCGAGGACGGGCTCGACCGCATGCTGCACGACGGCATCGGGTGGGTGCAGCTTCGTGCGGCCGGTGTCGAGCGGTGGGTCGACCGCGGCGATCTCGATGATCTACGCATCTGGACCGCTGCGCGGGGCATCTACGCGGAGACCGTGGCCGAACACACCCTGGCCCTGATGCTGGCCGGCCTCAAGCTCCTGCCGCAGTACGCGCGTGCGATCACCTGGGACCACGACGCCAAGCAGAAGGGTCGACTCCTGCGTGGCAGCACGGTCGTGGTGGTCGGCGCTGGCGGGATCGGTCAGGAGGTGATCCGCTACGTCCAGCCGCTGGGGGCCCACGTCGTCGCGGTCACGCGGAGTGGTCGTCAGGTGGAAGGAGCCGATGAGTGCTTCTCCGCCGGTGAACTCGGTGCGATCTGGCCCCGGGCCGACATCGTGGTGCTGGCCGCACCCTCGACGGCGGAGACGCGCCATCTCCTCGGAGCATCGGAACTGGATGCCCTGCCTGAGCACGCGGTGGTGGTCAACATCGCCCGGGGATCGCTGATCGACACCGACGCGCTGGTGGACGCATTGGCCACCGGTTCCATCGGGGTCGCCGCCCTGGACGTGACCGAGCCCGAACCGCTCCCGGACGGTCACCCGCTGTGGACCGAACCCCGTGCGCTGATCACCCCGCATGCTGCGAACCCTGGTCCGGAGCAGTTGCCTCGGTTGTGCGCGTTGGTGGTCGACAACCTGCACCGTTTCGCCGAAGGGCAGGAACTTCGAGGTCGGGTCGACGTGCATGCCGGGTACTGACGCCGTCCCACCGGATCGAGGTGGCCGGCTGCCGCTGATCGATCCCGATCCGGCCGGTTCGGGTGAGATGTCGCCGGCACTGATCGGTGCCCTGCAGCACCAGCTCGGTGCGTCGGTCACGCCGACCACCATGAGGTTCGACGACCTCACGCGCGCGGCGTACACGACGGACGCCTCCAACTACCGACGGGTGCCGTTGGGCGTGGCACTGCCTCGTTCGAGCGACGAGGTGGAGTCCGTGGTCGCCGCCTGCCGTGTCCTCGGCGTGCCCGTGACGCTGCGAGGTGGCGGGACCAGCGTGGCGGGCAACGCCATCGGTGCTGGCATCGTCATCGACACGTCGCGTCATCTGGACCGGATCCTCGCGATCGATCCGGAACGTCAGGTGGCCACGGTCGAACCCGGTGTCGTCCTCGATGAGCTGCGGCGCGCCGCGGCGGTGCACGGGTTGACGTTCGGGCCCGATCCGTCGACGCACAGCCGCTGCACGATCGGTGGCATGATCGGGAACAACGCCTGCGGGTCGCACTCGGTCGCCTGGGGACGCACCGCGGAGAACGTGGAGACGCTGAACGTCCTCACGGCCGATGGATCGCGTTTCACCGTCGGGGGACCGCAACCAGCCGATCTTTCCGCGCTGGGCGCTCGCCCCGGTGGTGAGGGGCGGATCCACCGCGACCTCGCCGGACTGCTCGCGCGTGACGAGGACCTCATCCGGGACCACCTGCGCCCGTGGGCCCGACGGGTCTCCGGCTACAGCCTGGAACACCTCCTCCCGGAGCACGGCACCAACGTCGCGCGATCCCTCGTGGGCACCGAGGGAACCTGTGTCACCGTCCTTGGGGCCACCCTGAACCTCGTCGAGGTCCCCAGGGCGCGAGCCCTGGCGGTCCTCGGCTTCGAGAACGACGAGGTCGCTGCGGATGCGGCGGTGCAGATCCTGCCGTTGCAGCCACTGACCGTCGAAGGGATCGATCGGCGGTTGGTCGAGCTCGTCCGGCCCAGTGCCCGTCCGGCGGACCTGCCGCCCGGGGGCGCCTGGCTCCTGGTCGAGGTCGGTGGCGGCAGCGTGGACGAGGCTGAAGCCGCTGGTCATGACGTGGCTCGGGCGGTCGATGCCCTGGGGTCCGTCGTCGTACGCGACCCGGCGGCGCAGCGGGTGTTCTGGAAGCTGCGGGAGGAGGGCGCCGGCACGATGACGCGTACACCGGCTGGCGCCGAGGCCTGGCCGGGCTGGGAGGACGCCGCCGTTCCGCCGGAACGGCTCGGGGCCTACCTCCGGGACTTCAACGCGCTCCAACGCGACCACGGACTCAACGGGGTCTCCTACGGACACTTCGGTGAGGGCTGCATCCACGTCCGGCTCGACTTCGATCTGCGGAGCACGGTCGGCAGGTCCCGTTTCCGGGGGTTCCTCGAGGAGGCCGCCGACCTCGTGGCCAGCCACGGTGGTTCGCTCTCGGGCGAACACGGGGATGGCCAGGCGAGGTCCGAGCTCCTCGCCCGCATGTACCCGCCCGAGATCCTTGCCAGCTTCGCGGCGTTCAAGAGCATCTGGGATCCGGGTCGGCGCCTGAACCCCGGCATCATCGTCGACCCCCTGCCGATCGATGCCGATCTGCGTCTGGCGACGGCGGGGACGGCACTGGACGCGCAGACGGCGTTCACCTATCCCGATGATCAGGACAGCTTCAGTCGCGCCGTTCACCGGTGTGTCGGCGTCGGGAAGTGCCGTTCGATGTCGAGCGGCACCATGTGTCCGAGCTACCAGGCGACGCGTGACGAACAGCATTCGACGCGGGGACGCGCACGGCTCCTGCAGGAGATGGTGGCGGGGGAGGCCATCAGCGACGGCTGGCGTTCGACGGAGGTTCGGGACGCACTCGATCTGTGCCTGTCCTGCAAGGCGTGCAGCAGCGACTGTCCGGTCGATGTCGACATCGCGACCTACAAGTCCGAGTTCCTCGCACAGCACTACGCCGGACGTCTGCGGCCAGCGTCACACTACTCGATGGGTTGGCTCCCGGCGCTGCTCCGGGCCGCGCAGGTTGCGCCCGGGGTGGGGAACGCGCTCGTGGGGCGTCCAGGAGTCGCCGCGCTCGCCAAGCGCATCGGTGGCATCGCCCCTGAACGCGAGCTGCCCTCCCTGGCGCCACGCTCGTTCACCGCATCGTTCCGATCGCGGAGGAAACCTGGTGGGTCGGGCACACGGGGTCCGGTCGTGCTGTGGCCGGACACGTTCACGAACCTCCTGGCCCCGGAGATCGGCGTCGCCGCGACACGGGTGCTGGAGTCCCTGGGGTTCCAGGTGCTGCTCCCGTCGGGTGGGGTGTGCTGTGGTCTGACCTGGATCACGACCGGACAGCTGCCCACGGCCCGCCGTGTCCTGCAGCGGACCGTGCAGGTCC
>SLHP01000020.1 GCA_007136095.1 Nitriliruptoraceae bacterium
GAGGGTGGTCGATCGATCCAGGCGTCCACCGGGATGTTCTACCTCGCGGTCATCCTGGCGCCGGCGGTCGAGTTCGCGGCCAAGGTGCGTTTCTTCAGTTGATCGCGTCGGTCCCGGCATCCTCACCACGGGTGGCGATGATCAGGCCGCCATCGAGGGGGAGCAGGCTGGTGGTCATGTGCTCGTCGTCGGCGAGGTCGTCGAGGAACCTCGCGACCGCGTCGGCGTGGTCTCCCGACCGCAGGATCCCGCGTGCGACGAGCAGACCGCCGGGTCGCAGCAGTCGCCGGGCGTGTACCAGCGCGTCGACGTACCCAGACGGCCCGCTCTGCAACAGCATCAGGTCGTAGGCGCCGTCGGACAGGCGTGGCAGCACCTGTTCGGGTTGTCCGAGGATCGCGCGGACCCGGGCCCCGACGTCGGCGTCGGCGTAGGCGGTGGTCGCCAGGCCGTGGGCATGGGGGTCGGGCTCGATCGACGTCAGGACGCCGCCGGCGCCGAGCCCCTCGATGAGCCAGAGGCCTGAGACCCCGCCGGCACCCCCGACCTCGACCGCCGTGCGTGCGCCACAGGTGATGGCCGCCCAGCGCAGCAGGGACCCGACCTCGGGCGATGGCGGGTACACGGGCTCGACCGCGCGGCCGCGGGCGGTCGCCCGCGCCCCCTCCTCGGCCGCGAACAGTCGTCGGACCTCGTCCGGCAGATCGGTCTCCACGTGAACTCCTGATCGTCCTCTGGCCCGGAACGCTAGCGTCCGCCGCGACCGGACGGTCCCGCGATCAGCGGCCGTCTGGACGGTTCGTGGGTTCGAACTCCCGCCACCGGGCCTCGTCCGACCGCTGGACGAAGGTTGGCACCGGTCGGGTTGCCGTTCCGCGATGCACCACGCACCCTGGCCTGATGATGGTGCACCGACGCCGGACCACGACCCCGATCCTTGCCCCACCACCCCGTCCCGACGCCTGGAGTCCCCCGTGAGCTACGACCGCGACGAATGGCGCCGCCCCTGGCGGGCTGACCAGCTTCCCGGCGTGGTCGCCACCTCGACCGACCGGACGCCTCCCACGAGCGATCCCGGGCCCGCCGACGACGCGGCGGGCGCGGACACGACCGAGACGCCCGATCACGCAGGAGAGCCCGCGGCACCGGAACCGTTGACGAGGTTCCCGCAGGCGCCGCCAGCCGGTTTCGGTGCTGCGGCGGACGGGCCGGGCTCTCCCGTCGGGTCCGTCCGTCCCCCTGACGCCACCGGCACCGTCGACCCACCGGAGCCCAAGCGCCGACGCGGCCTCATCGGCGTCACGATCGGCGCGTTGTTCGGCGCCGTCCTCGGGACGTTGGCGACGCTCGGGTTCGTCCTGCCAGCGCAGGAACCGACCGCCGACGAGGCGCCGTCGGCCACCCAGACGGATGTGTCGGCACCGTCGATCGAGGTCGCCGGCGACGGTGGCACGATCGTGCCGGGCGTCGCGCAGGCCGTGACCCCGTCCGTGGTCACCATCGATGTCACCGGCAGCGACATCGGGGGACAGGGCGGCTCGCTGGGGTCGGGGGTCATCTACCGCTCCGACGGCTTCATCCTGACCAACCACCACGTCATCGAGCCGGCGATGGACGGCAACGTCGACGTGACCGTGCGACTGGCCAGCGGCGACATCATCGACGCCGAGATCATCGGGAGCGACGAACTCAACGACCTCGCGGTCCTGCAGGTCGATCGCTCCGGTCTGCCGGCGATCAACTTCCGCCCCGATGATGAGCCGCTGGTCGTCGGTGAGACCGTCGTGGCCATCGGAGCGCCGTTCGGGCTCGAAACCTCGGTGACGGCCGGCATCATCAGCGCGCTCAACCGCGAGATCCGGATCGACGCCGCCCAGGTGATCCCCTCGGTGATCCAGACCGACGCAGCCATCAACCCGGGGAACTCCGGTGGCGCGCTCGTCGATGCGCAGGGTCGGCTGATCGGCATCAACACCGCGATCCTGTCACGCTCCGGTGCCAGCCAGGGCGTCGGGTTCGCCGTGTCCTGGGAGCAGGCGATCTCGTCCGCGGACCAGCTCATCGACCAGGGATTCGTCCGCCAACCGCTGCTCGGCGTCACCGGCACCGACGTGACCCCTGAGATCGCCGAGGACTTCGGACTCCCCGCCAGTCGGGGTGCCGTCATCGACTCGGTCCAACCGGGGACCGGTGCCGATGATGCGGACCTGCGACCCGGTGACATCATCGTCGAGTTCGACGGTGAGCAGTTGGCGACCATGTCCCAACTGGTCGCCGAGGTCCGCCGGCTCGCGCCGGGCGACACGGTCGATCTGGTCTTGATCCGTAACGGTGAGCGCATCGACGTCGAGGTCACGATCAGCGAGCGTCCCCGCGACGAGTAGCTCGGCGGGACCCGGCACGGCAGCATCCGTGCGGGATGGCTCCCGCCCAGCACCGGTTACGCTGCTGGTCCGTGTGGAGGAGTGTGATCGTGCCCGGCCCCCAGGAGATGATGGTCATCGCCATCGTGGCGTTGCTCGTCTTCGGGCCGGACCGGCTGCCGGAACTCGCCCGCACCGCCGCGAAGTTCCTGGCCAAGGTCCGCAACGAGGCCGGCCGCAACGTCCGCGAGTTCCGTGAGGCCGCGGACATCAAGGACCTCGAACGGGACCTTCGGGGGGTCCGCGACGAGTTCCGCAGCACACGCGATGAGCTCGGGCGGTCGACCCGGGGTCTCCTCGACGAGCCGGACGAACGCCCACCTGGGCGCTCGACACCGGACCGGGCGGACGACGAACCTCCCCCGATGGATCCGGAGGCCACCTAGTGGTCCTCGACCGCCGGGCGGTCGGCCCGGCGCTGTCCTTCGCGGTGGTGGCGGGCTCCTACGGGCTGATCCGGTCCCGGGCCGCGGAGCCGATGGACCGCCCCGCGCGTCGCCTGATGGAGCGCGGACACGGCCCACGGATCGACCCGATGGTCGCGGGCCTCACGGATCTCGGGTCGATCTACGGGTTGGGCGGCATCGCCGTGAGCCTGCTGCTGACCGGTCGGCGGTCAGCCTCGCGTGACGTCGCCGCCGCTGGCGTGTTCGCGTGGATCGCGGCGCAGGGCATCAAGCCGCTGCTCCATCGTCACCGCCCCTACGAGACCGGGGGGGCCCGCCGACTGGTCGCTCCGCCAGCGGGTTCATCCTGGCCGTCGGGCCACGCCGCCGTCGCGGCATCGACCGCGGCGGTCCTGGCACCACGCCTGTCGCCCGCCGGCCGCGTGGCGACCGTCGCGGGCGCCGCCCTCATCGGCGTGTCCCGCCTGCACGTCGGCGTGCACCACGCGACGGATGTGGTCGCGGGACTCGGGGTCGGGTCGTTGTCTGCGTCCGCGTGGAGGCTGCTCCACGGGCGGTGGGCCGCCCGGGCGTCCGCGCGGTAGCGCCGACCGGTCCGCAGTTACGAGACGTTCAGGGGCAACGACCGACCGATGATCGACTTCGACCGTGCGGCGATGTCTGACGCAACCTTGGTGATGGCGATCGATGCGGGTACGTCGGGGTGCGACACGACGAGCGGGACGCCGGCATCGCTGGCCTCGCGCAGGTGCGGGTCGATCGGGATCCGGCCGAGCAGGTCGGTGCCCAGTGCCTCGGCGAGTTCCTCGCCGCCACCTGAGCCGAAGATGTCGTGGGTCTTGCCGGTCTCGGGATCGGTGAAGCCGGCCATGTTCTCGATCACGCCGGTGACCTTCATGCCGGTCTGTTCGGTGGCCTTGCCGGCCCGCAGAGCGACCTTCTGAGCCGCCTGCTGCGGGGTGGTCACCACGACCATGTCCGCGTTGGGCAGCATCTGAGCCAGGGAGATGGCGATGTCGCCCGTGCCCGGCGGCAGGTCACAGAGCAGGAAGTCGAGCTCCCCCCAGTGCACGTCCCCGAGGAACTGTTGCAGGGCACGGTGCAGCATCGGACCACGCCAGATCACGGAGCGGTCCGGATCGGTGAAGAACCCGATCGAGATGACCTTGCAGCCGTGTGCCTGCAGGGGCATGACCATGCCCTCGAACGCGACCGGCTTGCCGGAGACACCGAGCATCCGCGGGATCGAGTAGCCCCAGATGTCCGCATCCATGACGCCGACCTTGTGGCCCTGCTTGGCCAGTGCGGCGGCGAGGTTCACGGTCACCGACGACTTGCCGACGCCACCCTTGCCGGAAGCTACCGCGATCACCTTCGTGGTCGAGTCGGCGGCGGCGAACGGGATGTCCATCTCCGGGTTCGCGGCACCACGCTCGGCCCGCAGGTTGGCGGACAGGCTCTGGCGCTCCTCGTCGGTCATCGAGCCGAACGCGACCTGCACGTCGTCGACGTCGTCCAGCCGCATCACCGCCTCGGTGACCTCGCGGGTGATCCTGTCCTTCAGGGGACAGCCAGGGATCGTCAGCTTGATCTGGACACCGACCCGACGGCCCTCGATGGCGATGTCCGAGACCATGCCGAGCTCGGTGATCGGCTTGTCGATCTCCGGGTCGTTCACGGTTGCGAGTTGCTCGTGGACCTGGTCCTTGGTGGGCACGCTGGAGCCTTCCTGCATGTCGATGATCGGGGCGCGGGCGCACGGGCACCGGCCGGTGGCAAGGGTAGCGAGGTACTCAAGGGCCTCGGCCGGGCCCGACGCCACCCACCAGCAGGGCCGGCTGCCCCTGACCGTGCGGTGGACCCGGATGCTGCCTTCGTTACGGGTCTGGCGTGACCCGGACGGCTTCGTGCAGCGAGATGTCCCCCTGCATCGCCCGCGCGATGGCGTCGTCGCGAAGACTGGTCATACCACCCGCCTCGGCCAGCTTGGTCATCGCTCCCTCGGCCGCGCCCTCGATGATCAGGTCGCGCATCTCCGTGGCCATCGGCAGGATCTCGCTGATGGCGACCCGCCCCACCGCGCCGGTCTGGTCGCAGTAGGCGCAGCCCGGTGCCGTCTGGAACGTTGCGTCACGGAAGGCGGTGCTGCGTCGTTTCGCCGTGTTCAGCCCGGCACGTTCGAGCAGGTCCTTGTCCGGATCCTCCGGCTCTGCGCACCGTGGACACAACCGCCGGGCCAGTCGTTGCGCGACGACCAGCAGCAACGAGGAGGCGACCAGGAACCGATCGGCGCCCAGGTCGACCAACCGCGCGATCGCCGACGGTGCGTTGTTGGTGTGCAGCGTCGCCAGCACCAGGTGACCGGTGAACGAGGCCTCGACCGCCAGGGAGGCGGTCTCCTGGTCACGGATCTCGCCGACCAGGACCACGTCGGGGTCCTGGCGCAGGACGTGGCGCAGTCCGCGCGCGAACGTGAAGCCGATCTTGGGTTCGATCTGGGTCTGGTTCACACCCTTGAGCTCACCCTCGACGGGATCCTCCAGAGTGATCACGTTGCGGGTCGGGTCGGCGACCGCCTCCAGTCCCGCGTACAACGTCGTGGTCTTCCCGGACCCGGTCGGGCCGGTGACCAGGACCAGTCCCTGCGGACGGTCCAGCGCATCCAGGAACTGGGTCTGCGCGTGATCGGTCAGGCCGAGTTCGGAGATCGGGACGCGTTCCGCGCCCTTGGGGAGCAGTCGCAGGACCACCGTCTCGCCGTGCATCGTCGGCATGGTCGACACGCGCAGGTCGACCTCCTGATCGTCGACCCTGACGGTGGCGCGGCCGTCCTGCGGCAGGCGGCGTTCGGCGATGTCCAGGCGCGACATGATCTTCAGGCGTGAGACGACCTGGTTGGTCATCGACCGGGGGACGTGGCCGCGGTCCTTCAGCAGCCCGTCGACGCGGATGCGCACGGCCAGGCCGTCACGGTCGGGCTCGATGTGGACGTCACTGGCCCGAGCCACCACGGCCTCGGCGAGCAGCGTGCCTACGAGCTTGACGACCGGCTGCGCCTCGGCGTCCAGGTCGGCCTGGAGGTCGTCATCCGCTGCGGGAGCCTCCTCCTGCTCCCCGAGGTCGTGCATCATCTCCCGCGCGGCGTCCGTGCGGTACGCCCGTCGTCGGGCTTCCTCGATCGCCGACTGCGTGGCGATGACCGGGCGGACCTTGCGGGCGTTGGCGGTGAGTCGCACGTCGTCCATCGCGGCGACGTCCGAGGGATCGGCGGTGGCGAGCACCAGCACCTCGCCGTCCAAGCGCACCGGGACGATCTCATGACGGGCCGCGAGCTTGGCCGGGACCCGGTCGATGGCTTCTTCGGTGGGGCGATCGGTCGACAGGTCCACCCGTTGCAGGCCCAGCTGGGTGGCGACGGCGTCCGCGACGGATGCCTCGTCCACGATCTGCAGTCGGACCAGGGCGTGTCCGAGCCGCTCTCCCGGTCGTGAGCCGCTGAGCCCGTTCATCAGGTCCGACTCGGAGATGATCCCCGCCTCGAGCAGCACCTCGCCGATCTTGCGCCGGCGGCGGGGGGGGCCGGCCAGCAAGGGTGCCGGGTCGCTGGAACCGTCGTCGTCGCCGCCGTCGTCGAGCCACCCGTCGTGGCCGTCGCCGGCCAGCGGGTCTGCGCTGTTGGTGGTCTCGTCGCGATGGTCGATCGCGAGTGATGAATCCGGTATCGGTGGTGTCACGTGGTTCCCCCTGACCGGGATGATGATACGCGTCGCTAGCCTTCTTCCCATCGACCAGTCACGTGACCATCTGGAGTCCCCGTTCGCGCCTCGCTCGCTCGGATGCTCGTCGTGCTGGCCCTCGTCAGCATGGCGGCGGCCGGTTGCCGCCTGGATCTGACGGCGGGCGCGGAGGTCAACGGGAACGGTACCGGTACCGCGACGCTCACCATCCGGATGGACGATGCGTTGCTCACCGAACTCGACGAGCTGGCGATCGATCCGACCATCGAGATCACCGCTGCTGCCGGTGAGGCGGACGGGTGGACGATCGAACGGACCGTCGACGATGAAGATGCCATCGCCATCCTGTTGACCGCCGAGGTCGCCGATCCCGCGGAGCTCGGCGAGGTCTTCCGTGACCTCACCCGTGGACTCAGCGAGGAGGACCCGGGCCTGTTCGTCGACATCGAGGTGGCGATGGCCGCCGACGGTGCGACGACCATGGACGGGACGGTCTCCTTCCAGGCGCCGCGCGTCGCCGGTGTCGTGGTCGACGACGAACCGTTCGGGCCGGATGCGGACACCCTGCAGGCACTCACCGCGGAGGTGCTGATGCCCCGCCTGGAACTCACCCTGCCCGGCAGCGTCGTGGCGCACGACGGTGATGCACGCGACGGCCGGACGGTGGTGTGGGACGTACCGGTCGATGAGGTTCGGGAGGTCTCGGCAGCCTCCGAACGCCCGTCGATCTACCAGGAGGCCTGGGTCTGGATCGCGGTCACCGTGGCGCTGATCGCCGTCGGGACGCTGTTGCTCCTGCTCCGGCGCCGTTGGAGGTCGACCCGGTGATGCGCGTCCCCGCCGTGGTTGCAGCGGGCGGACCAGCGGTCGGGCTCAGCCCCGCGGGGTGAGCTCGACGAGCGTGCACGTGTCCTTCCAGCGCTGCAGGGCCGACTCACCGTCGGTCAGGTTCAGCCGGGTGCCGAGCCCCATGCTGGCGATCTTCTCGAACTCTTCGCTGTCGGACACCACGCGGACATCGGCCGTCACGGACCCGATCGCGGCCTTGACGTCCTTGGACTTCACCGTGATCGTCACGGCTCTGGCGTCCTCGAGGCCCGGGAGTTCCTGCTCCTGCTCGCCCTTGAGGACGAACAGCCGGTTGCCCTGCTGGACGTACCATGCCGGTCGCGACAGGGCCGGCCCGGTGCGCTGCGGGATCGTCAGCCAGCAGATCGCGCCCTTCTTGAGCGCGACCTCGGCCGCATCCAGGAAGACACCGGCACTCTGCAACGACTCCGGGGCGTCGATGAACACCGGGATGCGGCCGGCCATCTGACCGTTGAGGTAGAAGGCCAGCGTGTGTTCGCCACCGGAGGTGATCTCGATCCGCTCGCGGACGGTGGTGCGCAACAGGTCCTCGAACATCTCGCCGCGGAGGTTCACCACCCGTGGCTGCGATTCCCAGATGACGGTCTGGTCGGGGTCGGCGAGCGCGACGACCTCCTCGTACATCCCCTGGGAGCCCTTGTAGACCCGGCTGAGACCGAAGGGTTGCGAACCGCTGGGGAGTTCGCCGAGCACCTGGATCACGGGGTCGGCGACACCGGTGGACTCGTACGAGGACAGGTCGTACGCGATGGCCGACATGAGCTTCACCCGTGACATGGTTGCCTGCACCTGTCGTCGGCGGCGGCGAACGTCGCGAGCCTAGCCGGGCCCCGCGTTGCCACCGTCACCGTCCGCGAAGATCGGTGCACGGCAGTGGGCGAGGTACCGTCGCGATCCATCACATCGGTCGCGACGGTCCACCGGGACGCAGGCGAGCGGCCGTACCTACCGCAGGAGGCCACCGAACCGATGACGCTGGAACTGGACGAACTACGCAGGACGGTCCGTGACTTCTGCGACCGCGAGATCCGCCCCTCGGCACGCGACCGCGACCGCAGCGAGGCCTATCCGGCTGAGCTGCTGCCCGGCCTCGCCGAGCTCGGGATGCTCGGTGCGGTCATCCCCGAGGAGTTCGGCGGCGCCGGGTTGGACGATGCCGCCTACCGGGTGGTCATCGAGGAGCTCGGGGCGGCGGACTCATCGATCCGGTCGCTCGTCTCGGTCAACCTCGGCCTGGTCGGCAAGTCGGTGCTGCGGTGGGGGACCGACGAGCAGAAGCAACGCTGGCTCCCCGGGCTCGCGGCCGGTGAGCTCGGCGCGTTCGGTCTGACCGAGCCGGGTGCGGGATCGAACCCGTCGGAGATGGCCAGCCGCGCGGTCCAGGGCAGCGACGGGTGGACGATCGACGGCTCGAAGATCTTCATCACCAACGGGACACGCGGTGCCGTCACGATGGTCTTCGCCCGCGCCATCGTGGACGGTGAGGACCGCGGCATCACGTGCTTCCTCACGCCCCAGGACGCTGACGGCTACTCCGGCCAGCAGATCCACGGCAAGCTGGGTCTACGGTCGGGCGATACGGCCGAGATCGCCATGGATGGCGTCGTGGTCGGCCCGGACGCGGTGCTCGGTGAGGTCGGCGGCGGGATGAAGGTCGCCCTGTCGGCGCTCGACGACGGCCGCTTCTCCCTGGCGGCCGGTGCGGTCGGTCTGGCGCGTGAGGCGCTCGAGGTGTCGCTGCGCTACGCCTCGGAGCGCGAGCAGTTCGGTGGCCCGATCGCCGCCAAGCAACTGGTCCAGGAACTCCTCGCTGCGATGCACGTGGACGTGCAGGCGGCCAGTGGCCTGGTCGATGCGGTCGTGGTCAAGAAGCTGGCCGGTGAGCGGTGCACGCTGGAGGTCTCCACCGCGAAGCTGTTCGCGACCGAGGCGTCGGTGCGGTGTGCCGACAAGGCGGTCCAGGTCCACGGCGGGTACGGCTACATCGATGAGTATCCGGTCCAGCGGCTCCTGCGGGACGCCCGCGTCACGACCCTCTACGAAGGCACCAGCCAGGTGCAGCACCTGATCATCGGCCGACTCCTGACCGGCCAGAACGCGTTCTGAACGGGGTCAGCGTGACCGGTTTCGATCTGCACACGCACTCGGTCTTCTCCGACGGGACCACGACCCCCCAGGACAACGTCCGGCAGGCGGTCGAGCTCGGCCTGGACGGTCTGGGGATCACCGATCACGACACCGCCGATGGATTCAACGACGCCCGGAGCGCCGCCGACGGCACGGACCTCGAACTGGTGCTCGGCACCGAGTTCTCGGCGGAGCACCACGGCCTGTCGGTCCACGTCCTGGGGTTCTGGATCGATCCCGGGTACGCGGCGCTGTCTGACGAACTGGCCCGCCTGCGCGACGAGCGGACCGACCGCGCCCGGCGGATCGTGGAGCGGTTCAACGCGCTGGAGATCGACGTGCGGTTCGACCGGGTCGTGGAACTGGCCGACGGGGCACCGATCGGCCGGCCCCACATCGCCCAGGCGGTGGTGGAGACCGGGGCCGCGGCGACCACGCGCGAGGTCTTCGACCGCTACCTCGCCGATGGTGGCCCGGCCAACGTGCAGAAGCACGCGGTCGGTCCGGACCGGGCCGTCGAACTGCTCGTCGCCGCCGGCGGTGTGGCGGTGCTCGCACATCCCGGCCTGTACGGCGGGCGTGACGACACCGACGGCATCGAGGTGGCGGTCATCGAGCAGATGGTCGAGGCCGGCCTCGCGGGGATCGAGGCGGACCATCCCAACCACTCCGCGGAGCACGTCTCCCACTACCGGGATGTGGCGCGGGCGCTGCGTCTGGAGGTCACGGCGGGATCCGACTACCACGGGGAGGCGAAGGCCAACCGGCTCGGCTCGGCGACGACCCCGCGCGAGGTCGTCGAGCGGCTCCGGGGCTGGCGGCGGGCCTGAGCCCGATCGGGACTTCCCTGCGACCGCCGAACCTGCAACCCTGTACGAACGGACCCCGGCCGAACGGCCAGGCAGACGGACGTGACCGAACGTTCCGCAGCGGTGGGACTATCGGCGACACTTCGGGGTTCGACCGGCGGCTCCCCCGAGCGGAGCCGGCCGACCGGCAAGCGCAGAGCGATCGGCGGCCCCGCGGTCACCGTGGATGACAAGGAGAGCACGTGGAGGGTCCGGTCCAGAAGGCTCAGAAGATCGTCCCGGTGCCGACGCTGCATTTCAGCGAAGGCTCCTTGGCCGGCAGGGTGGTGCGCCTCGACCGTGACGTCGCGACCCTCGGGCGCCGCGACGACAACCCCTACGTCGTGCCCGACCCGCGCGTCTCGCGCGTCCACGCCGAGGTGCGGCGCGAGGCCTCCGCGGTGATCATCACCGACCTCGGATCCAGCGCCGGCACCAAGGTCAACGGCCAGACCGTCGACGGCCCCAAGGTCGTCCGTCACGGCGACCGGGTCAGCTTCGGTCCGGTCACCGCGGTCTTCGAGGACCCGGCGGCCGCCTCGGAGCGCGAGGACACCACGATGGTCTTCGACGTCCCGAAGGTCGAGACCGGACCACACCTGTCGCCCCGGCAGCAGCAGGTACTCGAGCTGATGGCCGAGGGGATGACAAACTCGGAGATCGGCGGGCAGCTCGGGGTCACCGAGCGGACGGTCAAAGCCTACGCCCAGGAGCTCTACGACAAGCTCGGGGTCCGCAACCGGGCGGGCGCGGTCGCCGAGGCGGCCAAGCTGGGTCTGCTGTAACCGCGTTGATGGCTACCTCCGTGCTGCCGGGTCAGCGACCATGACCGCGACCGTCTATGCCGTCGCGAACCAGAAGGGTGGTGTGGGCAAGACCACGACCACCCTCAACATCGCCGCGGCGATGACCGAGCTCGGGCGGGCTGTCCTGGTCGTGGACCTCGATCCGCAGGCGTGTCTGACGTTCTCGCTCGGCTACGACCCCGACACGGCGGAGCCGTCGCTCAACGACACGGTCGTCGGGCGGGCCAGCCTGGCGGAGACGATCATCCAGCACGGGGAGTTGGATGTCGCTCCGGCGAACATCGACCTGGCCGGTGCTGAGGTGACCCTGCTGTCACGCACCGGACGCGAGTACCTGCTGCGCGGCGAGCTCGTCGATCTGCTCGAGAGCTACGACGCGATCCTGGTGGACTGCGCGCCGTCCCTCGGCGTCCTCACGATCAACGGACTCACCGCCGCCGATGAGGTCCTGATCCCCGTGCAGTGCGAGACCCTGTCCCACCGCGGGGTGGCGCAGCTGCTGGAGACGGTCGGCGATGTGCGTCGCCTCACCAACCGGGGCCTCGAGGTCCGTGGTCTGATCGCGACGATGTTCGATCCACGTCCGCGCCACACCCGCGAGGTGCTGCGTGATCTGCTCGCGCGCTACGAACTGCCGCTGATCGGCCCACCGGTCCGCAAGTCGATCCGGTTCGCCGAGTCGCCCACCTCCGGCGCGTCGCTCGTCGGCGGGAACTCCTCCGTGCCGGGGTCCTCGGCCTACCGGGCGATCGCCGCCGAGTTGTTGGACCTGCCACCGGACCCGGAGGTGCTGGCCGCCGCCGGCTGGTCCGACGAACAGCGTGACGAGGTGCTGGGGATCGGTGGAGGGGCGGGCTCGTGACGGTGGACGGGCCGAGACCGTCGCACCGGTTCGACCGGGTGTCCCGACCCGACCCGACCCGCAGGCGTGCACGTCCGGGCGACGGCAAGGAAGCGCTCTACTCGACGGCGCCGACGGCGGCTGCAACCTCGCAGATCGAGGTGCGGTGCCGGCGCTGTGACGTCGTGAGCGGGGTCTCGGTCCTGCAGGTGCTTCCGCTGCTCCGCCCGCCGTTCCTCTGGGATCCGGTCCGGGGACGGCTCTGGTCCCGGTGCCCGGTCTGCTCCCGCCGGTCCTGGTTGGAGATCCGGACCGGTCAGGCGCTGCGTGTCCTGCTGGATCGACGTCCCACGGACTGATCGGAGCGTCAGGTCAGGCCGGAGCGCCCGGTCAGGTCGGGGGAGCGTTGCCGGGCAGATCGCTCAGGGCAGGTGCTCGACCTTGACGCGGCGCGATGGTTGCGGCTGCCCGTCTCCACGCGCCTCCGGGCCACGCTGCTGCAGCACCTCGGCGGGATCCGACGAGCTGTCGTGCCCGGCGTCGCCCTGTTTACGTCCGCTGCTCCTGTCGCGTCCCGAGCCGCCGCGGTTGCGGCCTCCGCGGTTGGCGCCGCTCTTGGCGCCGCTCTTGTCGCCGCTCTTGGCGCTGCCCGTGTCGCCACCCCCGGGCTCGTCCTGTGCGCGTTGTTGGGCCCCCGAGTTCCCGGAACCCTGCTCGCGGTTGCCGCCTCCGCCACGTCGTGCACGGGTCCGGCCGGATGAACCCTTCGGCGCCGTCGAGTCCGAACGATCGTCGGAACCGCGGTCGTCGGCCGTCCC
>SLHP01000144.1 GCA_007136095.1 Nitriliruptoraceae bacterium
ACGGCGAACACGACGAGCAGGTGGACTGACGGTGGAAGAGGCGAACACGATCGCGGCACTCCGGGGACACGTGGCCGCACGCCGTGCCAGCGGTCGGAGCATCGGCCTGGTGCCCACGATGGGCGCCCTGCACGAGGGGCACCTGGAGCTGGTCCGTCGCTGTGCAGAGCATGTCGACGACGTGGTGGTGAGCGTCTTCGTCAACCCGACCCAGTTCGAGCGCGCGGAGGACCTGGCGGCCTATCCCCGCGATCCGGACCACGACGCGTCGATGCTGCGGGCCCTCGGTGACACAGCTCCGGCGGTGCTGTTCGCGCCATCGGTCGATGAGATCTACCCGGCGCAACCGCGGGTGACCGTGGCGGTCCAGGGTGGCCTGATCGAGGGGCTGTGCGGGGCATCGCGGCCGGGACACTTCGATGCGGTGGCGACGGTCGTCACCAAGCTCGTCAACCTGGTGCAGCCCAGCCTGGCCGTCTTCGGGCGCAAGGACCGCCAGCAACTGCAGGTCATCCGGCAGGTCGTCGCCGACCTCAACCTCCCGGTGGGCCTGCTGGGGGTGCCCACCGTCCGGGAGCAGGACGGCGTGGCGATGTCCAGCCGGAACCGGCGTCTGGATGCGGAGCAGCGTGGACGGGCCCGCGCCCTGTGCCGCTCGTTGGTCGCCGCGGTCGACGTGGCACACGCGGCCCGGGAGGCGGGCGGCCCGATCGCCGTCGCGGACCTGCGGGCGGCCGCGATGGAGGTCCTGGACGCCGCCCCCGGGGTGGTGGTCGACTACCTCGACATCGTCGAGCCCGACTCGATGCAGCCAGGTGAACCGGAGGTTGCATCCGACGCCAGGCTGGTGGTCGCCGTCGCCGCCGAGGTCGGTCCCGTGCGGCTGATCGACAACGTCGAGGTCGGCGATCCCGATGACGAAGACGCCCTGTTGCGAGCTGTCGCACCGATCTGAGAAGGGTCCGGCTCGACCCGGAGGAGGACCGCCATGTTGCTCGCGATCGACGTCGGGAACTCGACCACGGTCGTTGGCGTGTTCGACGGCCCGGATCTGGTGGACCACTGGCGGCTGTCCACGCTGCGTCGGCGGACCGCAGATGAGTTCGGCATGGTGGTGGCCGGCGTGATGGATCTGGCGGGGCTGGATCTCGAGGGCGACATCAACGGGGTCGTGATCGGCTCGGTCGTGCCCGACGTCACCGTGTCGCTGCGGGGGATGTGCGACCGCTACGTCGGGACCCTCCCGGTGGTTGTCGAGCCCGGCGTGCGGACCGGGATCTCCCTGCGGCACGAGAACCCCCGCGACCTCGGCGCGGACCGGATCGCCAACGCCGTCGCCGCCCATGCGCTCTACGGTGGGCCGTCGGTCGTGGTCGACTTCGGGACCGCGACGTCGTTCGATGCGGTCGACCGGGACGGAGCGTTCGTCGGCGGCGCGATCGCGCCGGGCATCTCCACCTCCTCGGAGGCACTGGTCCAGCGGGCCGCGCGCCTGCCGACGGTGGAACCCGTGGCGCCACCATCACCGATCGGCCGCACCACCGTGACCGCCCTGCAGTCCGGGATCGTCTACGGCTCCGCGGGGCAGGTCGACGGGATCGTGGCCCGGATCGTCCGGGAACTGGGGCCGGGCGTGACCGTGGTGGCGACCGGTGGGCTGGCCAGTTCGGTGCTGGAGGCGTGCACGACGATCGACCACCACGACCCGTGGCTGACGCTCAAGGGTCTCCGGCTGATCTGGGAACGCAACCTCGACGTCTGAGCACCGCCGCTACCGTTGCCGTGGCCCGGCCACCGGGCACGGACGTCCGCTGGCCGTCTCCACCGTCCCACCACCACCTCGAGGTAGCTGTCGTGCCTGTCGACCCGCCACCGGACAACGGTGCCGCACCTGCACCCGACGCCGGGGACGACGCCTCGAAGCTCGCCGAGATCATCGAGGGGCGGCGGGCCAAGATCGACCAGCTCCGGGACGCCGGCGTGGAGCCCTACCCGGTCCGTTTCCGCCCCTCGCACACCGTGCCGGAGGTCCGTGCGGCCTACCCGGACGTGGCAGCCGGCACGGAGACGGGCGACCACGTCACGATCGCCGGTCGCCTGGTCGCCAAGCGCGAGATGGGCAAGCTGCGGTTCCTGGTGCTGCGCGAGGATGGCCAGGACATCCAGCTGTTCTGTCCCCTGGCGGCCCTTGACGACGACTCCCGGGCCCTGATGGACCTGCTGGACACCGGGGACTGGATCGGCGCCACCGGCGAGGTCATGGCCTCCAAGAAGGGCGAGCTGTCGGTCAAGCCGGCGACGCTCACGCTGCTGGCCAAGGGCCTGCGTCCCCTGCCCGACAAGTGGCACGGGTTGTCGGACACCGAGGCGCGGTTCCGCCAGCGTGAGCTGGACCTGGTCGTCAACGACGACGCCCGCAGGGTCTTCGAGGTGCGTTCGAGGGTGCTCTCGGCGCTGCGTGCCGAGATGGAGGAGCGCGGGTTCGTCGAGGTGGAGACGCCCATGCTCCACCCGATCCCGGGCGGGGCGACCGCCCGGCCGTTCGTGACCCACCACAACACGCTCGACGTGGACCTCTACCTGCGGATCGCCCCGGAGCTCTACCTCAAGCGCCTGATCGCCGGTGGGATGCGGCGGGTGTTCGAGATCAACCGCAACTTCCGCAACGAGGGCATGAGCACGCGGCACAACCCCGAGTTCACGATGCTGGAGTCGTACGCCGCCTACGACGACTACCACGACGTCATGGAGCTCACCGAGGGGCTGATCGAACGGGCCGCCCGTGATGCGGTCGGGACGACCGACGTGACCTACCAGGGCCGCCCGCTGTCACTGGCCGGGCCGTACCGCCGCGCCACCCTGTTGGAGCTGACGGCCGAGGCGACGAGGCGACCGGACCTGCGCTACGACCTCGATGTCGCCGACCTGCGGGCCCTGTGTGACACCCACGAGGTCCACTGGGAGCACGCCTGGGGCGGCGGCAAGCTGATCGTCGAGCTGTACGAGAAGCTCGTCGAGGGCGACCTGTGGGAACCGACGTTCGTGATCGACCATCCGGTCGAGACCTCGCCGTTGGCGCGGGCCCACCGCAGCGACCCGCACGTGACCGAACGGTTCGAGGTGATCGTCGCGGGCCGCGAGCTCGGCAACGCGTTCAGCGAGCTGATCGACCCGTCGGTCCAGCGGGAACGGTTCGAGGCCCAGGCGCGTGCCAGGGCTGCCGGCGACGCGGAGGCCATGGTGGTCGACGAGGCCTACCTGCGGGCGATGGAGCTCGGCATGCCACCGACGGGTGGGCTCGGCATCGGTGTCGACCGGCTGGTGATGTTCCTGGCTGACGTCAGCAACATCCGCGACGTGATCCTGTTCCCGACCCTGCGTCCCGAGCAGACCTGACATGCGGGTCGCCGTCTACACCTCATCGTCGGATGCGGTCGACGAGCTGTTCCGGACCGCGGCGGTCGAGCTGGCCGGGCGACTGGCCGATCGGGGTGATCAGCTGATCTACGGCGGGACCGCCGTCGGGGTGATGGGGGTGCTCGCCGATGCGATGCGTGGCGCTGGCGGGCACGTCACCGGCGTGCTACCCCAGCTGATGGCGGATCGCGGTCTGGCTGATGCCGACTGCGACGAGCTGGTCGTCACCGACGACATGGCTGGCCGCAAGCAGCAGATGATCAGCCGCGCCGACGCGTTCGTCGCGCTCCCCGGCGGGTTCGGGACCCTCGAGGAACTGTTGGAGGTGCTCACGCTCAAGCAGCTCGGCTACCACGCCCAGCCGATCGTGCTGCTTGACCTCGATGGCTTCTACCAGCCGCTGTTGGGGGTCTTCGAGACGCTGTTCGCGCGCGGGTTCGCCAGACCGGAGTACGCGGGTCTCTACCGGGTCGCCCCCGACGTCGATGCCGTGTGCGCGGCCCTCGACGACCCGGGCGGGCCCGCGGTGCCCCTGAAGCGGTTCTGACGATGACCTGCGCCGGAGTGGCGCAGGTTCGCGGCGGTGCGTCACGGCAGATCGCGAGCACGATCGGGAGCGGCGACCCACCCTGCCGGACCGCGAGCGAGCCGGTGACCCGTTCGGCCCCGAACCGGGGGTGCACGAGCAGATGCATGGGTTACGCTCGTAGCAGACGAACCGCGACCTACGACGTAGGTCGTGAGGTCCGATCGACAGCGTTGACGGCGGCCGACGACCCGGTCAGACACGACCGGGAAGCGCCGCCCACCACGCCGGAAAGATTCGCACATGTTCGAGAGGTTCACCGACCGGGCCCGTCGGGTGGTCGTCCTTGCCCAGGAAGAGGCACGGATGCTCAACCACAACTACATCGGGACCGAGCACATCCTGCTCGGCCTGATCCACGAGGGGGAGGGGGTCGCCGCCAAGGCCCTCGAGTCCATGAACATCTCCCTGGAGGGTGTCCGCGAGCAGGTCACGGAGATCATCGGCCGTGGCCAGACCGCACCCGCCGGCCACATCCCGTTCACCCCGCGCGCCAAGAAGGTGCTCGAGCTGTCGCTGCGTGAAGCGCTGCAGCTCGGCCACAACTACATCGGGACCGAGCACATCCTGCTCGGTCTGATCCGTGAGGGCGAGGGTGTCGCCGCACAGGTGTTGCAGAAGCTCGGCGCCGACCTGAACAAGGTGCGCCAACACGTGATCCAGCTGCTGTCGGGCTACTCCGGCGGTGAGCCGGGCAAGGCCGGCGCCGGCGTCGGCGAAGGCTCCGGGCAGGGTTCCCGCGAGGGGTCGACGATCCTGGACCAGTTCGGAACCAACCTCACGCAGGCCGCCCGCGACGGCGACCTCGATCCGGTCATCGGCCGGCAGCGCGAGATCGAACGCGTCATGCAGGTCCTGTCCCGCCGGACCAAGAACAACCCGGTGCTCATCGGTGAGCCGGGGGTGGGCAAGACCGCCGTCGTCGAAGGCCTCGCGCAGCGCGTGGTCGCCGGCGATGTCCCCGAGACCCTGCGCGACAAGCACCTCTACACCCTGGACCTCGGCGCGCTCGTGGCCGGGTCGCGCTACCGCGGTGACTTCGAGGAGCGCCTCAAGAAGGTGCTCAAGGAGATCACCACCCGCGGGGACATCATCCTGTTCATCGACGAGATCCACACCCTCGTCGGTGCCGGAGCTGCCGAGGGCGCGATCGACGCCGCCTCCATCCTGAAGCCGATGCTGGCCCGGGGTGAGCTGCAGACGGTCGGCGCAACGACGCTCGATGAGTACCGCAAGCACCTGGAGAAGGACGCGGCCCTCGAACGCCGGTTCCAGCCGGTCAAGGTCGAGGAACCGACGATGGAACACACCATCGAGATCCTCAAGGGTCTGCGTGATCGCTACGAGGCGCACCACCGGGTCACGATCACCGATGAGGCCCTGGTCGCGGCTGCGGAACTCGCCGACCGCTACATCTCGGACCGCTACCTGCCGGACAAGGCGATCGACCTGATCGATGAGGCCGGGTCCCGGTTGCGGATCCGTTCCATGACCACGCCGCCGGATCTGCAGGAACTGGACTCAGAGATCGAGGAGGCGCGTCAGGGCAAGGAGAGCGCCATCGACGCGCAGGACTTCGAGCGTGCCGCGGGCCTGCGCGACGAGGAGAAGAAGCTCATCGAGCGGCGCTCCAACCGCGAGGACGTCTGGCGCTCCGAAGGCATGGACACCGTGCTGACCGTCGACGACGAGGTCATCGCCGAGGTGCTCTCCAACTGGACCGGGATCCCGGTGCTCAAGCTCACGCAGGAGGAGACCGACAAGCTGCTGCACATGGAGGACGAGCTGCACAAGCGCGTCATCGGGCAGGAACAGTCGATCACCGCGGTGTCCAAGGCGATCCGTCGCACGCGTGCGGGTCTCAAGGACCCGAAGCGCCCCGGTGGCTCGTTCATCTTCCTCGGCCCCTCTGGTGTCGGGAAGACCGAGCTCGCCAAGACGCTCGCCGAGTTCCTCTTCGGCGATGAGGACTCGCTGATCCACCTCGACATGTCCGAGTACATGGAGAAGCACACGGTCAGCCGCCTGATCGGTTCACCGCCCGGCTACGTCGGCTACGACGAGGGCGGGCAGCTCACCGAGCAGGTGCGCCGCAAGCCGTTCTCGGTCGTGCTCTTCGACGAGGTCGAGAAGGCCCACCCGGACGTGTTCAACACGCTGCTGCAGATCCTCGAGGACGGTCGTCTGACCGACGCCCAGGGCCGCACCGTGGACTTCAAGAACACCATCCTCATCATGACGTCGAACCTCGGGACCAAGAACCTCACCGCGCCGTCGGTCGGGTTCGTCCAGGAGGACGACGGCTCGATGTACGACAAGATGAAGCGCCAGGTCGACGACGAACTCAAGAAGCACTTCCGACCCGAATTCCTCAACCGGATCGACGACACCATCGTCTTCCACCCGCTGACGCGGGAGGAGGTCAAGGAGATCGTCGACCTGATGCTCACCCGGGTGAAGAAGCAGCTGACCGTCAAGGGACTCGAGCTCGAGCTCACCGACAACCTCAAGGCGTGGTTGGCGGACAAGGGCTACGACCCGCAGCTCGGTGCCCGACCGCTGCGTCGGACGATCCAGCGTGAACTGGAGGACAAGATGTCCGAGCGGATCCTGATCGGCGGCTTCGACCACGGGCAGCTGATCGTGGCCGACATCGACCAGGAGAACGACGAGGTCACCTTCCGCGCGGTCGAGTCGCCCGCAGCCCCCGACACCCCGCCGGTCGAACTGGCCGGCGGTGACCGGGGTGAGCGCAGCGAGAACGGCGAGAACAACAACAACGACGAGTAGATCGTCGGCGGCAGCACACCAGCGGGGCGGATCCGAGCGGGTCCGCCCCGCTGGTGTGTGCGGGTCGCTGGTGTGTGCGGGTCGCTGCTCGTGCCGGGACAGGGCGGTTCAGGGAGGGCTGCCGGCCCCCGCGGCGTGGACCAGCTCGACCAGCGCATGGCGGGCCTGGCCAGGGTCGGACAGTGGTTCGGGGAAGCCGAGACGCCCGAACGCGAGGCCGTCGGCTGCGTCCGGCTCGGTCGGTGCCAGCGTCAAGCGCACCTCGAACCCGTCGCGGTCGCACGAGGTCATCGTGACCCTGGTCACGTCGCCCTCGACCGGCAGGAACGCAGCCACCATCGTCGCGAGCGACGCCGCATGATCGTCGCTCATGTGCCCGACGATGCCCGCCTCCGCCGCGGCGGATGGATCCGGGGCGACATCGGCGACGTCCTCCGGTCGTCTGTGGACGCTCCTATGGATCAGTCCTGCGGCGGGACGTCCCAGTCGTGGACGTCCTTGCCGGCCTCGCGGGAGAGGATGTCGAGTGCCGCAGCCGCACCATCCCCGGCAGAGATGATCGCCTGGCTCCGTTGCGGACGGACCAGGTGACCGGCGGCGTAGAGCCCGTCGACACTCGTGCGCCCGTCGGCATCGACGGTCAGGGCTCCGTCGGCCCGATCGGCTCCGAGCGCCTCGGCGAAGCTGCCCGCGGCCTTGCCGCCGGCCAGGATCAGGTTGTCGACGGTCTCCTCGCCGTCATCCGTGCGCACCGTGAAGCCGCCATCTGCGGAGGCGACCTCCAGCACCTCGACCTCGCGCAGGTCCGCCCCGACCGCGGCGACCTGCCGCCGCGCGATGTTCTGGAAGTCGGAGCCGGACAGATCCTCGACCCCGAGGTAGTTGTACAGGTGTGCCTTGTGCATCAACGTGCCGTCCTGCGCGAAGACGATCGTGTCGTGGTCGTTCTTGGCGAGCAGCAGGGCGGCGCTCAGGCCGGCCGGCCCGTCGCCGATCACAGCGGTGCGGGACATGGAAACTCCAGGGTCGACAGGGTTCCCTTCGACGGTAGCGGCTACCGCTGGGGGTTCACTCCGGGTTCGCGTGCATCTGCGTTCGGCCCCTGAACACTCCTGCACGCAGACCCGCCCGCAGACCAGGTCGCGACCCGGTGGCGGCGACCACGAGGTAAGGCTAACCTTATGCTTCGCGGGTGCTGGCACGCACGTCACCGCCAGCGAGGCCGTCAGCGATCGCAAGGAGTCCATCATCGCCTCGACCGACGTGACCATGACGGGTGACCGGCTCGACCTGACCGCCGTGCTGCACCGGCGGAGTACGGGCAAGCTGGCCGAACCGGGTCCCGACGACGCGACCCTCGCCGCGATGTTGGAGGTGGCGTGCACGGCGCCCGATCACGGCAAGCTGCGTCCCTGGCGGTTCATCGTGCTCCGGGACGCTGCCCTGGAGGATCTCGGCGCCTCGTTCGCCCGGGCACAGGCCGCGAAGACCCCCGATGCGTCGGACACCGAACTCGAGAGCAGCGCCGCCAAGGCGCGGCGGGCGCCGGTCATCGTCACGGTCGTGGGCCGCACGACCCCCCATCCCAAGGTTCAACCGTGGGAGCAACTGGTGGCCGCCGGCTGCGCGGCACAGAACCTGTGCATCGCGGCGACCGCGTACGGGTTCGGCTCCATGTGGCGCACCGGGTGGTTGGCGGAACACCCGGAGGTCCTCGCGCATCTGGGTGTGGGCGAACGGGAACGCGTCGTCGGGTTCATCTACCTCGGCACCGTGGTCGACGGCTTCACGCCGGCGCCCCGTGAGCTCGACACCTCCTGTGTGACCTGGCGGGACGGGTCGATGCCGGAAACTGCCGCGAAGACGCCACCCCGTTGAGCCAACGAGAGCTACCCTGCCGGCGGCAGAAGACCCGGAGGACAGAGCGTGGCACACGACCTGATCGACTCCACCGAGATGTACCTCCGCACCGTCCTGGAACTCGAGGAGGAGGGCATCCCCGCGATCCGTGCGCGGCTGTCCGAGCGGCTCCACCTCTCCCCGCCGTCGGTGTCCGAAGGTGTCGCACGCCTCGAGGACCACGGCCTGCTCCGGCTCACCGAGGACCGCACCGTCGCGCTCACCGAGATGGGCCGCGACAAGGCCACCCGGGTCATGCGCAAGCATCGGTTGGCGGAACGACTGCTGGCCGACGTCATCGGCCTGGAGGCCGAGTTCGTCCACGACGAGGCCTGCCGGTGGGAGCACGTCATCTCTGACCGGGTCGAGGACAAGCTCGCGGAACTGCTCGGCAACCCGGCCACGAGCCCCTACGGCAACCCGATCCCCGGGGGTGAGGGCAACGCCACGCCGATCTTCGCCGTCGCCGAGGTCGATGACGGCGCGTTCACCCTGCATAGCATCTCCGAGTCGTTGCAGAGCGACGCCGAGGTCATCCAGGTCCTGCACGAGCACGGCATGCGCGCCGGTGAGATCGTCGATATCACCCACGGACCGACCGAGGTCGTCCTCGAACTCGCCGGCCACCGCGTCGAGTTGTCGCCGGATGCCGCCAAACTCGTCTACGTCGTCCCGGCCTGACCGTTCAGCGGCGGTCGGCGACCGCCGCTGCGCAGCGCTCGAGCAGCGCGACGGTCTCGTCCCATCCGACGCACGCGTCCGTGATCGACACCCCGTGTTCGAGGTGGCGGCCGGGCTCCCAGTCCTGCCGGCCGGGCTGCAGGTTGCTCTCGAGCATCAGGCCGAGCAGACCGTGGTCCGGCTGGCGCCACTGGTCGAGGAGATCGTCCACGACCACCGCCTGGCGGGTGTGGTCCTTGCCCGAGTTGCCGTGGGAGCAGTCGATGATGACCGGCCGCTTGTGGTCGACGACCGCCCTGGCCCGGGTGACCGCATCCTCGACATCCGCGCGGCCGTAGTTCGGCCCGTTGTCCCCACCCCGCAGGACGATGTGTGACGCCGGGTTGCCGGTGGTCCGGACGACGGACGACCGGCCCTCCTCATCGACACCGAAGAAGGCGTGCGGCGCGATCGCGGCGGACAGCGCGTTGACGGCGACGCCGACCCGACCGTCGGTCGCGTTCTTGAACCCGATCGGCATCGACGAGCCGGAGGCGAGCTGGCGGTGGACCTGGCTCTCGACCGTGCGGGCACCGATGGCCGCCCAGGACACCAGGTCCGAGTAGTACTGCGGCGTGATGGTGTCCAGGATCTCCACCGCGCACGGCAGGCCCATGCCGGTCACGTCGAGCAGGACCTGTCGGGCGGTCCGCAGACCCCGTGCGGCATCCGACGAGCCATCCAGGGACGGGTCGTAGATCAGGCCCTTCCACCCCACCGAGGTCCGGGGCTTCTCGAAGTAGGTGCGCATGATGACGATGAGTTCGCCCGCGTGCTTTGCCGCCACCTGCTGCAGTCGCCCGGCGTACTCGAGTGCCAGGTCGCGGTCGTGGATCGAGCACGGGCCGACCACGACGACCATGCGGTCATCGTCTCCGGCCAGGGCCGCGCCGACCTCCTCGCGCCCACGGGCGACCGTTTCGAGGCGGTCGTCGTCGGGTGCAAGCTCCTCACGGAGTTCGCGTGGGCGCGGGATCTCGCCGAACGAGGCGATGTTGCTGTTGTCCCGGGCGCGGGGCTTGCTCTCGGTCTGTCCGATCGGCGTGGTCACGGCAGGCTCTCGTCAAGTGGGAGGGTGGGTCGGCGACCGACGCTACCCGACCCACGCAGAGGCGGTCAGGTCAGCAGGGCGCGGACGTCCACCACGATCACGAAGGCGAGCAGACCGAGCACGACCAGGATGAACGCGGTGTAGGGCCAGCGGTAGCGGTAGTCGGCCAGCCAGACACGACGCAGGCTGTTGACGGCCAGGAGGACCGCCAGCACGGACAGCGCCAGTGCGATCGGTGTGGCCACGACCCCGGCCCAGCTGATGATGGGTGCCAGCAGCGGGATCAGGGCGTAGGTCAGCACGCACCGGATCGCCGAGATCCACAGCGCCCCCTTGATCTCGAAGACGGCCTTGGGATCGGCGCCCTCGATCAGCAGGACCTGCCGGGCGATGCGGTCCGCGACCGACCGTTGGGGTCCCGAGGACCCAGTGGTCACGACATCGGTGTCCGGCTCCGACGCGGGGGACCCCGCCGTGTCGGTGCCCGGTTCGGCTGGCATACGGTCTCGTCCTCGTCGGTCGGTCCAGCAGGGTAGCTGGCCCGCGACGGACCCTTCGGGGGCGACAGGCGCGTACCGTGCGCTTCGCAGCCTGTGCCTCGGATCGACCTCAGGAGTTCGTATGTCCACGACCACCCCCGCCGTTGGATCCGGAACCCTCACGCTCGGTGGCGATCTGCCGGTCACCCGGCTCGGGTACGGCGCCATGCGGATCACGGGCGAGGGCGTCTGGGGGGATCCACCGGACCGGGCCGGGGCGATCACGCTCCTGCGGCGGGTCGTGGAGCTGGGCGTCGACCTGATCGACACCGCGGACAGCTATGGGCCGTTCGTCTCCGAGGATCTGATCCGGGAAGCGCTGCACACCGGCGACGCCGGCGAACCGTACGGCGGGGTCACGATCGCGACCAAGGGTGGGTTGATCCGTACCGGACCGGGGGAGTGGCATCAGCTCGGGCGTCCCGAGTACCTGCGGTTCGCCTGCGAGATGAGCCTGCGGCGCCTTGCGGTCGAGCGCATCGACCTGTACCAGTTGCACCGCATCGACGGGCAGGTGCCCGCGGAGGAGCAGTTCGGCGTCCTGGGCGAGCTGCAGGAGGAAGGCAAGATCCGGCACATCGGCCTCTCCGAGGTGTCCGTCGACGAACTCGAACACGCCCGGCGGCACCTGCGGATCGCTTCCGTGCAGAACCGTTACAACCTGTTGGAGCGCGGGTCGGAGGGCGTCCTCGATGTCTGTGAGGCTGACGGGATCGGGTTCCTGCCCTGGTTCCCCGTGGCCGTTGGTGACCTGGCCCGTGCCGGGGGTCCGCTGGACGACCTGGCCTCGGAGACCGACGCGACGCCGGCTCAGATCGCGCTTGCCTGGCTCCTGCACCGCTCTCCGGTGATGCTGCCGATCCCGGGCACGTCCTCGATCGCACACCTCGAGGAGAACGTCGCCGCTGCAGCGGTCTCGCTGACCGACAAGCAGATGGCGATGCTCGATGGTCTGCGGGACTCCTGAGCACGGTGGCACGCCATGGCGGGCAGTCGCGCGATCGACGGTGGGTCCGTGTCCTGCTGTGGGTCGTCGGCGGGCTTGCCGTGGTGGTGGTCGCCGCCGTCCTGTGGTGGGTCATCCGTTTCCCCGACGCCGATGCCGCCGCCCTTGCTGAGGTCAAGAGCCGCCCCGACCTCCAGGTCGTCGACCTCGATGACGTGGGTGGGGTGGCGCTCCATCCGTCGGGTGATCGCGGGGACGAGGCGGTCATCTTCTACCCGGGAGCAGCGGTCCCGCCCGAGGCCTACCTGGCGGTGTGGGCGCCGGTGGTCGCCGAGACCGGCGTCAGCGTGTTCATCCCGGCGATGCCCCTGCGCCTGGCCGTGCTCGGGCGCTCCCGCGCTGACACGGTCACCGACGCCAACGACCAGGTGGCGACCTGGTGGGTCGGTGGGCACTCACTCGGTGGGGCGATGGCGGGCAGCTACGCCGGCGCCCAGGAACCCGGTGAGCTGCGGGGCCTGATCCTGTGGGGTGCCTACGTGACGGAGGGTGCCGATCTGCAGGGCCGTGAGGACCTGACCGTGCTGTCGGTGAGCGGTTCACGGGACGGCTTGTCGACGCCGTCGGACATCGATGAGCGCCGCGAGCTGTTGCCCGACGATGCCCGCATGGTGGAACTCGAGGGCGTCAACCACGCCCAGTTCGGGCGCTACGGACCCCAGTCGGGCGATGGAACACCCACGGTGACCGATGACCGCGCGACCAGGTTGATCGCCGACGTCGTCAGCGCGCAGCTGCTGGACGGCCAGTAGCCTGCGCGTCTGCCGCCGCCCCGGCGTGCGGTCCTGGACGCGGTTCCACCACCGATCGGGTGTGTCATG
>SLHP01000181.1 GCA_007136095.1 Nitriliruptoraceae bacterium
CTGGTGGCTCACTGGTGGCGGGATCGCTCCGAACGAGATCGCTCCCGGTTACGAGATCGCTCCCGTTCGCCGTGACCTACCGTAAGGCAACGTCCGCGACGGTGACACCCCCCTTCCCACCACACGGCCGGTGGCCGCCGCGGAAGCCCCGCTCGACCCACCGGGTTGCCCCACGGAACCTCGACGTACCGCCCGGCACGTAGCGCCCGACATCGCCGGATCAGACGAAGGAACGCTGTGATGAAGCCCTACGACCTGCTGATCATCGGCGGGGGGACCGCCGGACTGGTCGCCGCCGTCGGTGCCGCCGGCCAGGGAGCACGGACCCTGCTGGTCGAACGCGACCGCACCGGCGGAGACTGCCTGTGGACCGGTTGCGTGCCGTCCAAGGCGCTGCTGACGGTCGCAGAGCACGCGCACATCGCGCGGTCGTCCGGGGAGCTGGGGGTCCATGCCGGCGAGGTGTCCGTGGACTTCACCGCGGCGATGGCGCACGTCAAGGCGTCGATCGCCACGATCGAACCCCACGACTCGCCTGACCGGCTGCGCAGCGAGGGCATCGAGGTCCGCACGGGTACCGCCCGCTTCGTCGGCCCACAGACGGTCGAGGTCGACGGCGATCGCATCCGGTTCCGACACGCGATGATCGCGACGGGCGCCACGCCGGTCATCCCACCCCTGCCCGGCCTGGCTGACGTCGATGCGCTCACGTCGGAGACCCTGTGGGACCTCACCGACCTGCCCGGGCGCCTGGTCGTGCTGGGCGGTGGCCCGATCGGCTCCGAGCTCGGGCAGGCGTTCGGCCGTCTGGGGTCCGACGTCACGATCGTCGAGATGGCCCCGACGATCATCCCGCGGGAGGAGCCCGAAGCGGCCGCCGTGCTCACCGCACAGCTGACCGCGGAGGGGGTCCAGGTCTTGGCCAGCACCACCGCCCGTCGGGTCGAGACCGATGAGGACGGGACCACACACCTGGTGGTCTCGCCGTCCGACGCCGACGACGGTGTGGCCGAACGCGCCATCCCCTTCGATCAGATCCTGGTTGCGGTCGGTCGCAAGCCGTCCACCGGCGACCTCGGACTGGACGTCGCCGGCGTCGAGTTGACCGATCGCGGCGCGATCGCCGTCGACGGACGGCTGCGGACCTCCAACCCCCGGATCTTCGCCGGTGGCGACGCGACCATGCTGCTGCCCTTCACGCACGTCGCCTCGACACACGGCGCCACCGTGGTCCAGAACGCGCTGTTCGGACTCCGCGCCTCCGTGGACCACCAGCGCATCCCCTGGGTCACGTTCACCGACCCCGAGGTGGCACGCATCGGCCTGTCCGCCGCCGAGGCCCGCGAGCGCTTCGGCGACGACATCGCCGTCCGGACCTCCCCACACGGGAAGCTGGACCGCGCCGTGACCAGCGGCCGGACCGAGGGGTTCGCGCAACTCGTGGGCGACGACAAGGGCCGGATCGTCGGTGCCACGATCGTCGGCCCCCGCGCCGGCGAGGGCATCGGCGAGGTCGCCGCGTGGATGGCCAACGGCGCCAAGCTCGGCCGCATCACCCGCACGACCCACGCCTACCCGACCTGGAGCGCGGACCTGGCCGACGCGTCACTGCAGGAACTGCGGGTCGGGCTCGAGCGGCTCAAGCCCGCCACCCGCATCCTGCTCTGGGCCCGTCGCCTGCTGCGTCGCTGACGGGGCTGGCAGGGCTGACGGGGCTGGCGGGGCTGGAGGGGCTGGCGGGGCTGGAGGCCGGCGCCGCACGCCGGAGCCGCACGATCCGGCTGAACCCGTCCGGGATGCAGGATGGGTGGTGAGAGGTGCAGGAGCGCACCTCTCACCACCCATCCTGCCCATGACCGGTCAGACCGACGCGCGCGGCCGCTCAGCACGACACGTCCGAGCGCGCGCGATCGCCCGCGCGGGGCAGCGTCGCGCGGGCCAGGCGGATGCGCTGCCCGATCGTGATCACGACCATCGCGGCGAACACCCAGGCGATCTCGCTCATCCACAGCGGGAACAGGGCGAGGAGCGCGTGCGCGACGATCGTCTCGGTGCCCTCGGCCAGACCCCGCGTGAAGTGGAACGTCCGGCCGTCCGGCGGTGCCAGTTGCCCGCGGTCGGCGGCCGCTGAGTAGGCCAGCAGCGAACTCGCGTTGATGTAGTAGGTCAACAGCAGGATCAGCAGCGGTACCGCCGCATCCGGGTTGCCGATCGCGCAGCCGACCACGAACGATCCGTAGGCGGCCATGTCCGAGGTGAAATCCGCCCAGCCGCCGAACGCGCTCTCGTCGTCGATCAGTCGTGCCAGCGGGCCGTCGACACCGTCCGGCACCCGGGAGGCGAGCCACAGCCCGGCAGCCAGGGGCCACAGGGCGAATCCAGCCGCGACCGCCGCGCCCAGCGACAGGATGAGGCCCGTCAGCGTCAACGCCAGGGGGGTGACGCCCACGCGCGCCAGGACGGCAGCAGACCGGTCCCACACCGGCGTCAGCCGGGCACGCATCGTGGTGTCCAACATCACATGGCTCCAGGGTCAGTGGCGGCGGTCAGTGACAATCGTGCTCTGCCGGGGTCAGCACACCGGGATCTGCGGTCTCACCAGACAGCTCCGATGGAGCCGGACCAGAGCCGACGAGGTCATCAGGGCCGACCGGTTCGGTGTCCTCGGCGGGCATGGCCCACAACGATTCCGCCGGCAGCCGGAGCGCCACCTCGGACCCGGGTTCGAGCGCGAGCAGGGCATCGGGCCGCGCGTCCAGCGTGATGGTCGCTGCCTCGACGTCCACCAGCAAGCGGGCCCGGGCGCCGAGGTCGCGGACCGCACGGACCCGACCGTGGACGATGTTGGGGCCGCCCGCCGGGGCGACCACGACGGCCTCGGGTCGGATGGTCACGAGGACGGGGCCGTCGTCCCCCACACCACGCGGCACCGCCAGTTCCCCGACCGCGGTCGCGACCCGCTCCCCGCGGCGGATGCCCGGCAGCAGGTTCGGCGATCCGAGGAACCGCGCCACGGACGCGGACGCCGGGCGATCGTGCAGATCACGCGGACTTCCGACCTGGGCCAGTCGGCCGTCGAACAGCAGGGCCAGATGATCCGCCAGGACCGACGCCTCCTCCTGATCGTGGGTGACGACCACCGTGGTGACCTGCAGGTCGCGTTGGACCTCGAGGATGAGTTCGCGCATGCCATCGCGCAGGTGCCGGTCGAGGTTGCTGAGGGGCTCGTCGAGGAGCAGCACCTCGGGCTCGACGACCAGCGCCCGAGCCAGGGCGACCCGTTGCTGCTGCCCACCGGACAGCTCCTGCGGACGACGGTCCGCCGAGCCCGGGAGTCCCACCCGCTCCAGCATCGCCTCGA
>SLHP01000266.1 GCA_007136095.1 Nitriliruptoraceae bacterium
GGCTGCTGGAGCCCGTCAAGCGCGACAGGTTGCAGGTCTTGAGGAGCTCATGACCCCTCTACAAGCTTGTGGGCGAGGGGGGACTTGAACCCCCATGTCCATAAGGACACACGGACCTGAAACATCGCCAAGCCGTTTCCGGGCCGATCCTCCTGCAGCCGAAAACCCCCTCTGACCTGCGGTTTCGTCGCATCGTCATCTCCTCTGGTCACCCCTGATATCCGGCTCGATCCTGGGCTTTCGTTGCCACCGCGTTGGAACGGCGGTGGCCTTGTCACGTGGTCGGCCACACGGATTCCTTCCGGATGGCACGGCCGTTTCGCGGTACCTGGAACGACTCGGAGATCCTGCCGAGGTCACGCTCGCTCCGCTCGCGAAGCGCTCTGCGATCCCTCTGCGCGCCTCCAAGGGTGACGCGAACCGTGCTCACCGTCCCGTGCAACGACGTGAGGTCGACGAGCAATGCTGTGGACGACCCTGCCCAACGGTCTGGCTGTCGCGTACGCTCTTCGCATGGCATTCACACGGATCAACATCGACCACCGGATCATGGGTGGTCTCCCCTGCATCGCAGGGACTCGCATCCCCGTGGCCATGCTCGTCCGCATGATCGCGGCCGGCACGCCCGTGGAGACCATCCTGGACGAGTACCCACAGTTGGAGGAGGACGACATCCGCGAAGCTTTGCGTTTCGCCGCCGCCAACATCGACCAGCGGGTCGTTCCGCTCGATCAGAGCGCGTGAAGCTCCTGGTCGACGAGGCACTCCAGGACGCCGTCGCTCTTCGACTGGCAGAAGCCGGGCACGACGTCACGCACGTCCGACTTCTCGGGCTGGCAGGGCACAACGATGACGAGGTCATGGCCCTCGCACTGCACGAGGACCGCGTCCTCGTGACGACCGACACAGACTTCGGCACGATCTTGGCCCTGACCGGCGCGGCAGGCCCCAACGTCCTGCTCCTGCGTGGCGTCGGTGACTCCAGGACTCCTGACACCGTCGGTCGTGGGACTGGGTACGGAATCGGGTGATCGCTGGCGCTGAGCCGGCCGTTGGGGGCAGTTCTTGGTGCTTCGGGTGCTCGCTTCACACGCCCTCGGATGGCTATAATCACTGTAATGTTTTAGGCTGTGTCGGGTGGGTGAGATGATGGCGACCATGAGCGCACAGGTGCCGCTGCCGCTGCAGCCGCAAGGGGCCGTCCCGGTCGGTGACGCCGCATGTGTGACGGTGGACGAGGCCGGCGGGGCGGTGTGGCTGTGGGGCACGTTGTGGTGGCAGTGGCAGGCCGGCGACGAGGCCGGCCGTCGTCTCGCCGCGGTGCAGCTGGCCAAGGCCAAGATCGCGGCACGCACCGAGATCGCGTCGGCGTTCGCGACCACGACGGTGACGTTGTGGCGCTGGGAGCAGACCTACGACGAGGGCGGGGTGGCGGGGCTGGTGCCGGCCAAGTCGGGCCCGAAGGGGGCGTGGAAGGTCACCGACGACATCGTCGGACAGATCGTGGCGTTGCGCCGGGCCGGGCGGTCCCCGCAGCAGATCGCGGACGAGGTCGGGGTGTCGCGGTTCTCGGTGCGTCGGGTCCTGGCCGACGTCGAGCCTGCCCAACCGACCGACGTCGACGCCGACGCCGATGAGAACGGCCTGCCGGTGGTGCCGGCCCCGGCTGCGCGGACCGACGAGCGCCAAGCGGCCCGGTTCGGGCAGCTCGACGAGGCTCGACCGGTGTTCACCCAAGGGCGGCAGCTACCGCTGGCCGGGCTGCTGCTCGCCCTACCGACCTTGGAGGCAACCGGGCTGCTCGAGGTCGCCGAAACGACCTACGGCAAGCTTCGCCACGGCTTCTACGGGCTCCGCTCCGTGCTACTGGCCCTGGTGCTGCTCGCGTTGCTGCGCGAACCCCGCGCGGAGGGCGCAACCCGGGTGGTCCCAGCCGATCTCGGTCGGATCCTCGCGCTTGACCGTGCCCCGGAGGTCTCCACGATCCGCCGCAAACTCGGCGAGCTGGCCGACCGCGGCCAGGCCGGGCAGCTGATGGCCGGCCTCGCCCGCCGGCACGTCGACACCCACCCCGACGCGGTCGGGTTCGTCTACATCGACGGACATGTCCGCGCCTACCACGGCACCCGCCGGATCCCCAAGACACATGTGGCCCGGATGCGGATCTCGATGCCCGCCACCCTCGAAACCTGGGTCGCAGACACCAACGGCGACCCGATCTTCGCCGTCATCGCGCCACCCTCGGCATCCACCGCCGCCGAGGTCCGCCGGCTGCTGCCCGACCTGAAACAGCTTGTGGACGGCCGTCGCACCACGGTGGTGTTCGACCGGGGCGGCTGGTCCCCCGACCTGTTCGCCGACCTGACCGCCGAAGGGTTCGACCTGCTCACCTACCGCAAAGGCAAGATCCGGCCCGAGCCCGTCGCGGCGTTCACCGACCACACCTACACCGACGAGCGTGGCACCACCCACCGGTGGCAGCTCGCCGACCGCAAGGTCCGCATCCGCCTGACCGCCGCGGGCGCGAAACGTCACAGCCGCAAGACCATCACCCTGCGCCAGATCGTCCGGCTCAACAACGGCCACCAGACCCACATCCTCACCTCACGGACCGACCTCAACACCGCGGTCATCGCCGGCCGGATGTTCAACCGGTGGCGCCAAGAGAACTACTTCCGCTACGCCCGCGAGCACTTCGCCCTCGACGCGCTCGACACCTACACGACCGTCGACGACGACCCTGACCGGACCGTGCCCAACCCCGCCAAACGTGATGCAACACGACGCGTCCGCCACCTCGAACAGGTCGTGGCCGACGCCGAGGCCACCCTCGGCCGCCACCGCAACACCCCCCAGCTGTCCGGATCGCTCGACGAGCTCGAGGCCACCCTCGACGAGGTTCGCGGCCAGCTGGATGCCGCCCGCCAAGCTTCCGCCAACACCCCCGCACGCCTCCCGCTCGCCCAGGTCGCCCCCGACGCGCGGCTGCTCGACTCGGAGACCAAACTGGTCACCCATGCCTGCCGGATCGCGGCCTACAACGCCGAGTCGGCCCTCGCCCGCCTGGTCGCCCCCCACTACGCCCGCGCGAACGAAGAAGCCAGAAGCCTCATCCGCGAAGCGCTCACCGCCGCCGGTGACCTGCACATCGCCGACGGCCAGATCCACGTCGCGCTCAACCCGCTGTCCGCCCCCCGCCGCACCCGCGCGCTCGCTGCGATCTGCGAGCTGCTCAACGACACCCAGACCATCTACCCAGGCACCGACCTCGTGCTCTCCTACCGCGTCAAACCCCACCCCGGCGCTACATGAACTTCCTCACGGTCCCGGGAGTCCTGGA
>SLHP01000034.1 GCA_007136095.1 Nitriliruptoraceae bacterium
ATCGAACTGGTCTTCCTCGCCCCCATCCCCGCCGGAACCGAACTGCTGGGTCTGGTCGAGGTGATGCGCCAACTCCGCGACCCACAGACGGGCTGTCCGTGGGATCTGGAGCAGGACCACAGCACGCTGGTCCGCTACCTGCTCGAGGAGACCTACGAACTGGTCGACGCGATCGAGCGGGAGCAGGACGTCGATCTGGTCGAGGAGCTCGGAGACGTCCTGCTCCAGGTCGTCTTCCACGCGCAGGTCGCGCAGGATCGCCGGGCGTTCGGGATCGACGATGTCGCCCGCGGCATCGTCGACAAGCTGGTCCGCCGGCATCCGCACGTCTTCGCCGATGGCGACGCAGCCACCGCTGATGACGTCCAAGCCAACTGGGACCAGCAGAAGTCCCATGAGAAGGGACGCACGGGCCCGTTCGAGGGCGTTCCCGACGCGATGGCCGGACTCATGCTCGTGGAGACGGTGCAGCGCAAGGCCGCGAAGCGGGGGGTTGCGGGTCCACAGGCCGATGCTCCGGCGGCGTCCATCCTGCAGCATCTGACCGAGGTCGACGATGCCGGCAGCCAGGAGGACCGGGAGGCGGCTGTCGGCGGGTTGATCAGCGCCGTCGTGTCCCTCGCCGCATCGTTGGGGGTCGACCCGGAGGCCGCAGCCCGTCGCGCCGCGACCGCGTTCCGCCAGCGCGTGGAGCAGGTGCTGCGGCTGGCCGACGCGCGGGGGATCGACCCACAGGACGTGGACCGGGCGAGCCTCCTGGACCTCTGGGAAGCGGCGCAGCGCGACGGATGATCGCACCGCCCCACCGGGCTTCGAGCGCACTAACCTCGCCGTCAGACGAGACCTGGAGGACCCCGGTGGCCCCGCAGCAGTGCCCGGTCTGTGGCCGGTTCCTCAAGAACGACCTGGTGCAGAGCCTGGCCGGCAGCGACCAACCCTGTCCCCGGTGCGAGGCAACGTTGACCGCCGCGATGTTCGGGGCGGGTGCGGCGGTCGGCGGCGGTGGCGGTGCCAGCGTGCGCCCTCCCGATCTCGCTCCTGAAGAGGTCCGGGATGACGGTGACGTGCTGGCCGGGTGGGATGTCGGTGCCGATGCCGCCGAGATCGCGAGTTGGAACCATGATCGGGCGCCGTTCCCGACCGACACCGTCGTCGTCGTGGCCGGCGCCGTGCTCGGTGGCGTGCTCGGTGCGACCGTCACGCCCGCCCGGCTCAAGGGTGCGGCCATCGGCGCGGGCCTCGGGGCCATGCTCGGCGCGGCGGTCCGCCAGGTGTGGAGGCTCACGGAGTGACCTGACCCAACGGTCGGTGTTGGAGATGTTGAGATTGTTGTCAAAGAGCATGGTTGTGGCATAGAGTCAAGAATGGAACGCCCAGCGTGATGGGCCGTTGCTGCTGCCGTGCTCGATCACGAGGGGAAACGATATGGACGTCACCACGATCGAACTGGTGCGGGCACGCGAGATCCTGGACAGCCGCGGCAACCCGACCGTCGAGGTCGAGGTCGGCCTGCTCGACGGCACGCTGAGCCGTGCCGCCGTCCCGTCCGGCGCATCGACCGGCGAGTCCGAAGCCGTCGAACTGCGCGACGGGGACGCGGACCGCTACCTCGGCAAGGGTGTGACCCGCGCCGTCGCCAACGTCAACGACACGATCGCGCCCGCGTTGCTCGGCCTGGATTCCACCCGCCAGCGCGAGATCGACCGGCTGCTGCGTGACCTCGACGGCACCGACAACAAGGGCAACCTCGGCGCCAACGCGATCCTCGGGGTCTCCATGGCCGTGGCCAAGGCCGCCGCCGCCGCGTCCGGTCTGCCGCTCTACAGCTACCTCGGTGGGCCCAACGCGCACCTGCTGCCCGTGCCGTGCATGAACGTGCTGAACGGCGGGAGCCACGCGGACTCGAACGTCGACTTCCAGGAGTTCATGATCGTGCCCGTCGGGGCGCCGACCTTCCGGGAGGCCCTGCGCATGGGCGCCGAGACCTACCACCACCTCAAGACGGTGCTGAAGGACCGCGGCCTGTCGACCGGACTGGGCGACGAAGGCGGGTTCGCGCCCAGCCTGGAGTCCAATTCGGCGGCGCTGGACCTGCTGATCGACGGCATCGAGGCCGCTGGCTACCGGCCCGGCGACGACATCGCCATCGCCCTGGACCCCGCCGCCAGTGAGTTCTACCGGGACGGCGCCTACCACCTCGACGGCGAGGATCGGGTGCTGTCGTCCGAGGAGATGGTGGACCTGTGGGCCGACCTCACCGACCGCTACCCGATCGTGTCGATCGAGGACGGCCTGGACGAGGCGGACTGGGCCGGCTTCACCCTCATGACCGAGCGCCTCGGTGACCGGGTGCAGATCGTCGGCGACGACCTGCTGGTCACCAACCCGACGTTCGTCCAGCGCGGTATCGAGGAGAAGGCGGCCAACAGCGTGCTCGTCAAGGTCAACCAGATCGGGTCGCTCACCGAGACCTTCGACGCGGTCGCCCTGGCCCACCGGGCCACCTGGACCACGATGATCAGCCACCGCTCCGGCGAGACCGAGGACGCGATCATCGCCGACATCGCCGTGGCGACCAACGCTGGTCAGATCAAGACCGGCGCGCCCGCCCGGTCCGACCGGGTCGCGAAGTACAACCAGCTCCTGCGCATCGAGGAAGAGCTCGGTGACGCCGCCCGCTACGCCGGCGCGGCCGCCTTCAAGCAAGCCCGCTAGGAACCCCAGATGCCCGGTCCGACCCGCCAGACCGACCGCCGCCACCAGCGGCGGCAGGTCCGTACGGCCGGGAAGCGGCGACGTCGAGGCGGTGCGGGCCGCGGCCCCGTCGTCCTCCAACGCGCGGCGGCCATGGTGCGATCGGGGGTCCTGGCGGTGCGTCGGGGCGTGACGGCGGCGATCAGCGGCGACAAGCCGTTGGTCGTCGCGTTGCTGATCACGATCGGCCTGGCCATCGTGCTGGTGTCCGGGCCGACGCAGAACTACCTCGATGCGCGTGGGCGGGTCGAGGTGCTGCAGATGAAGGCGGACATCCTGGAGGAGGAGAACACCCGGATGCAACAGCGGGTGGGCGATCTCCAGGACGAGGAGACCATCGAGCTCCTGGCCCGTGAACAGCAGGGGTTCATCCGGCCCGGCGAGGTCCCGTACGCGCTCGTTCCTCCGGAGATCGAGCGGCCACGGATGACCGCCTCGCGGACTGATCCGGAACCGGCGCCGCCCGCGTGGTACGAGCGCGCCTGGATCCGGATCCAGGCCATCTTCGGTGCCTCGAACTAGCCGGTCACGTCCGGCCCCGGAGCCTCGGCTGCCGGATCCTCGTCTCCAGCGGCGATCGTCG
>SLHP01000145.1 GCA_007136095.1 Nitriliruptoraceae bacterium
CGTGGCTGGAGGCCGGCGACAACTGCGACGCCGCCCTCGAGATGCTGGACGAGGCGTCGGGGGAGGACCGGCGGCTGCTCGAGGACGAGATCGCCGAGCTCACCGAGGAGCGCGCCACGCTCGAGGAGCAGCTCAAACTCCTGCTCATCCCGACGGACCCCAACGACGCCAAGGACGTGATCGTGGAGATCCGCGCGGCGGCCGGAGGGGACGAGGCCGGCCTGTTCGCGGGTGAGCTACGGGACATGTACGAGCGCTACGCACAGTCCCGGGGCTGGACCACCTCGACCCTGTCGTCGTCACAGCAGGGGATCGGCGGGGTCAAGGAGGTCATCCTCGAGATCGCCGGGAAGCAGGCCTACGCGCACCTCAAGCACGAGTCGGGCGTGCATCGCGTCCAACGCGTGCCATCCACCGAGTCGCAGGGACGGATCCACACCTCGACCGCGTCGGTGGCGGTGCTGCCGGCCGCCGAGGAGGTCGAGTACGAACTGGCCTCGAGCGACCTGCGCATCGACGTGTTCCGGTCGTCCGGACCCGGCGGCCAGAGCGTCAACACCACCGATTCGGCCGTGCGGATCACCCACGTGCCGACCGGGGTGGTGGTCTCCTGCCAGGACGAGAAATCGCAGCACCAGAACCGCGACAAGGCCATGCGCATCCTGCGTGCCCGGCTGCTGCAGGCCGAGCAGGACCGGCAGGCCCAGGAGCGCGCCGACGCCCGGAAGGGCCAGATCGGGACCGGTGACCGCTCGGAGAAGATCAGGACCTACAACTTCCCGCAGAGCCGGGTGACCGACCATCGGATCGGGTTCACCTCCCACGCGCTCGACGACATCCTCGGTGGCGCGCTGGATGAACTGGTCACGGCGCTGCGCCAGGCGGAGCGGGAGCAGCGGCTGGAGGAGTTCCAGGACGACGAGCCGCGCTGATGGTCGCCACATCGCCGGTGCGTCCGGACGCGCCCCTGCACGAGGCCGTCGCACGCATCACCGGGATGCTGCGCGACGCCGGTGTGCCGAGCCCCGCCGCCGACGCGAGGTGGCTCGTCCAGGGCATCGCCGGCGTGGATCCGCACCGTCACCCCGACACGCCACTCCCGCGCGCGGCGCTCCCGGCCCTCAACGATGCCGTCGCACGACGTGCTGCGCGGGAACCCCTCCAACTGATCCTCGGCACCGCCCCGTTCCGTGCCCTGGAGCTCGTGTGCCGGCCCGGCGTCTTCGTGCCCCGGCCGGAGACGGAGATCGTCGCGGGGCTCGCGGTGGACGTCGCGCAGCGGGTGGGCTCCCCGGCGCCGATCGTCGCCGAGCCCTGCACGGGCACGGGTGCCATCGCCTGCGCCATCGCGGCCGAGGTGCCGGGGGCACGGGTCATCGCGACCGACCGGGATCCCGCAGCCGTCCACCTCGCGCGCCACAACGCCGACCGCGTCCGTCGCGGTGTGGCCGGCCCCCCGGGGTTCGCGCGGGCGGCGACGCTCACCGTGCAGACCGGCGACCTGCTCGACCCGCTCGATCCGGAGCTGCGCGGCCACCTCGACGTCCTGGTCGCCAACCCGCCGTACCTGCCGGCCGACGATCGGGACTCCTGGGCCCCGGAGGTCGCCGCACACGACCCGGACACCGCCCTGGTGGGCGGTGCGGACGGTCACGAGGTCGTGAACGCCCTGCTGACGTTGGCAGCGAGGTGGCTGGCGCCCGGCGGGACCGTGATCCTGGAGATCGACGAGCGGCGCGGCGCGGATGTGGCCGGCGCCGCACGACACGCGGGGCTCAGCAGCATCGAGGTGGCACGCGATCTGACCGGCGCCGACCGGGCCATCGTCGCCCGGCGGCCGGTGTAGCGTCGCGGTCGACGGCGGGACACGAGGAGGGCACGTGGACGAGATCCTGGATGCGACCGGGCAGGGGCGCGGCGACGCGGTCACCCGCGTCGCGGCAGCCCTTCGCGACGGCGAGATCGTGGTGCTGCCGACCGACACCCTCTACGGGGTGGCCGCGGACGCGTTCAACCCGACGGGCACGCGGCGCGTGTTCTCCGCCAAGCGTCGCCCCCGATCGTTCCCCCTGCCGGTGATGGTGCGTTCGCCGAAGCAGTTGCCCGGCATCTGCCCGGACGTCCCGCAGGAGGCGGAGAACCTGGTCGCCGCGTACTGGCCCGGGCCGCTGACGATCGTCCTGGGTGCACAGCCTGGCCTGAAGTGGGATCTGGGTGACAACGACGGCACCGTCGCGGTCCGGATGCCGCTGGATGACGTGACCCTGGCGGTCATCCGTGAGGTCGGGCCGTTGGCGGTCACCAGTGCCAACCTGTCGGGCCAACCCCCGGCGACGACGGCCGAGGAGGCCCGCGACCAGCTGGGTTCGCGGGTCCGCCACTACGTCGACGACGGACCGCGGACCGGCGGCGTCGGCTCAACGATCGTGGACCTGACGCGGGGAGCGGCCCGCGTGCTGCGTGTGGGCGTGGTCAGTGAGCAGGATGCGCTGGCCGTCGCGGCGGGCGACCTCGATCCGCTGGAGGCCGCCGATCGGTTGGACGTCTCGGAGTGAGACGGCGACGAGCCGCAGAGGTAGCCTTCCGGTCCCACCACCTCGAACCAGTGAGTCCACCTTGAGCACCTTCTGGGGTCCCGATTTCGACGAACTGCGCGCCACCGACCCGGAGGTCGCCGACGGTCTGCTCGGTGAACTGGAGCGGCAGCGCACGAAACTGCAGCTGATCGCCAGCGAGAACTTCGCCTCCCCGGCCGTCCTCGCGGCGCAGGGATCGGTCCTGACCAACAAGTACGCCGAGGGCTATCCGGGCAAGCGCTACTACGGCGGGTGTGAAGAGGTCATCGACCCGCTCGAGCAGTTGACGATCGACCGCGCCAAGCAGCTGTTCGGCGCCGACCACGCCAACGTCCAGCCACACTCCGGCGCCAGTGCGAACATCGCGGCCTACTTCGCCACCGTCATGCCGGGGGAGAAGGTCCTGGCGATGTCGCTGCCCCACGGCGGGCACCTGACCCACGGCATGAAGATCAACTTCAGCGGCAAGTGGTTCGACATCGTGTCCTACGGCGTGCGTGAGGACACCGAGACCATCGACATGGACGAGGTTCGCGCACTCGCCGTCGAACACCGTCCCAAGCTCATCATCGCCGGGTGGTCCGCCTACGCCAAGGCACTGGACTTCGAGGCCTTCCGCTCGATCGCCGACGAGGTCGGCGCGACGTTGATGTGCGACGCGGCCCACTTCATCGGCCTGGTGGCCGGCGGGGCACACCCCTCCCCGGTGCCGTACTGCGACATCGTGACCTTCACCACGCACAAGACCC
>SLHP01000053.1 GCA_007136095.1 Nitriliruptoraceae bacterium
CACACCAACGCCTACGACGAGGCCGTCACCACGCCGACCGAGTCCTCGGTGCGCCGGGCGCTGGCGATCCAGATGATCATCGACCAGGAGTGGGGGCTCGCCAAGAACGAGAACCCGCTGCAGGGGGCACACATCGTCGACGAACTGACCGACCTCGTCGAGGAGGCCGTGCTCGCGGAGTTCGATCGGATCGCGGATCGCGGGGGTGTGCTCGGCGCGATGGAGACCGGCTACCAGCGCGGCCGCATCCAGGACGAGTCGATGCTCTACGAGCACCGCAAGCATGACGGGTCGCTGCCCATCATCGGGGTCAACACCTTCCTCGCCGCCGACAAGGAGGCCGGCGAGGTCGAGGGCGATCCGCTGGAACTCGCCCGCGGGACGCAAGCGGAGAAGCGCGGGCAGTTGGAGCGTGTGCAGGCGTTCCGGGAGCGCCATGCGGCCGACGCGGAAGCCGATCTGGCGCGCCTGCGCGAGGCCGCGGTCACGGGCGGCAACACCTTCGAGGTACTGATGGACGCGGTCCGCACGTGCTCGCTCGGACAGATCACGGAGGCATTCTTCGAGGTCGGTGGGCGCTACCGACGCAACGTGTAGGACATCGCCAGCGGTGGGTGCCAGGTGGTGCCGCCTACGCTCACCGACCACCGACCGTTCGAGGAGCCATCATCGCCGCGCCCCGTGAGCCGCTGCCGTTCGACCCGGTGGAGGAGGCGCGCCGGCACTGGATCGACCACGGCTGGCAGGACGCCGCGGACGGTATGGCGATGGTCACCTCGATCACCCGGGTCCAGCAGATCCTGCAGGCTCGGATCGACGAGGTGCTGCGACCCCTCGAGCTGACCTTCGCCCGGTACGAGCTGTTGATGCTCCTGAGCTTCAGCCGCGCGGGACGGCTGCCGCTGAGCGTCATCGGCGCCAGGCTCCAGGTCCATCCGGCCAGCGTGACCAACGCGGTCGACCGGCTGGAGGCGCAGGGGTTCGTCGAACGCCAGGCACACCCGACCGATCGTCGGACACGGCTGGCGGCCATCACCGACCCCGGCCGCAAGGTCGCCCTGGAGGGGACCGATCGGTTGAACGAGCAGGTGTTCCGCCGTATCCCGCTGGCCGATGAGGATCTGCAGGACCTCCACCGGGTGCTGCGCTCCGTCCGCCACCACGCCGGTGACTTCTGACGGCAGCGGCGGCGGGCCGCCGGTGATCTGCCTCGAAGGATCCGCCCTCGGCGGTCGGGCGGTCATCCGACGAACGTGATCCAGAGGTAGCCGAGCAGTCCGGCCAGCGGGATCAGCGCGATCGCGCTGACACGGGTCCAGATCAGCGTGGCCAGCGCGGCCGCGGCCAGCACGGCGGTGGGGATGTCGATGATGACCCGCAGCCCGATCTCGATCGCGACCGCCAGCATCACGCCGAGCACCGCCGCCGTCAGCCCCTTGAGCACCTTCGTCGCGGTCTCGGAGCGCTTGATCGCCGGCATGATCCGCCCGAGCAGCATCGCGAGGAAGAACGACGGGAGGAAGATCGCGAGCGTGGCGACCACCGCGCCGGGGAGGCCGCCGAGGATGTAGCCGACGGCGGTCGAGACGGTGAACAGCGGGCCGGGCGTCATCTCGCCGATCACGATCGCCTCGATCAGCTGCGGGGTGGTCAACAGCCCCGTCCGCTCCACCAGGTCGGTCTGCAGGTAGGCGACCAGCAGGTAGCCGGACCCGAACAGCGTGATCCCGAACTTGAAGAACAGCCAGGCGAGCTGTCCCACGGTCTCCGCGTCGGGGGACGGCGACGGTGCCACACCCAGCAGCCACGGCGTTCCCCCGAGCAGCATCCCGGTCGCTCCACCGCGGGGCCACCGCCACGTCGAGTACAGCGCGATCCCGGCCACGGCACCCAGCGCCAGCACGATCAGTTCGTTGATGCCGAACAGCCCGAGGCCGAGCGCCACCACGAACACGATCCGGGTGCGCAGGTCGTCCGCGGCCCGGGGAGCCAGCTTCACCATCGCCATCACGATGATGGCCAGTACGACGGGCTGGATGCCGTAGAACACCGCATCCATGACGGGCAGTTCACGCAACTCGACGTACGCCCACGTCAACGCCAGGGTGATGCCGGCGGCCGGCAGGATGAACACCCAGCCGGTCGCCCACACCCCGAGGTTGCCGCGCTGCACGTAGCCGATGTGCATCGTCATCTGGGTCGAGTTCGGTCCGGGCAGCAGGTTGGTCGCCGCCATCAGGTCCAGGAAGTGGCGCCGCTCGACCCAGCGGCGCTTCTCCACGATCTCCTTGTCCATCATCGCGATATGGGCGACCGGGCCACCGAACGCGACCACGCCCAGCTTGAAGAAGATCCAGATCAGCTCTCGCCACGTGCCCGCCTGCTCGGCGAACTCGGGCTGGTGCGCCTGGAGGGTCGCTGGCGACGCGCCAACCTCGTCCGCGGCCCGGTCGTCGCTGCGCCCATCCGAGGTCACGCGGTCTCCCTGGCCGGGGTCGTCCGGCTCCCCGGGCTGCCAGCCGTCACCGGAGGTTGAAGCCGTCGCGGAGTTCGTCGTCAGGCTCCACCACGAAGGTGTGGTGGCCGGTCCGCGAGGCACGTCCCTGCATCTCGGTGTCCCACCGCCGCACGCCGTCGCGGGGCTCGAGCTCGCCGAGCACCCGACCGACGAACCGGGTCCCGATGACACTGTCGTGGGTGAACGGCTGTCCGATCTGCAGGTCCCCGCGCTCGGCGAGGACCGCCAACCGTGCCGAGGTACCGCTGCCACACGGTGAGCGGTCGACCTGCCCGTCGGCGAAGACGGTGACGTTGCGCTGGTGCGCGGGTCCGAGTGGTTCGTGGAAGATGACCCCGTAGAGGCCGCGGTCACCGCTGGCGTCCGGCAGGGTCAGGTCGAGTTGCTCACCCGCTGCGGCCTTGATCGACCGGGCATGGGCGATCAGCTGTGACAGGTCCTCCGGGGCCACGGACAGCCCGAGCGTCGCGACGTCGAGCATCGCGTAGAAGGCACCGCCGTAGCCGACATCGACCGTGACCCGACGGCCATCGCACGCCAGTTCCACGCCCAGGTGGTGGGCGTGCGCCGGAACGTTGTGGAACCGCACCGTGTTGGCCCGTCCCCCCGCCATCGTCACCGCAGCGCGGACGCGGCCGGAGGGGACGTCGATCGTGACCGTGACCTCGTCGCTGTCGGCGATCCTCGTGGCATCGATGAGTCCGCTGTCGATCGCCCACGTCGCCAGGGCGATCGTGCCGTGGCCGCAGGCCGTGGAGAACCCGTCGTTGTGGAAGAACACGGTGCCCAGGTCG
>SLHP01000064.1 GCA_007136095.1 Nitriliruptoraceae bacterium
CCCCCTGCGCGCGGCTGCACGGCAACCGGGACGGGCCGTGATCACCCGCGTGGGCCGCCCGGGTTCGCGTGCATCTGCGTTCACCTCCTGCGCGCGGCTGCACGGCAACCGGGACGGGCCGTGATCACCCGCGTGGGCCGCCCGGGTTCGCGTGCATCTGCGTTCACCCCCTGCGCGCGGCTGCACGGCAACCGGGACGGGCCGTGACCACCCGCCCCGCCTGACCCGGGTTCGCGTGCATCTGCGTTCACCCCCTGCGCGCGGCTGCACGGCAACCGGGGACCGAGCGTCGCCGCATGGTCGTCGATCCGTGCCGTGGATCGGTCCGTGCGGTGGGTCAGTGCGTGCGGTGGGTCAGTGGGGTCAGCACTGCCGGCCACCGGGTCACGGCGATGCGCCGGATCTCGCCCACAGGGACGGCCCCCCACCGCCGGCTGTCGGTCGAGCGACTCGGATCGTCGCCGCGAACCTCGACCCGGGTGCCGTCGATCGCTGCGATGCGCTTGATGATCCGGTGAGACGGGTCATCCGGGTCGATCAGGACCACGACCTGGCCGATCGCCAGCAGGCGGGGATGCGCGGGCACCGTGATCAGCCGGTCACCGGGCCACAGGGTCGGCTCCATCGACGGTCCCGCCACATCCACGAACGATCGCCGCAACGCGATCCCGGCGATCGCGGCCATGAGCAGCCAGGCGCCGACACGTCGGAGGCTGCGGGTCGCTGCCACCTCGAGGTCTCCTTCTGCGGACGGTTCGCAGGTGTCGTTCATCCGTTCGCGTGATCCGCAGTGATGGCTAACCTCGAACTGAAAGCCCGTCAACACGAGGAGCAACCATGCAGTTCTCATCGATCTTCCGCGCACTGCTCGACGTCCCTGTCGTCGACGCCCACTGCGACCTGATGTGCGGTGTGTACTACCCGGAACAGGCCCGCATCGAAGCGGAGTCGGTCCACCAGTGCGCCGTCAAGTACCACGACTCGGACGACGAGGTCTTCCGGGCCCGGTGCATCTCCATCAAGGAGGAGCGCGCCGAGCTGGTCAAGCACCACCTGTCGGTGCTGTGGACCGACTACTTCAAGCCGCCGCACCTCGAGGAGTACCCGGACCTCCACGAGAAGTTCTGGCTCGCGATCAAGGCGGCCGGTGACGCCAAGAAGACCATGGACCCCAAGGCCGGTGAGGACCTGCTCGCCAAGATCGATGAGATCGCGGCGATCTTCTGGGCCACCAAGGGCGGCAAGCCCGACTGGTTGACCAGCTGACCGTCCCTCGCAGCTGCGTAGAACCCCACAGTTGCGTCGTACCCCCACAGCGTCGCCGCGGCCGTTCGACGGTCGCGGCGACGCTACGTCCGGGCGAGCCAGGTGTGACGGCGGTTAGAGCGACTGGCGGTAGACGGCCCGTTCGCGGCAGCGTGAGCAGCGGTGGCTCTCGGCGGCCGGCGATCCCTGGGGACTCGCCACGCTGCGGCCGCAGCGGCAGCGGAAACGGACCCAGCCGTCTGCATCAGGCATCTGGCACCTCTCCGGCGCGGGAGCGGACCCCGGGAAGGACGCTGGAGCAGGAGAACCGATCGTCATGGATGACATCCTGCACATCGTCCTTCGCGTGGAGGTTCCACGTGCGTTGCGATCCTGTGACACCACGTCACCGTGGGGGTCTACCCGGGAGCGCCCGGTTGCGGTTCCCAGGCACCCGCTCCCCGATTCATAGCATCGACGACCGCGGCTGCAACTGAAGCACTACGACATCGCCGTTCGGCCACCATCTCCCACCACGGACAGGCCAAGGTGCCGGGCGTGGAAGGCGAGCACGTCCGCGCGTTCGTCGAGCAGCTTGCTGACGGGCTTTCCGGCGCCGTGTCCCGCGGCGATATCGACGCGCAGCAGCACCGGTGCGTCACCGTCCTGCGCCTGTTGGAGCGCTGCCGCGAACTTGTACGAGTGCGCGGGCACGACCCGGTCATCGGTGTCGCCCGTGGTGATGAGCGTCGGCGGGTAGGACCCGTCGGGCTGGATGCGGTGGTAGGGCGAGTAGCGCAGCAGCACCTCGAGGTCGTCCGGATCGTCGGGCGAGCCGTAGTCGGAGGTCCACGCCCAGCCGATCGTGAACCGGTGGAAGCGGACCATGTCCAGCACACCGACCTCCGGCACGACGCTGCCGAAGGCTTCCGGTTCACGGGTCAGGCACGCGGCGGCGAGCAGGCCCCCGTTCGAGCGCCCCTCGATGCCGAGGTGGCCGGGTGCCGACCAGACGACGTCGCCGGACGTGTCGTCGGTCACGGGCTCCGCGCTGACCGCGTCGCGGCGGCGTCCGGTGAGCCACGCGGCGCAGGCCAGGGCGTCGTCGAAGACGTGTTCCTTGCGCGCCAACCGGCCGTCGTCGTGCCAGGAGCGGCCGTACTCGCCACCACCACGCAGGCACGCCACGGCCAGCAACCCGCCCGCGTCGACCCAGGCCCGCCAGCCCGGTCGGTACATCGGGGTCACGGCGATGTCGAAGCCGCCGTAGCCCCACAGCACCGTGGGTGCGGCGCCGTCCGGGGTCACGTCGCGCCGGTGGAAGAGGAACAGCGGAACCGCGACACCGTCGTGGTGGACGCGCACCTGCTCGACGACGAGGTGGTCGGCGACCGGGGCCGACGGTGGGGTGACGACGGTGCTCGGCACGATGCCGGCAGACGCGGCGCTGGGTGCGTCCCCGTCCCGTTCGGGCGTGGCCCCGGGTCCGGAGCCGTCGAGGTCGATGCGCAGGACGGCCGCCGGTCCCGTGAACGACTCGAAGGTCAGATGCGCGGCGGTGTCATGACGGCCACCGCTGACGGCCGTGACCGTTCCCGGCCCCGGCAACGTGACCTCGCCGTTCCGGGCTCCGCTGCGCCCGTCGTGGACCTGCAACCTCGAGGTTGCATGGTGCAGCGAGTGGGTCACGATCCAGGCCGGGTCGCTGGCCGTCGCACCGCCGACGATCCTCGCGTCCTGGAGACGGTCGTCACCGGCCCCGATCAACTCGCGCGAGCGCGTGCCGTCCCGGAGGTCGACCGCGATGACCCGACCGAGCGGCGCGTCCTGATCGGTCAGGACGATCAGTTCGTCGTCGAGGATCCCGAGCGGGGTGTAGCGCGCGTCGCCCTCGTCGAGCAGGGGTCGCACCTCGCCGACCCCGTCCTCGCCGATCGAGGCCAGGTGCACGCGCGTGGTGGGGTGGGTCCCGTGGGTCACGGTCAGGATCAGCCAGGCGCCGTCGTGGCTGACCAGAGGATGGAACCCCCACTCGGGCTGGTCGGGGCGGGCATGGATCAACGGGTCATCGGCGTGGTCGGTCCCGACGACGTGCAGCCGCAACTGCTGATCACGGTTGGCCGCGGTGTGGGTGTCCGCTCCGGTCGGTGGGTCGTAGGCGCCGTAGAGGAAGCCGCTGCCGTCCGCGAGCCACGCCGCGCCGGAGAACTTCGACCAGGGCACCTCATCCTCGAGGATGCGACCTGTCGCGGTGTCGACGACCCGCCACACCATCCAGTCAGACCCCGCGTCGGACCGGGCGAACGCGGCGCGTCGTCCGTCGTCGGTCACACCCAGGCCGGTCAACGCTGCGGTGTTGTCCTCGGTCCAGCCCGTCGGGTCGAGCAGCACCGACCAGTCCGCCGTCGCCGGCACGGTGGCACGGGGTCCGTCCGTCACCGCAGGCGCCGTCCACAGCACGTCCTGTTCCTGGGTGCCGTCGTTGGCGAGCTGGAACCAGCGATCACCACGACGCCAGGGGGCACTACGCCGAGGGTGGTCCCACAGCTCACCGAGTCGCTCGCGGAACCAGGCACGCGCCGGCAGGGCGACCAGGTGCGCCGCCGCTGCATCCGCCTGGGTCCGTACCCACGTGGCCAGCTCGGGGTCGCTGGCGGGAGCTTCCAGCCACCGGTAGGGATCGGCCACGCGATGGCCGTGCAGCTCCTCGACGAGGTCGTCCCGGCGGGTGGGTGGTGCGGGCATGGTGGTCCTCGTCACGGCGGCGTTCTCGGTCACGGACAGCTCCACGGACGCCCCGGCAGCGCCGCGCCGTGCGCTGGTCGGGAGCGTCGACGGTAACGCGCATCCACAGGTGTCGGAACGTTCCCCGCGCGCGGCGGCTCCGGCCGCCGTACCCTTCTGCGATCGTCCTCGGACAGCAAGGAGCCGTCGCAGGGTGCGCAGAGCAGCGATCGACTACCGGATGCAGCGTCGGGCCGTCCTGGCCGACGTTCGGTCCGGGCTGCGCTCACCCGCCGACGTCTGCGACGCCCATCCCGATCTGCTGCGGGCGGCGATCCACATCGGCACGCCGACGACCGATGACTGCCCGATGTGTCACGACGAGACCCTGACGCAGGTCACCTACGTGTTCGAGCGCAAGGGCTCGACGCGCTCACCGGGTGGTCGAGCCGTCCCGCGGGAGGCGTTGGCACGTCAGCTGGAGCGCTTCGGCGAGCTGACCGCCTACGCCGTCGAGGTCTGTCGGCGTTGTCACTGGCACCACCTCGTCGAGTCCTACCAGTTGGTCGCGCGCGACGAGGATGTGAACGCCGGCTGACACCGGCCGGGGGGATCATGGACTTCCAGGTGGACCGACGGGATCTCACGCGGTGCCGGACCGTCGCCGCTGCGCCGCTGACGCTCGAGGCCGGCCAGGTCCGGCTGCGCGTCGATGCGTTCGCCTGTACGTCCAACAACATCACCTATGCGATCCTCGGTGAGGCGTTCGGGTACTGGGCCGCCTTCCCGGCCGAGCTTCCCTGGGGTCGTATCCCGGCGTGGGGCTACGCCGAGGTGATCGCCTCGAACCATGACGAGGTCGCCGTCGGCACCCGCGTCTACGGGTTCGTGCCGATGTCTGCCGACATGGTCCTCACCCCGGGCCACGTCGATCCGGCGGGGTTCAGCGACATCTCCCCGCACCGCTCACAGCTCGCGGGGACCTACAACCGCTACGCCACCGTGCCATCGAGGTCGGGTGCCTCCGACGCCGTCGATGCCGCCGATCGCGAGGACGTGCGCATGGTGCTCCACCCGCTGTTCGCGACCGCGTTCCTGCTGGAGGACCACCTCACCGACAACGACGCGTTCGGCGCGGACTGCGTGATCCTCTCCAGCGCGTCCAGCAAGACCGCCATGGCGACCGCCTTCCAGATCCAGCGACGGGGTGGCCGCCACCTCGTCGGGCTGACCTCGTCCGGCAACCGCGAGGTGGTGGAGGACGCCGGGCTGTACGACCATGTGCTCACCTACGACGAGGTGTCGGCGCTGCCCGGCACGTCGGCGTGCTACCTCGACGTCGCCGGGTCGGCGCCCGTCCGCCGCGCCGTGCACGATCACTTCGGCGCCGGGCTCGTCAGCAGCCTGATGATCGGGGCGGCCCACTGGCAGGACCGCAGCGCGGGTGATCAGGATCTACCCGGTGCTGCGCCGACGCTCTTCTTCGCACCGTCGCAGGCATCGAAACGGGTCCGCGAGTGGGGTCTCGCGACCCTCGAGGAACGGCTGGGGTCCGCGTGGCGGGAGTTCGCGACCTGGTCGGCCGGCTGGATACGTTTCGAGCATCTGCGCGGAGTGGCTGCCGTGGAGGACACCTACCTGCGCCTGCTGCGCAACGACGCCGACCCGCGGGTCGGCGCGATCCTGACGTTGGCCGACGACGCTGGCTGAGGGCCAGACCGGTGAGGGCCAGACCGGAGAGGGTCACGCCGGTGGGGTGATGCGGCTGCGGTCAGCGCGGCGTGAACAACCCCACGATGATCAGCGCGATGCCGGCGACCACGATCGGCGCTGACGAGACGAGGTACCAGCCGCCGACCACGGCGATGGCGCCCGTGGTGAGCAGCATGGGGCCGATCACCCGCGCGGCGTCGGTGTCGGCCTCCTCCTGGTCGTCGAGGTCCAGCACCGTGCGACCGTGGCGGTCGACGTGTCCACCGCGGGGTGCGTCGTACCACCCGGGGGCGCTGCCACCCAGCTCCCGGACCTCGTCCGCCACGGCGTCATCGAGCGTCCGGAACACCTCGTTCCAGCCCAGAGCGAACTCCGTGCGTAGATCGTCCCGCCACGACCGCTCGACCAGGACCTCGACGCCATCGTCGTGTGGCCTCAGGAGGTGGGGGATGGCTCGCCGGAACAGCAGCTCGCCGATCCGTTCGGCGACCGCCGGGTGGAACCGTCCGAGGCGCGCGTCGACGTCGGGGGGCGTGGCTGACTCGACGGAGTTGCCGGCCTCGACCTCGTCCTCGGGCAGGAGCTCGATACCACAATCGGCGCACAGCACCACGCCGTCCTCGTAGTCGTCGTGGCACCGGGGGCATCGCATCTTGCCCAGGCTACGGGCTGACTACGGTGGGGTGGCGCACGTCCCCGCTGTCCGTGCCGGCGGACGGTGCGTGCCACCCGCGACCCGGAGGCTGCGACATGACCGACCGCATCTACTCGACCGACCAGTACGCGAGGGAGGTGGACGCGCAGATCATGGACGTCGACCGCGACGACGGACGGGTCCTGCTCGATCGCACCGTCTTCTATCCGGGCGGTGGCGGCCAGCCGCATGACCTCGGTGAACTCGTGATCGGGGACGACCGGCTGTCGGTCGTCCGGGTCGCGGAGGACGGTCGTGGGGTCTGGCACTGGCTCGAGGGCGGGCTGCCGCCGGCCGGCACGGCGGTCAACGGCCGGGTCGATTGGGAGCGCCGCTACCGCCTCATGCGCACCCACACGGCCATGCACGCGCTGTGCGGGGTCGTGTGGGAGCGGTACGCCTCACCGGTGACCGGCGGCAACATGGAGCCCGGCGTCGGGCGCCTGGACTTCGAGTTGCCCGACTGGGATCCCGATGACAAGGCCACCCTCGAGGAGGAACTCAACGCGCAGTTGGCCGCCGCCCGGCCGGTGGAGGTGTCCTTCCTTCCGCGCGAGGAAGCCGATCAGGACCCGTCGTTGATCCGCACGAAGGTGTCGCTGCTGCCCCCGTCGTTGCGTGAGGTGCGGGTGATCGACATCGTCGGCCTGGACCGACAGGCGGATGGGGGGACCCACGTCGCGTCGACGACCGAGGTCGGGCAGGTCCGTCTCGTGAAGGTGGAATCCAAGGGCAAGGGGTTCCGCCGCATCCGCCTGGCGGTCGACGACCCGCCGAGCGCCGAAGGCGTGTAGTCAACCGGCCTGGCTGAGGCCGCTTGCCTACATCGGTGGCTCAGTCGGCTCCCGGACCATGCCCAACCCGCGCCCGGACGGACCCGATCAGGCGTCGTCGGACACCTCGTCGGGTCCGTCGTCCAGCGAGTCTTCCTCGGCGAGCGCGCGCAGGCCCGGGGGCAGCGCGATCTCGGTCGCCGGCACATCTTCGGGTGAGACGGTGGCCACACCGCATGTAGGGCACCTGTCCTCCCACGGCAGCGCCTCGCGCCGGCACTCGGGACAGACCTTGGTGTCGAGGTCCACCCGCATCCCGGAGCCGGGCAGCTCGTCGTCATCCTCGGACTTCTTGTTCAGGATCCCCACGGGACCTCCCTGCAGCCTGCTCGGTCAGCGCGCCGTCCACGCACCCTCAACACCCGGCGACGCACCCTCAGCGCACCCGGCGGAGCACGGTGACATCGTCCGCATACCCACTGGGTTCGCGTTCCTCGGACCATTCGATGTCGGTTTCGGAGCAGTGGTGGATGGTGCGCCCCATACCGTCGACGCGCAAGCTCTCGAGGTGGGTTCTGAGGTAGTCCCTGGCCACGTCACCACTCAGGACGTTGAGCACCTTGCACCGGCACTGCACCACGCTGCTGTCTCCACACGTCGGTACGTCGGACGGTACCCACGCGGCGCCGGTACCGTGTCGGGACGCATCCGTTCCCGCGACGAGGCCGTGCCGTGACCGAACCCGCCCGCTGGTACCACCTCCAGGGCGACGAGCAGCACGGGCCGCTCGATCTCGCGACCCTGCGTCGGCTGGTCCTGGACGGGACCGTCGCGCCCGACACCTACGTGTGGGCCGACGGCATGCCCGATTGGCTGCTCGCCAAGGAGGTCCCGGCGATCACGCCGCCGGCGAGCGTCCGCGACAGCCTGCCGTCCTGGCGCTGACTGGCGCTGACTCCCGCCGACTGGCGCTGACTCCCGCTGAGGGGCGCCCACAGGCAGGTGTGCAGCGACCCGGATGCCGCCGACCTCGCCGCCAGGCGTTAGCGTCCACCCCACCATGAGCCAACCTGCACCCACCTCCGCCACCACGCCGGCGTCGGCGAACGCGCTCGACGTGTTGCACGACCGGGGCTTCGTCCAGGACGTCACCGACGCCGACGGACTGCGCGAGCTGTTCGCGACCGAGCAGGTCTCCTACTACGTCGGGTTCGATCCGACCGCCGCCTCGCTGCACATCGGCCACCTCGTCGGGATCATGGCCATGGCCCACCTCAAGCGGCTCGGGCACCGGCCGATCGCGCTGGCCGGAGGAGCGACGGGCCGCATCGGCGACCCGTCGTTCCGCGACGCCGAACGCGAACTGCTGGACGACGCGCAGATCGACGCCAACCTCGACGGCATCCGCGCGCAACTCGATCGCATCATCGGGCTGTCCGACGGCGACGGGGTCCTGGTCGACAACTACGACTGGATCCGCGACCTGACCACGCTCACGTTCCTGCGCGACGTCGGCAAGCACTTCTCGGTCAACCAGATGATCGCCCGCGATTCGGTCAGGAAGCGTCTCACCGAACGCGAACAGGGCATCAGCTACACCGAGTTCAGCTACCAGCTCCTCCAGGCTTACGACTTCGCCGTGCTCTATGACCGTGAGCACTGCCGCCTGCAGGCCGGCGGGTCCGACCAGTGGGGCAACATCGTCGCGGGCGTCGACCTGACCCGGCGCATGCACGGCGCGGACGTCTACGGGCTCGTGTGGCCGCTGGTCACCCGCTCCGACGGCCGCAAGTTCTCCAAGTCCGATGGCACCGCGATCTGGCTCGATCCGGACCTGACCTCGGCCTACGCCTACTACCAGTGGTTCATCAACGTCCCCGACGCGGACGTGATCCGGTTCCTGAAGCTGTTCACGTTCCTGCCGCTCGATGAGATCGCAACGCTCGAGGAGCAGCACACCGCCGAGCCCGGCGCCCGCGTCGCCCACCGCGAGCTGGCCCGCGAGGCGACCCGGATCGTCCACGGTGGCGACGGTGTCGCGGCAGCGGAACGTGCCACCTCGGCGCTGTTCGGGGACGCCGAGTTGGTGGACCTCGACGATGAGGTGCTGGCGGACGCGTTCGGGGAGGCACCGTCGGTCTCGCTTCCGCGGAAGCTACTGGAGGAGGGCATGGGCCTGTTGACCCTGATGACCGAGGTCGGCGCGTCCAAGAGCAACGGCGAGGCACGACGGCTGGTCGACCAGGGCGCGGTCCGCCTCAACAACGTGGTCGTCGACGACACCCAGCGCATCGTGACGCCCCGCGACCTCGTCGGGGCGACCACGATGGTCCTGAAGGTCGGCAAGAAGCGCTACTTCCTCGCCCGGTTCGCGTGAGCCATGACGTTCGCGGCATGCAGCATCCGCGACGTCCGTTCGATCTGGGGCGCGGCCGAGGACATCACGCTCGGTGATCGCGTCACGGTCCTGGTCGGCGCCAACCGCGCGGGCACCAGCAACGTCGCTTTCGCGCTGGCCGCGGCGCTGGACGACGACATCGCGTTCCGACCGGGGCGCGATCTGCCCCGCGACCGTGGCGGTCGGCCAAGCGTGCAGTTCCGCGCCGATGGAGCCCACAGCATCGAGGTGACGTGGGACCCGGACGGTGGCGAGCGACGTGTCACGGGAGCCCCGGCGACGGACGATCCGACGGCCGGACGCGTGCTCTACAGCCAGATCCACCACACCCCGCGCGACCTCCTGCGCCGGCTGCCGGCCGAGGTGCTCGCGACGCTGTCGTGGGAGGGTCTCAGTGCGGCGATCGTGGCGACGGCGCAGCGCATCGTCCCCGAGGTCGCGAGCGTCGAGGTCGACGAGCAGATGAAGGTCCTGCTGTACGACGACGCCGACGCGAGCCTGCCCGTCCCGTTGTGTCGGCCGCTGGTCGCGCTCGGCCTGGCGCGTCACCTCGCTGCCATCGGGCAGCCGGCGAGCGCCACCATCATCGAGTCACCGGATGCGTTCCTCCACCCGGCGGCGCAGGAGGGCCTGGCCGCGCTGCTGCTGGCGGTGGCCCAGGACACCGATCGTCCCGTGGTGATCACCACAACATCGCCGTTCGTGATCCCGCGGGTCGCTGAGGCGACGATCGTGGCGCTGGCTCGCGACGCCGAGGGCCGGACCGGTGTGGTCGGCGCGGCCCGTGGTGACGTTGCCCAGGCCCGGCAGCTGGGTGGCCTGCTCCGGGACGGCGGGCTGGCGACGGTGCTGGACCGGCTGGGCCGTATCGAGCCCGAGACCCGTGGCGTGCTGATCGTCGAGGGTGGTACTGACCTCGCCTACCTGCGGACCGTCACGGAGCGGCTGGGCCGGGAGGACGTGCTGGAGGACGTGGTCATCCAGCCGTCGGGGGGTGCCATGGGTGCGGCGTTGGCTGCGATCGTGCTGCGGGCCGAGCTGGAGGTCCGCCTCGTCGTGCTGCTCGACCACGATGTTCCAGGTCGGCGGGCCCGCGACACCCTGACGTCGAGGTTCGACTTCGATCGGAAGACGCAGATCGTCACCTACGCGGATGTCTTCGACGGGTCTCCGCCGGGGATCGAGGCCGAGACGCTCTTCGACCTGGAGTTCGTCCGGCGGTTCGCGCGCGAGCAGGGCTCGGCCAGCCACCGCGGGGAACGTCAGCTGCACGGGGTCCAGCACGTCGAACTGACCTCGTCCGGCAAGAGCGCTTTCGTTGGCTGGGTGGACCGCCATGTCCGCATCGAACACCTCACCCGGTGGAACGCGCTGCTCGATCTGCTCGACGAGCGCCTGCGGGGCGGGGACTGACCGGGTGGTCAACCAGCGTGCGGAAGTTCCACGAGAGAGGCACCATCTTCGAGGTTCATCGACAACCGGCGGAGGTCGACCTCGACGGTGAGGCTGCTGGGGTCGTACGTGCCATCGAGTGCCCCGTCGAGGGTGAACACGACCGTCGCGAAATCGGCGCTGGTGACGTTGCCGGAGCTCCCGACCGCGACCTGGTCACCGTCAGCGAGCAGCCGCACGACCGCGTCGCCGGGGGAGTTCCCGGGGCCGTTGCGGCGCAGTGAGAGTCGGGCGACGGCCTCGCCGAGGAGATCGACGTCACCGGAGCCGGCGCCGTCGAAGACGAAGGTGTAGGTCTGATACTGCCCGGGCGGGATGTCCCCGTCGTCGACGGTGTCGCCGAGTCCGCCGCCGGCCTCCGAGCTCAGGATGAGGTCGCCGAACGGCTCCGGATCGTCCTCGGGATCGGGCGCGGCCGTGGAGAACATGTTGCCGGTGTTGGCGCCGGCTGCGGTGAGCGCGGCGCCGGTTCCGGGTATGGCTGCGCCGCCGGTCGTCAGCGCGATCAGACAGAGCAACATCAGCATGCGGGACGGCCGACGTCTGGTCGTCCGTTCTGCCGGCCCACGCAGACCCGCGACCGGGGTGAGGCGCGGCTTGCGTGGTTCATCCGTCCGCAGGTCTGTGGCTGCGGTCGGGCCACCGCCCGCACCGCGTCCCGCCCCCGGCGCTGCCCCGACCCCCCGTTGTACGGGCGGGGCTGCGCTGGTGGCTGGGGACGAGGTTCGGAGGCGCTCGACCGGGACGGTGAACCTCGGTGGCGCACCGTCCGGCACGCTGGCCGCCGCCTTGGCGGCCTCGGCGGCGCGGGCAGCCCGAGCGGCGATCACGGCCCGTTCGCGCTGCGCGAAGCGGGAGTTGCGGCGTAGTTGTTGTCGGCTGGGCCGGACGGATACCGCGGTCTGTCGTGCCGTGCCGCTGGCCACCGTGATCGCGGTCATGGTCACCAGCACGAAGATCGACAGATTGGTGTGATCGGCGCTTCGGGCCCAGTGCACCGGCAGTCCCAGCAGGGGGATCAGCAGCCGGGCCGATCCGACGATCTGGTCGTGGGGGACCGGGTGGGCATCGTTCACGGTGTTGGCATCGCCGCGGGTGACGTACTCGGCGACCGCGTCGGCCTCCGGGGTGAGCGCCGTCTCGGCGATCCGGTGGGTGACCAGGCCGTCCCGGTCCTGGCGCGGGTCGATGTAGGTGATGATCGTGCCGGCACCGAGCGGCTCATCGGCGACCTGCTCGTTGATCAGGACGATGTCGCCGGGACGGACCGCTGGCGACATCGAGCCGCTGGCGATCATCACCGGTGACCAGCCGAGCACGAGGGTGGGGAGCAGCAACCAGAGGACGAGCCCGACGATGAGGAACAGGTAGACGTCCGCGCCGAACCCGGCGATGGTCATCGACCACAGCCGGGCGCGGGACACGGACGTCGTCATCGTCGTCAGCCGTCAGGAGTCCGTTGGATCAGCCGTCGGTGTCGGTCGAGACGGACCAGGTCAGGTTGATGCCAGCGGCGGTCCGACCCTGAGGTGCGTCGGGACCGACGGTCACACGGAAGTGGAAGGCCTGGGTCTCGGGAGATGCCTCGGGCGTCCAGCCAGTCGAGGTCGGCAGGTCTGCGAGGTCGGAGG
>SLHP01000225.1 GCA_007136095.1 Nitriliruptoraceae bacterium
GACGATGCCACCACCGACGATGCCGCGTCCGACGATGAAGCGGCGCCGAGTGTCGAAGCGGCACCGGCCGCGGATGCTCCGCCGGCCCGCCGGCCACGGCCACGTTCGCTCGAGGATGTCCGCGACCAGAAGGATCTCGCCCGACTGCACGGCGACTGGTACGTCGTGCACACCTACTCCGGGTACGAACAGCGCGTGAAGGACAACCTCGCGAGCCGCGTTGAGGCGCTGGAGGCCGAGGATCGCGTCTACGAGGTGACCATCCCCACGGAAGAGGTCACCGAGTACAAGAAGGGCAAGAAGACCACCGCCCAGAAGAAGTTCCTGCCCGGCTACGTGCTGGTCCGCATGGAGATGGACGACGAGGTCTGGGGGATCGTGCGCCACACCCCGGCGGTGACCGGCTTCGTCGGCTCGCCCGGCACGCGACCCGTCCCGCTGCCGCTGCGCGAGGTGGCCGCAACGCTCAAGCTCCCCGCCGAGTACGTCGAGGAGGTCGAGCCGGACGAAGCCGAAGCGACCGCCCCGACCAAGGTCGTGGCGGAGATCGACCTCGAGGTCGGAGAGACCGTCCGCGTGACGGGGGGACCGTTCGCGGACTTCACCGGCACGATCGCGGAGATCAACCTCGATCAAGCCAAGCTCAAGGTGCTCGTCAGCGTGTTCGGTCGCGAGACCCCGCTCGAGTTGCCGTTCGACACCGTCGCCAAGCTCTAGAACCTGAGCGCAGGCACTTCCCAATCGATCGTGGGAGGCCGCATGACGCGGCCGTTGGACCACGCGAGGAGAACCGAAGATGGCCAAGAAGGTCGTTGGCTTCATCAAGCTACAGATCCCGGCCGGCCAGGCGAACCCTGCGCCGCCCGTCGGTCCTGCCCTGGGGCAGCACTCCGTGAACATCATGGAGTTCTGCAAGGCCTTCAACGAGAAGACCCAGGCCATGCAGGGCGACATCGTCCCGGTGGAGATCTCGGTCTACGAGGACCGGTCGTTCACCTTCATCATGAAGACCCCACCCGCGGCTCAGCTGTTGATGAAGGCCGCGGGGCTCAAGGGTGGCTCGGGCACGCCCAACACCACCAAGGTCGGCAAGGTGTCACGCTCCCAGGTCCAGGAGATCGCGGAGAAGAAGATGCCCGACCTCAACGCCAACGACATCGACGGTGCCATGAAGATCATCGAAGGCACCGCCCGGTCCATGGGCATCACCGTCGAGGGCTGATCCTCACCATCCTTCCAACCGTGGGAGACGGACGCTGTCCGTCGTTGGTACCACGAGGAGTGCAACTGTGGCGAAGCGAGGCAAGAAGTACCGCGAAGCGGTCGCGAAGATCGAAACCGACAAGCTGTACGGCCCGAAGGCGGGCTTCAGCCTGCTCAAGGAGATCGACCAGACGACCTACGACGTGACCGTCGAGTGCGCGTTCCGGCTGGGTATCGATCCCCGCAAGGCCGACCAGATGGTGCGTGGTGCGGTGTCACTGCCCCACGGCATCGGCAAGGAGGTCCGCGTCGCCGTTGTTGCAACCGGCGACAAGGCGGCCGAGGCCCGCGAGGCCGGTGCGGACCACGTGGGTGACGATGACCTCGTCGAACTGCTCGGGCAGGGCGACCTGCTCGACGAGATCGACTCGGTCATCGCGACGCCGGACATGATGGGCAAGCTCGGTCGACTGGGGAAGTCGCTGGGCCCCCGTGGTCTCATGCCGAACCCGAAGTCGGGGACCGTGACGATGAACGTCGCCCAGGCGGTCACCGAGATCAAGTCCGGCCGGGTCGAGTACCGGGCGGACCGCAATGGCAACGTCCACGCCGTGCTCGGCAAGGCCTCGTTCGCGACCGAGCAACTGGTCGAGAACTACACCGCCCTGCTCGAGGAGATCATGCGCCAGCGGCCTTCCGCGGCCAAGGGTCGCTACATCCGCAGCGCTTCGGTCTCCACCTCGGCGTCCCCGAGCATCCCGCTCGATCCGGCGAAAGCCCGTGACCTCCTCGAGGAGGAGTAGGCCTCGACAGGGAGTGTGCGGCTGCTCGCTGCTCGCGTCGGCATCGATGGAGGCCCGTCAGTCACGGCGGGCCTCCGTTACTCCGCGGGGTCGCGGGGAGATCCCGCCCGGAACGACTACGCTGCGCGTCGGATCATGGCCGGAGGGTCAGGCGCTCCGGTGTGACATCGCGTGGTGATGGTCCGAACATGACGTGGCAGGAGTAGCTGTGGAAGAGCGACCGCATGTTCTGCTCGTGTCCGCCGACGAAGGGGTCCGGGCGCAACTGCGCCTGACCCTCGGTGACGACCGCTTCGACCTCGTCGAGGTTCCCGACATCCGAAGCGCGTCGACCGCCGTCGCGGACCGTCCACCGGCGCTCGTCGTGCTCGACGGGGACGTGCCCGACGGCAGCGCGGACGATTTCGTCACCACCCTGCGGGCCCAGCCGGAGACGGCTGACATGCGCACGTTGTTGCTCGTCCCGCGATCCGGGTCCGGCGATGGACCCGGCGAGTCGGTCGATGCCTCGATCTCGATGCCGGCCACGTCCTTCGCGCTGCTCAGGCGGATCGAAGGGCTGCTCGCGTCGACCTAGGACCGTCGCTGCGGCGGGTCGTGGCCGGCCATCCCGGTGGGCGAGCGCTCGGGGCGGAAGCCGCTCAGCAGCGCGGTGCCCGCGCACACCGCCGGCGGGTTCGACGGGTCCGAACAACAGCGCTACGCTGCCACCCAACCGAGCCGAAGACCGCTGGACGCCCGACAGGGCTGAAGGTCGCGACGGTGCCCCGCTAGATCGCGAGCACCCCGCGCGTCCCGCGCAGGAACGGATCCGCGGAACCTCCATGGTTCCCCGCTTCCTCCCCCTGTGCGTCCGCGCCAGGGGGTTCCGTCGTTCTCGGGGCCTCGCGGGGCGGTCACCGAAACGTCAACGGAGCTCCCATGCCACGGCCAGAGAAGGTCGCCAAGGTCGAAGAGGTCAGCGCGCAGCTGTCCGGCGCGGCCGCAACGCTGTTGACCCACTACCGCGGGCTCTCCGTCAGTGAGATCAGCGAACTGCGCAGCAAGCTGCGCGAAGCTGACGCGGAGATGAAGGTCGTCAAGAACACCCTGACGCGTCGCGCAGCTTCGAAGGCCGGCATGGAGGGGATCAACGATCTGCTCGTCGGCCCGACCGGACTGATCCTGTGCGCTGAGGACCCGGTCGGACCGGCCAAGGTCCTCAAGGCGTTCGCGAAGGATCACCCGGGCCTGACCGTCCGTGGCGGGTTCCTCGACGGTGAGGTGCTCGACGAGGTGGCGGCGATCAAGCTC
>SLHP01000208.1 GCA_007136095.1 Nitriliruptoraceae bacterium
CGGTAGCGTTCGACCCGTTCCGGGCGGGTAGCTCAGATGGCGAGAGCGCCTCGTTTACACCGAGGAGGCCGGGGGTTCGAGCCCCTCCCCGCCCACGTCGCGACCCATCGAGGAGCTTCATGTCCGTGCCCACCCCGATCACCCGCGCCGTCGATCTGGCTCTCGAGGGAACCGTCGGGTTGTCGTTCAGCCGGATCGGTCACGAAGTGCGGTCACGCCTGGACGACTGGCAGGACCTCGAGGAACTGCCGGGCGACGGCAGGCGCGTGCTCGTCACCGGCGCGAACTCCGGGCTCGGGTACGCCGCAGCCCGCCTGCTGCTGTTCGCCGGCGCGCAGGTCCGGCTGCTGGTGCGCAGCACGGACAAGGGCGAGGACACGCTCCGGCGCCTGGCGGAGGATGTCGGCCGTGACCTCGATGAGGACGCCTCCTTCGATGTGGCCGATCTGGCGGACCTGGCGTCGGTGCGGGCGTTCGCGGACCGGCAGGTGGAGCGCCATGAACGGCTGGATGCGGTCATCCACAACGCCGGCGCGCTGTTCGCCGAGCGTGCCGTGACCCAGGATGGACTCGAGCGGACCTACCAGATCCACGTCGTCGCGCCGTTCCTGCTCACCTCGCTGCTCCTGCCACATCTGACCGAGGGGCCGCCCAGCCGGGTCATCACGGTCACCTCGGGAGGCATGTACGCCGAGAAGCTCGTGACCGGACGGGTCGACTCACCGGGTGAGTACCGGGGGACGGTCGCCTACGCCCGGGCGAAGCGGGCCCAGGTCGTGCTGACCCGGGAGTGGGCACGGCGGCTGGGTGGCCGCGGGGTGGGCTTCCACGTGGCACATCCGGGGTGGGCGTTGACCCCCGGGGTCGAATCCTCACTACCCGGCTTCCGCCGGCTGACCGGCCCGGTCCTGCGGACCCCGGAGCAGGGTGCCGACACGATCGTGTGGCTGGCGTTGACCGAGCCCGCGCCCGATGACGGTCGGCTATGGCACGACCGCCGGCCACGACTGGACCACAAGGTGCCCTGGACACGGTCCGACCGGGAGGAGGCCGACCGGCTGTGGGACCGGGTCAGCCGGGACGCCGACATCGATCCGCTCGCGGCCGCACCTGGGGACTCGTCCACGACCGCCTGACGCACCGAACCCGTGGGGGGCCCGCCCGCAACCACTGCGGCTGGGCACGACGACCCGGAGGTCCACGATGTCCGAGCAACCGGTCCACCTGATCCTCGGCGCCGGTGGCGCTGCAGGGTCCGCCACGGTCCGTCGGCTGACCGGTGACGGCGCCCATGTCGTGCTGGCCGGCCGCACCCTGTCGGACCTGGAGTCGCTTCGGGACGAGACCGGCGCCGCCGCGGCCCACGAGGTCGACGTGCGCGACATCGCACAGGTCGAGGAACTGATCGGCGAGGTGCAGGATGCGGCCGGTCGGCTCGACGGCGTGGCGAACCTGGCCGGGTCCGTGCTGCTCAAGCCGGCCCACCTGACGACCCCCGAGGAGTGGGCCGAGACCATAGCGGTCAACCTCACCTCCGCGTTCGCCGTGGTCCGAGCGGCAGCGCCGTTGATGGGCCGGGGTGACGGGGGCTCGATCGTGCTCGCCTCGTCCGCCGCCGCGCAGATCGGGATCGCCAACCACGAGGCGATCGCCGCGGCGAAGGCCGGGATCGGCGGACTGGTCCGTTCCGCCGCGGCGACCTACGGCGCCCGCGGCGTGCGGGTCAATGCCGTCGCCCCAGGCCTGGTCGAAGCCAAGATGACGGCGAAGCTGGTCGGCAACGAGGCGCAGGCCGAGGCCAGCCGCCAGATGCACATCCTGGGACGGCTCGGCACCGGTGATGACATCGCCGCAGCGGTCGCCTGGCTGCTCGACCCGGCGACCTCCTGGGTCACCGGACAGGTCGTCGGCGTCGACGGAGGGCTCGGGCAGGTCAGGACCCGGCCGAAGGGCTGAGTTCGGTCAGGTCGCGACGGACCGCAGCGCGTCGACGGACACCAGCAGCGCCCGACGATCCGCCGCCTGCAGGGCGCGGAGGTCGCCCGCCGCCTGCGCCCGCTTCAGCCGCGAGAAGGTCAGGTCCCGACCCGGGATGTCGGCATCCTGCGGGTCGTCACCGACCACGACCAGGAACACCCCGTTGTTCGGACCGCCCTTGTGCAACTGCCCGGTCGAGTGCAGGTAGCGCGGGCCCACCCCGACGGTGACGGGAACGCCCAGGTCCCGTCGCAGCCGCTCCGCGGCCGCGTCCACGGCGCGGTGGTTGTCGCCTTCCGGCGTCACGAAGGCGAGCAGGGCGATGTAGTTCCCCGGGCTGACACTCCCCAGCACGGCCGCTGGATCCTCGGGATCCGGCAGATCCTCACCGGCGTCCAGCACCTCCGAGGTCGCCTTCTTCGCCGCCTCGACGTCGGGCTGATCGAACGGGTTGATCCCCAGCAGCGCTCCGGCAACGGCCGTCGCGAACTCCCACCGGATCACCTCCCCACTGAGCTGTGCCGGCCCGGACCAGGCCAGCTCGACGACCGGGACCCCAGCGGCGATCAGCGTCTCGAGGTGCTGACTCCGCCCCAACGAGACGACGATGCGGTCATCACCGAACGTTGCGTTGGTCGGGTCCTCGCCGACGATCGGCAGGAGTCCGATGCCGTGCTTGCCCGTGGACTCGGCGACCAACTGCTCGATCCACAGCCCGAACGATGCGATCTCGTCCGGGAGCAGCAGGGTGAGCTTGTCCCGACCGTCACGGACGGCGGCCGCCATCACCGCACCCAGTGCTGCCGCGTCGTTGACCTGCGGGTCCAGGGACCGCGCGGCGGCCAACTGCTTGCGACCGGCCGCGAGGTGTTCCTGCAGATCCAGTCCGAGGATGGCAGCGGGCAGCAACCCGAACGGTGTCAGCGCCGAGAACCGGCCACCCACATCGACCTGGCCGTGGATGACCTCCCGGAAGCCCTCCGCGGCCGCCTGCGCCTCCAACCGGCTGCCCGGATCGGTGATCGGCAGCACGAACCGGCCGGCCGCCCCACCGTGCACGTCCTGCAGGCGTGCGCGGAAGCGATCCAGGAGGCAGGCCATCTCGATCGTCGATCCCGACTTCGAGGCCGGCACGACCACCGTGGTCTCCCAGGGCAGGTCGCGCTCGGCCGCCAGCACCGCCGCCGGGTCGGTCGAATCGAGGACGTGCAGTGTCGGGAACCCCGCCACCGGACCGAACGTCGTCGCCAGGACCTCCGGGTACAGCGACGAGCCACCCATCCCCAC
>SLHP01000254.1 GCA_007136095.1 Nitriliruptoraceae bacterium
AAGAAGACGGGGTTCGGGCCGTTCGCGTTCTCCGAGCGTCGCTACCTCGACGATGGTTCTCCCGACCCGTCCTTCCCGATGAACAAGCCAGAGCACGCCGGCGCACCGATCCTGGTCGCGGGACGCAACTTCGGGTGCGGGTCGTCGCGGGAGCACGCGCCCTGGGCGCTGCAGGACGCGGGGTTCCAGGCGATCATCGCCTCGAGCTTCGCCGACATCTTCCGAACGAACTGCGCGAAGATCGGCGTGGTCTGTGCCGAACTCGACGAGGATGTCGTGGCGCAGCTGTTCGCTCTGATCGAGGCGGACCCGTCGGTCGAGGTCACCGTCGACCTCGCCGAGCTGCGGGTGAGCGCCCCGGGGGTGGGCGGGATCGACGGTGCGGGAGATCTGGCTGGTGTGGAGGTCGGGTTCGACATCGACCCGCACACCCGCCACTGCCTGCTCAACGGGTTGGATGACATCGCGTTGACGCTCGCCCACGATGACGACATCGCTGCGTACGAGGCGGCCCGTGCCAGCCACCGTCCGGTCGTGCCGACGGCCTGAACCCGCCGGGCAACCTGACCGGGTCGTTATCCTCGCGGTCCGACTCCGGAGGTCGTCATGCCCAGCGTGTTCACCCGCATCATCGACGGCGAGTTGCCCGGCCGCTTCGTCTGGACGGACGAACAGGCGGTCGTGTTCCTGTCGATCGCACCGATCACCCTCGGGCACAGCCTGGTCGTGCCCCGGGTCGAGGTCGACCACTGGTTGGACCTCGATCCGCCGGTGTGGACCCACTGTTCCCAGCTCGCCCAGACCATCGGTCAGGGCATCCAGCGGGCGTTCGATCCGCCGCGCGTCGGACAGATGATCGCGGGCTTCGAGGTCCCGCACATGCACATCCACGTCGCGCAGATCCACGATCTGGCGGACCTCAGCTTCGATCGCGCGGACCCCGACGCCGATCCGGGTGAGATGGACGCGGCCGCGGACGCGATCCGCGTGGCGTTGCGCGAACTCGGCCACAGCGAGCACGTGCCGACCACGTGAACGCTCTCCGGGCGGGCGACCCGGGGGAGGGCCGGGCCATGCGCCTGGAGGTGGTGCTCGACCGCGCGGCACCGCTCGACCGGGGCACCGTCGAGGGGCTGATCGAGACGGCAGCCTCTGGCCTGTCTGTGGAGCACCGGGTCATCTGGTGCGAGGCCGAGGGGTTCGAGGAGCACCTGCGGGACCGACCGGCGGCGACCGTCGTCGTGCCGCCCGACAACGTCGAGGTAGCGGCGCTCCTCCGACCCGGCGACGACCGGCGCGATCCGCGTCGGGTGCTGGTCCGGTTCGACGCGCACGCACGGGGACGGGATGCCTCGCCGCAGTTGTCCGCCCACCTGCGCGGGATCGGGCTCGGTGGGGTCACCTGGGCGGTCCGGGCCGTGGTATATGCCGCGCGATCGCCCGCGGACACGCTGCGGTACGGCGAGCATCCGGAGCAGTTCGGGCAGCTGCGCCGGCCGGATGGTGGCGGTCCACCGGCGGCACTGGCGGTGCTCGTCCACGGCGGCTACTGGCGCTCGCGCTGGCAGTTGGACCTGATGGATGCCCTGGCGATCGACCTGGCCGACCGTGGGCTGATCAGCGTGAACCTCGAGTACCGGCGACCCGATCGCCACGGCTGGCAGGCCACGCTCGAAGATGTCCATGCGGGCGTGCGGCAGGCAGCGGACGCGGTCGGCAGGGCCCACGGCCAGACGCCGATCGTGCTGATCGGTCACTCCGCGGGGGGCCAGCTCGCGCTGCAGATCGCCGAGGAACGGGGGGCATCGGGCGAACCCGTCGCGGCCGTGGTGTCACTGGCCGGCGTCGTCGATCTCGACGCAGCCGATGCGCGCGAGCTGTCCGACGGTGCGGTTCGCCTGGCGCTCGGAGGACGACCTGCGGAGATCCCCGAGCGGTACCTCGCCGCATCGCCGCTGGCGCGTCCGCAGCGTCAGGTCCCGACCATCGTCGCCATCGGTGCCGGGGACGACCCGGACCTCGTCGAGATGAACCGGCGGTTCGTCGCTGCGGCCAGCGGTGGGCCGATCGACGTCGTCGAGCTGCCGGGTGACCACTTCGATCTGATCGATCCGACCACCCCGCTGTGGACCGCCACGTTCGACACCGTCGCGAGCCGGCTCTGGCGATCGGTCTGAAGCCTTCTCTGGACCCGCGAGCGGAAACGCATCTGCGCGAACCATCGCGCGGTCCCACGAACAATCCCAGCGAAGCGCCGCAGAGCATGGCTATATTCACCTGGGAGTTGTGGGAAACGTTCGCGGGTGACGCTGGGAGGCGATGACGTGCAGGTACCGGAGACCTTCGACTACGAACGGGCGTCGAATATCGACGATGCCATCGCGCTGCTGGAACGCCACGGGGACGAGGCCCGGCTCATCGCCGGTGGGCACAGCCTGCTGCCGATGATGAAGCTGCGCCTGGCGTTCCCCGAGGTGCTGATCGACATCAACGACGTCCCGGATCTTGATCACATCCGCATCGATGGGGACGAGATCGCGATCGGTGCGATGGTGCGCCACGCGGCGATCCTGGACTCGGCACTGCTGGCCGAGCACTATCCGATCTTCCGGGATGCGGAACGTGTGATCGCCGATCCGCTGGTCCGCAACCGGGGCACCATCGGGGGATCGTTCTGCCAGGCTGACCCCGCGGAGGACCTGTCCGCGGTCGGTGCCGCGCTCGGTGGCAGCGTGGTGGTCCGCTCCTCCAGCGGCTCACGGACCGTGCCCATGCGCGAATTCCACGAGGGCCCCTACGAGACCAAGGTCGGGGATGCGGAGATCCTCACCGAGGTCCGGTTCCCCATCCGCAACGCGACCGGCAGTGCCTACGAGAAGGTCGAACGCCGTGTGGGTGACTGGGCGGTCGCTGCCGCCGGTGCGTTCGTGCAACTCGACGGGGACATGATCGCCGACGCGGGTATCGGGTTGGCCGCTGTCGGCGCCGACCACTTCATCGTGCCGGACGCTGAAGCCGCCCTGCGCGGGAAGCCCGCGATCCGCGAGAGCTTCGAGGAAGCAGCGCAACTCTGTCACGACCAGTGTTCCCCGGTCACCGACCAGCGCGGTCCCGAGGACTACAAGCGGCACCTGGCCCGGGAGCTGGTGCTCCGGGCGCTGACCCGGGCAACCGCCCGCGCACGTGGGGAGGAGAGCTGATGCAGGTCAAGATGACGGTCAACGGCGAAGAGCGTGAGGCGGATGTCGAGGCACGGATGCTGCTCGTGCACTACCTGCGCGACGAGCTCGGCCTCACCGGTACCCACTGGGGTTGCGACACCTCCAACTGTGGCACCTGCACGGTGGCGGTCGACGGCCAGGCGATCAAGAGCTGCACGATGCTGGCGGCCATGGCCGGCGGCCGCGACGTCGAGACGGTCGAGGGCGTCGCGGTTGGCGGCGAGCTCGACCCGGTCCAGGAGGGCTTCATGCGGGAGCACGGCCTGCAGTGCGGGTTCTGCACGCCCGGCATGATCATGACCGCGAGGTGGCTGCTCGCACGCGACCCCGATCCCGACGAGGCCACGATCCGTGAGGCCATCTCCGGCAACCTGTGCCGTTGCACCGGCTACGAGAACATCGTTCGTGCCGTGCGATGGGCCGCCGAACACCCTGAGGGCGCCACCGACGCCGAGGAGGTCAGCGCATGACCGCGACCGACGTACCCATCAGCGCAGAGGGCAACCCGATCGGCTTCGGCCGCATGCACCGCAAGGAGGATGCGCGCTTCCTGCGGGGGGCCGGGAAGTACGTCGATGACGTGACCCTGCCGGGCATGCTCCACGGTGCGATCCTGCGTAGCCCGATCGCGCACGCTCGCATCACCAGCATCGACACCAGCGCCGCGGAAGCGCACCCGAAGGTCAAGGCGGTCATCACCGGCCAGACCCTCGAGGGCCTGGGCCTCGCCTGGATGCCGACGCTCTCGCAGGACACCCAGTCCGTGCTGTGTACCGACAAGGTCCGTTTCCAGGGCCAGGAGGTCGCGTTCGTCATCGCCGAGGACAAGTACTCGGCACGGGACGCGCTGCAGTTGATCGACGTCGACTACGAACCGCTGGACGCGGTCGTCGATGCCAAGCACGCTCTAGACGACGATGCACCGATCGTGCGCGACGACCTCGAGGGCCGGACCGACAACCACATCTACGACTGGGAGGCCGGCGACGCCACGAAGTGCGACGAGGTCTTCCGCAACGCCGAGGTGGTGGTCACTCAGGAGATGCTCTATCCGCGCGTCCACCCTGCGCCGATGGAGACCTGTGGCTCGGTTGCCAGCATGGATCCGATCAGCGGCAAGCTCACCATATGGACCACCACGCAGGCGCCCCACGCCCACCGGACGCTGTACGCGCTCGTCGCGGGGCTGCCGGAACACAAGATCCAGGTCATCTCTCCGGACATCGGCGGGGGCTTCGGCAACAAGGTCGGCATCTACCCGGGCTACGTGTGCTCGATCGTCGGATCCATCGTCACCGGCAAGCCGGTGAAGTGGATGGAGGACCGCTCCGAGAACCTGATGTCCACGTCGTTCGCCCGCGACTACCACATGACCGGCTCGATCGCGGCGACCAGGGATGGCAAGATCCAGGGACTGAAGGTCGATGTCCTGGCCGATCATGGCGCCTTCAACGGTGTGGCCCAGCCGACGAAGTTCCCCGCCGGGTTCTTCCACATATTCACCGGTTCCTACGACTACGACGCGGCGCACTGCAACGTCACAGCGGTCTACACCAACAAGGCGCCCGGCGGCGTGGCCTACGCGTGTTCGTTCCGCGTCACCGAGGCGGTCTACCTCGTTGAGCGCATGGTCGACTGTCTGGCCGATGAGCTCGGCATGGATCCTGCCGAGCTGCGGATGAACAACCTGCTCAAGCCGGAGCAGTTCCCCTACACCACGCCGACGGGCTGGGAGTACGACTCGGGTGACTACCCGCGGGCGCTCGATGAGGCCATGCGCATCGCCGGGTACGACGAGCTGCGTACGGAACAGGCCGAGAAGCGCCGAGCCTACGAAGCCGGGGAGTCCAGCATGCTGATGGGCATCGGCATCTCGTTCTTCACCGAGGGTGTCGGTGCCGGACCACGCAAGCACATGGACATCCTCGGGCTCGGGATGGCCGATGGTTGCGAGCTGCGCATCCATCCGACGGGCAAGGCCGTGGTGCGCCTCAGCGTGCAGTCGCAGGGACAGGGCCACGAGACCACGTTCGCGCAGATCATCTCGCACGAACTCGGGATCCCGCCAGAGGACATCGACGTTGTCCACGGGGACACAGACAACACTCCGTTCGGTCTCGGGACCTACGGCTCACGGTCGACTCCGGTCTCCGGCGCGGCCGCAGCCGTGGTCGCCCGCCGTGTCAAGGACAAGTCCCGGATCATCGCCGCGGCGGCGTTGGAGTGCTCCCCGGATGATCTGGAATGGGAACACGGTCGGTGGTTCGTCAAGGGCGACCCGGACAATGGCAAGACGATCCAGGACATCGCGATGGCGGCCCACAGCAGCCTCGAACTGCCCGAGGGTGTCGAGGGGCACCTGGACGCCACCGCGGTCTACGATCCGCCGGAGCTGACCTATCCGTTCGGTGCGTACATCTGCGTCACGGACGTGGATGCCGGGACCGGCGAGGTCAAGGTTCGTCGGTTCATCGCCGTCGACGACTGTGGTCCGCGCATCAACCCCATGATCGTCGAGGGTCAGGTCCACGGTGGGGTCGCGGACGGCATCGGCATGGCACTGATGGAGTTGATCGCGTTCGAACGCGACGGCACCAACCTCGGCGGGTCGTTCATGGACTACCTCCTGCCGACCTCGATGGAGTGCCCGAGCTACGAGCTCGGCGAGACGGTCACGCCGTCACCACACCACCCGCTCGGCGTCAAGGGCGTCGGGGAGTCCGCCACGGTCGGCAGTCCGGCCGCGGTTGTGAACTCCGTACTGGATGCGATCGGAGTGCGCGCCGCCGACATGCCCCTGACGCCTGCGGTGGTCTGGCGGGCGATGCAGGGTTCGCCGCTGCGCATGGATCTCGCCCTGGAGTAGGCCAACGCGTCGCCTGACACGACCCCGCACCACCACAGGATGAGGCCCCCGTCATGGATGTCCCGGTGATCGATCGGTCCTCGGCGCTGCGAGCCGAGCGTGTGCCGTTCGTACACGCTCGTGTCGTCCTCGCGGAGCGGCCGACGTCCGCGAAGCCCGGCGACGAAGCCCTCGTGCTCCACGACGGCACCATCGAGGGTTTCGTCGGTGGGACGTGCGCGGAGGCGACCGTCCGCGACCAGTCGCTGCGGGTGCTGCAGACCGGCGAGTCGTTCCTGCTGCGCATCACACCGGAGCCGGAGCCGGAGCAGCCTGGCAAGGTCGTCGTGCACAACCACTGCCTGTCGGGCGGCACGATCGAGATCTTCCTGGAACCCGAACTGCCCGTGCCGATGGTCGTGGTCGCAGGTGATGCTCCGATCGCCCGGGCACTCGTGGTGCTCGGCAAGCATCTCGGCTACGACCTGCAGACCTTCGAGGGCCAGGTCCCGCCGGACGCCTCCGCGGTGGTCGTCGCGTCACACGGCCGGGACGAGGAACCGGTGTTGTGCGCCGCCCTTGAAGCGGGTGTCGGGTACGTCGGCCTGGTCGCGAGCCCCCGACGTGGTGCGGCGGTGGTGGCGTCCCTGGACGTCGACGAGGACCTCAAGCAACGCATCGACGTCCCGGCGGGCCTGGACATCGGCGCCCGAACCCCGGAGGAGGTCGCGCTGTCGATCCTCGCCGGGATCATCGAGGTCCGTCCCCGACCGGCCAGTCCACCAGCGGCCAACGAACCAACCGCCGCAGCCGGATCGGCGATCGACCCGGTCTGCGGGATGACGGTCGCGACGGTCGATACCTCGCTGCACGTCGAACACGGTGACGCGCGGGTGTGGTTCTGCGGGACCGGGTGCCAGAAGGCGTTCACCGCCGACCCGGCGGCGTTCGGGGCGTGACTGACCTCGCGGACCTCGTCGACGACGTCGACGCGCTCGTCGCGCGTCTGGACGACGTCGGCTACCTCGCCGACCCGGGCCTGGCCACGGCCCTGTTCTGCGCCGTGCGCCTCCCGCAGCCCCTGATCCTCGAGGGGGAGGCCGGGGTCGGCAAGACCGAGGCGGCCAAGGCGCTCGCTCTCGTGCTCGACACCCCGTTGATCCGCCTGCAGTGCTACGAGGGCATCGACGCTGCCGAGGCGCTGTACGAGTGGAACTACCAGCGCCAACTGCTTGGTATCCGCCTGGCCGAGGCGAAGGGCCGCGACCTCGACGAACACGACCTGTTCGGCGCCGACTACCTGGTCGGTCGCCCGTTGCTCGACGCGATCCGGCATCCCGGGCCACGGCCCGCGGTCCTGTTGATCGATGAGATCGACCGTGCAGACGACGAGTTCGAGGCGTTCCTGTTCGAACTGCTCGCGGAGTCCGCGGTGACGATCCCGGAGCTCGGCACCATCACGGCCGAGGTTCCCCCCATCGTCGTGTTGACGTCCAACCGCACCCGGGATCTCCACGACGCGTTGAAGCGGCGCTGCCTCTACCACTGGATCGACTACCCCGATCTCGACCGTGCCGTCCAGATCATCCGCCGTCGCGTTCCGGCGAGCAGCACCGGCCTGGCCGAGCAGATCGCGGCCGGGGTCGCCCGGCTCCGTACGCTCGACCTGCAGAAGCAGCCCGGCATCGCCGAAGCCATCAACTGGACGCTCGCGCTCGATCTGCTCGGCGCCCGGTCGCTGGACGCCGACGCGGCGCAGCGCACCCTCGGGTCGGTCCTCAAGTACCGCGAGGACGTGGAACTCGCCCGGCAACGTGGCCTGGAGTGGGTCGCGGGAGCGTGAGTGGTGAGCTGGCGCCCGGGGGACCGGATCTGGCCGAGGTGGCCGGACGGTTCAGCCACCTGCTGCACGCTGCCGGTGTGCCGGTCACGCCGGAGCGGGCGGGGCGGTTCGCCAGCGCGATCGATCTTGCGGCTCCGGCGTCGATCGACGAGCTGTACTGGACCGCCCGGGTGACGCTGCTGACGGGCCAGGCACAGATCGCGGTGTTCGATCGGGTCTTCGCGCAGGTGTTCGGTGGCGTCATCGATCCGGCCGACCAGCGGGGGGAGACGTTCGCGCCGCCGCCGGCGCACGTCCGGCCCGGCGATCAGCGGCCGCCGACCGCCGGCGACCGGCAGGGCGCGACCTCGCCAGTGCCGTCACCCAACCCGGTCGGCGATCCCGGCGGCGACGCCGGTTCGGATGATGACGCCCGCGAGACGATCCTGGCGGCGATGAGCACCGATGAACGCCTGCGGAACAAGGACTTCGCGAGCCTCACGCCCGAGGAGCTGCGGCGGCTGCGGATCCTGCTGGCCCGGTTGAAAGTGGCGCCACCACCTCGACGTTCCCGTCGACGGGTACGCCACCCGCGGGGTGACCGGTTCGATCTGCGGGCGACCGTCGCCGCCTCCCATCGCACCGCGGGAGATCCCGTCGAGCGCATCCGGCGGCGGCAGCGGACGCGGCCGCGGCGGCTCGTCCTGCTGTGCGACATCTCCGGCTCGATGGAGCCATACTCCCGTGCCTACCTCCAACTGCTTCACTCCGCGGTCGGTGGTGCGCGCGCCGAGGCGTTCGTGTTCGCCACCCGATTGACGCGCCTGACCCGCGACCTGCGGGTCCGCCAACCGGAGGTCGCCCTGCAACGGGCCGGTCGGACCGCACCGGACTGGTCCGGTGGGACCCGTATCGGTGCGGCCCTCAAGGCCTTCACCGATGACTACGGGCGTCGGGGGATGGCGCGCGGCGCGGTCGTGGTCATCGTCTCGGACGGCTGGGAGCGTGACGATCCTGCGGTCCTCGGGGAACAGATGGCGCGGCTGTCCCGGCTGGCCCACCGGATCGTGTGGGTCAACCCCCGGCGCGCCAGTCCCCGCTACCAACCACTGGTGGGTGGCATGGCCGCGGCACTGCCCCATGTTGACACGTTCGTCAGCGGCCACTCGCTGGCGGCGCTCGACGAGGTGGTCGCAGCGATCTCACGCGATGACCGGTAGCCGCTGCGGGGCGCAGACGGCGATTCCCGGCAGGCGGTGGGTCAACGGCCGAGCTCGATCGCGGGGCACCGGTTCATCACCACGTCCAGGCCCGCGTCGGTGGCGCGACGGGCCGCACCCTCATCGATGACGCCGAGCTGCATCCACACGGCCTTCGCGCCGATCTCGATCGCCTCGTCGACGTGTCCGCCGGCCTTGTCGGAACGGCGGAAGATGTCCACGACATCCACCTCGATGTCGCTGGGTATCGAGGCGAGATCCGGGTACGTGCGCAGGCCGTGGACCTCCTCGGCGTTCGGGGTCACGGGGATGACCGTGTAGCCGTGCGCCAACAGGGTGCCGATCACGCCGTGGCTGGGTCGGTGCGGACTGGCTGACGCGCCGACGACCGCGAACGTACGGGCCCGGTCGAGGATGCGATGAGCCGTGGCGGTGGTCGAGTCGTCGGTCATGGTGATCGCGCCGTTCGCTGGGTGTGGGGTCGTCGGTCATGGTGCAACGCTCCGACGCCGCTGGGGCTTCCGTTACGCTCACGGTCGTCGTCCGGGCGGAGAGCCGGGCGCTTCGAGGTCCAGGAGGCAGCCCCGTGGGACGGTCCGATCGCAAGCAGCAGGATGAGCAGGATGCCGGGCCGCGCGGTCCGAAGGACCCCTCGGCCCCCAAGGGTCGTCCGACGCCCGGGCGCAAGCAGCGCCAGGCCGAGGCTCGGGCGCGTGCCCGCCGCAACCGGATCCGCAAGCGCTTCTGGTGGACCTTCTGGATCGTGGTCATCTTCGGCGTGTTGGCGGCCCTGGTGATCACGGGTGTCGGGGCGGGACCGCAAGGCGTGCCGCAGTAGCCGGGGTCGTGGCTCGGAGCGGGTGACGGGAATCGAACCCGCATAACTAGCTTGGAAGGCTAGGGCTCTGGCCATTGAGCTACACCCGCGGGCGGCGTGATGCTACCGCCCCACGCCCGTCGCCTCATCCCGGGTCCGCGTGCATCGGCGTTCGGCACCTGAACGCTGTTGCACGGGAACCCGGCTGGGTGAGCGGTCACGCGCCACCGCCGACGGTCCCTTCAGGGTCGTGTGGCGGGTGTGCGCCGCGGTAGCGTGCGAGGACACCGCCAACCAGGAGACCCGTGGTGACCACCTTCGCAGACCGCCTCCGCATCGTTCCCGAGTTCAAGTCGTCGGAGCACGAACGGATCAAGGAGCTGATGTTCGGGCGCCTCGAGCGTCGCCTGGCTCGTTGGGAGCCCGAACAGATCGAGCTCGAGGTGTCCGTCAAGGATCGCGACACCTCCAAGCAGCGGATGGCGTTGGAGTGCTGGATCAGCGGTGAGAACAAGATCGTCGCCACGTCCACCGAGTCGGACCTGATGAAGGGGGTCGTCGAGGTCCGCGACGACCTGTGGCGCCAGATCGACAAGATGATCACCAAGCGCGAGTCCGCCAGGAAGCGCTGAACCGGACCGCCGCACCCGACGCAGGCGAGGCACCGCGGTTGCGGGGCCTCGCCATGTGCGTCGGGGTGGCCGGATTCGAACCGGCGACCCCCTGCTCCCAAAGCAGGTGCGCTAACCAAGCTGCGCTACACCCCGGAGTCGCGGAGCGTAGCCGCCGGATCGGTCGGCCCCCATCGCGCGCCACGGGCGACCCCCACCGTGCGTCCGGTGGTCGGCCGGATGGACATGGAGCGGACGACCTGGGACCATCGCGTCCTGCAGGGAGCGGCATCGTCCCGCCGCGTCCTACCCTCACCTCGTCAGCACGGTCAGCGTCGCTGCCATCGGCAGGACCAGCCGTGCGTCGGTCATGTGCGGGTACCCGTACATCCATCATCGTCTGCGAAGGACCTGAAGCCCGTGAAGACCTCCGTCGAGACCCTCGATCCCGTCAAGATGAAGCTGACCGTCGAGGTCGAACCCAAGCGCGTCAAACAAGCCATCGACAAGGCCGCCAGGGAGTTGGCCAAGCAGGTCAACATCCCCGGCTTCCGGCCCGGCAAGGCGCCACGCCGCCTGCTGGAGCAACGCTTCGGTGAGGGCGCGATCGTCAACGCCGCGATGGAGGATGCGCTCAGCGACTACTACGCCGAGGCGCTCCGCGAGGAGGAACTCGACGTCGTCGCCCAGCCCGAGGTCGATGTCGAGGTCTTCGACGAGGCCGAGGGTGCCCGCTTCACCGCGACCGTCGAGGTCCGTCCGACGTTCGATCCGCCGGACCACACCGGCATCGGGGTGACCTTCCCGGACCACGAGATCGATGAGGACGACGTCGCCGAACAGCTCAACAACCTGCGTGAGCGCTTCGCCGAGGTCGACGAGGTCGACCGTGCCGCTGAGAAGGGCGACATGGTCACGCTCGACCTGACCGTGGAGATCGACGGGGAGCTCCTGGAGGACGCCAACGTCGAGGATGCGTTCTACGAGGTCGGCTCCGAGGGTGTCACGCCCAAGCTGGACGAGGAGATCGTCGGGAAGTCCGCCGGCGACACGTTCTCGTACGACGACGAGATGCCCGAGGGCTACCCCGAGCACGGTGGCAAGCCGGCCACGTTCAACGTCCACGTCAAGGACGTCCGCGCGAAGACGCTGCCCGACCTCGACGACGACTTCGCAACGACCGCGTCGGCGTTCGACACCATCGATGAGCTGCGCCAGGACATCCGCAACTCGTTGCTGCGTCGCAAGATCCAGGAGGCGCAGCACGATCTCCGTGGCCGCATCCTCGAGGCCTACCTCGCCCGTGTCGAGGTGCCGCTGCCCGAGTCGATGGTGGACTCCGAGGTGCAGGCGCGCCTCGATCAGCTCGAGCAGCAGGCGACCCAGTACGGCATGGACGTCGATGCCGTCCTGGCGGCGGAGGGCATGACGCAGGAGGAGTACGAGGAGAACGCCCGCAAGCAGGCGGCCTCCGGCGTCAAGGCTCAGCTGGTCCTCGATGCGCTGTCGCAGGAGCTGTCGATCGACCTCGATCCGAGCGACATCGACCAGGAGATCGTGCGCCACGCGCAGTCGAACCAGATGCCGCCGCAGGAGATCGCCAACATCATCCAGCAGCAGGGCAGCCTGCCGATGCTGATCGGTGACATCATGCGCCGCAAGACGATCGACGCGATCGTCGAGGCGGCCGACGTCGACGGCGGACCGTCGGACGAGCAGCTGATCGAACTCGGCCTCAAGGAGGACCCGGACGCGGCAGTGTCCGACGACGATGGCGATGACGAGGCGCCGGGTCTGATCGTGCCGGGCCAGGAGGACGGGCCCGATACCGAGGCCGAACTCATCGTGCCGGGCAAGGACTGAGCGAGACCGACGACGGCGGGCCCCGGGATGTCCCGGGGCCCGCCGTC
>SLHP01000028.1 GCA_007136095.1 Nitriliruptoraceae bacterium
ACCCCACATGGCTGTCGCGACACCGTGACGGAGCGACTCAGCCCACGTCGTCGCGGACCGCCAACGGTGGTCGCGGATGCCGCGGACGCGGATCAGCCCCGAGGACCGGGGAAGGTCCGTCCTCGGGGCGTGATCGGCGCGTCGGTCCTTCCGCAGCCGGCGCGACCAGCTCGGGCTGATCCGCGGCGGCTGCGGTGGCCCCAGCGTCGACGTCGTCGACCTCTACGTCACGCGGCAAGCGGACATCGCGCTCGGGAGCGATGTCCGGAACCGCACGCAACGCCGCAGCGAGCACCGCAACGGTGCGTTCGCCGCCGAGGTCGGAGGGCGTGACGGGTGGGGGATCAAGACGCCGGTCGTCATCGGACCGACGGTCGCGCAGCTGCCAACCGTGGGGGGCACGGGTACGCGATGCGTGGCCCGAGCACAGGTCGTAGGCCTGCGGCTCGTCGGTCGCCTGCAACGGTTCGATCCATGCCTGCCGCTGCGCGTACGCGAAGGTCAGTGTGGCTCGTGCCGGGGCCGGACACCCGGGGCGGGAGCACGGTCGCTGCGCCACCCGGGACAAGGGATGGACCGCGGCGTCCTGGGGGACGTCGCGGGCCGGCTCGTTGGAGGTCATCATCGGTGGCACGATAAAGCACACCCATGTGATTCGGCAAGCAGGCTCGACAGCCGACCGGATCCCCGAACAGACCCAGCGAGGGATCCCCAGCTTCTTGGGTAACCTAACGCACCCAAGACAGTGTTGTCATTCAGCAGGTGTCCGGCAGCCACCGTCGGCGCGCACGGTCGGGACTACGCTCCGGAGCATGACCGACCGCCACGCTCGTCATCGCCGATCCCTGAGCGACCGCCGCCGCCGACCGGTGGACGGCTTCCGGGCGAGCAGCCCCGGCCGCTTCGAACGGATCGTGACCGACGCGGTCGGCTCCCTGCCACCCCGGCTCTCCGCCCACCTCGACGGGGTCGAGGTCGCCATCGAGGACATCCCTCCCGCGACACCACACGATCCCGATGGTGCGGTCCCACTCTGCCGCTACGACGTCGCGCCACCGGCCGCGCAAGGGTCCGACGGCCACGGTCGGCTCCCTGACCGCCTCGTGCTCTACCGACGGCCGCTCGAAGCCCGGGCGATGAGCCACCGTGACCTGGGTGATCTGGTCCGACAGACACTGTCGATGCAGATCGCACGACAGGTCGGGATCGACGACGACCCGGGGGATCCGGAGCGGGGCTGAAGCGCGTCAGCGACCCGCGTCAGCTCTCATCCGCCTCATCAGCATCGTCGTCACCATCGTCATCTTCGTCACCCGTCGCCTCGGCGGTCGTTCGCCCGAACAGGTCCTCGTCCAGCCGCGCGCCGACCGACGCGTCGGTGTCATCACCGGCATCGGTGCCGTCATCGTCTGGCGCCTCATCCGGATCCTCGTCACCGTTGGCTCCATCGGCCTCATCGTCGCCGATCGGCTCGTCGGGATCCTCGACATCGGGGTCGGGGTCGGCGGGCGGTTCGTCATCGGGCCCCTCGACATCGTTCTCCAGCTCGCTGTCCGGGAGCGGTTCGGGGTCGGGGTCCGGTTGCCGAGGTGCCGTCGGAAGCCGCTCGCCGCGCGCGATCCCCAGTGCGGTCGCGTACCTCGTGAGCAACCCGTCGTCCCGAACGACCGCCTGGCCCGATGACTCGGTCTGCCACGCCGACGACGGCACCCCGGGCACCGCGACGAGGTTGCGGCGCCCCGCCTCGGAGCTGCCCACCCGCCCGACGACGACCTCACCCGACGATGCGGTCACGAAGGCGGTCCAGGCATCCACGTCCCCGAGGTGCTCGTCCAGGTCGAGGACCCGTTGCGCGCCCGGTTCGATCGTCACCTCCTGCAGCTCGTCCGGGCGTTGGACCGTCACCCCACTGAACACGTCCACCGACAGCGTCGCGGACGATCCACCCGGGTTGCTGATGTGCAGCTGCTCGACCCGATCGGTCGTCGAGCCACCGCTGACGGTCCACGCCACATCCGGTGTCGCGGCCCCCAACTGGACCGCGAAACCGCTGCGCTGCTCATCGTCGCTGCGGAGCTCGTTCGCGGCGGACACCACGACCGGAGCCCCGTCCGACCGTGTGCTGACGGCGACGACGTTGCGGTCCTCCGGCAGGGTCCCCCGCAGGTCGACCCGGCGCAGCTCACCCGGATCGACGACCACCTCGGCGAGTCCGTCGGGAACGATGCCCCCGTCGGGCGTGTGGTAGGTGAGCTCGACCAGGGCCTGTCGGTCGCCGGGGTTGTACACCCACAGCCAGCTGGCCAGGTCATCGCCATCGACGATCCAGGGCACGGTCCAGCCCTCGGATGGCTCAGGCGCAGCCGCGAGGGTCGACACGCCATCGATCCCCCCGATCGCCGAGCGCACGAGTTGGTAGCCCTGCACCCCGACCCGTCCGCTGGCGACCGTCACGACCGCAGCCAGGTCGGCACGCTCCGGGAGGAACTCGTTGACATCGATCTCCAGGGTGTCACGACCCTGCACCGAGAGGTTCCGCAGGGCGAGGGGCTGCAGCGCGCCCTCGGGTGCCACGAAACCGACCGCGATCGTCGCATCGGACGGGAACGGGTTGGCGATCCGCAGGACGGCCTGCGCGCCCCCACTGGTATCCATGCCCGGGATGATCCAGCGATCCGAGAACGGTTCGACGCAGGAGCCGGCCACGATCCCCGCTGGCAGATCGTCTGCATCGTCTGCGTCCTCTGCATCGCTGCCGAGCGTCCATTGCCCATGGACGACGGCCGGAGCGGCCCGCCAGTCCACCACCATCACGGTGTCGTCACCCTCGGTCGTCGCATGCGTGAGCGCTGCGCCATCGAACAGCTGCGAGGATCGGTCCAGGCTGCGCTGCCCACTGCCGATCGAGAACACCTCGATGTCACTGGGTGTGGCGCTGTTCGAGGGAGGGCGGGCCACGGTGGTGACCATCTCGGTGCCGGGGCGTGCGTCCCCGACCGGGCAGACCCAGCTCCCGGCCACGGGTTCGACCGTGGTCACCTCCGCGCTGGGCCCGGGGTCGGAGACGGCGGGTTCGACCACGAGGTCAACGGCGTAGACCCCGACAGCGACCGCGAGGCTCAGCAGGGCAACGAGCAGGGAGGTCCGCCGACTCACGGGGCCACCTCCGAGCTCCACAGGCCGGTCGGCAGCCGCTCGGCCGTGTCGTCGTCCACATCATCGTCCGGCCGTCGGGCGAAATCCGGGGGCCGCAGCGCCAACGAGATCACCAGCAACAACGCCAGGACCTGACCCGTCACGGCGAGACGACGTGCTTCACGACCCTCGTGGCGAACCTGCACCGTCGTGTGGGCCTCCACACCGTCCAGGACGGTGGGCTCGCCCGTGGTCCGCGACAGGGAACTGCCGTCACCGGAAGCCACCCAACCCGGGTCCTGCGCATCGGCGATGACCACCGACCCGCCCTGGCCGGCACGACCGGTCCAGATCCCCTGGTCGTCCTGCCGGAGTTCCTGCGGCTGCGCACCCTCCGGAAGCACTCCGCGATCCAGGAGGTACGCAACGTCGTCGGTGGCAACCACGGACACCGGCGGCAGCACCTGTTCGACTCGGAACAACCGACCGTCGGAGAGCGGACGGGGCTCGATGCCGATCTGTCTGCGCAGCGACGCATCCAGCTGCTCACCGCTCGCGCCGGAGGGCACCAGGACGTAGCGGACCCCCAGGGCGCCCAGGCGGGCCATGGCCTGTGGATCCTCGCGGTCCAGCATGTCGATCACGCGCCCCTCGATCTGGTCGAGCGCCGGTGACGACGGGACCCCGAACGCGGCCATCGTCTCTCCGGACCCCGGGACGACCTCCCAACGCACGTCGTCCGACGTCTCCGCGAGGACGAGGACCCGGAACCCCGGCTCCTGGTCGGCGTCGAGAGTCAGGAACGCCGGCAGTGCCGGGTCGTCGACCGCGTACGCATCCCACGGTCCGCGCACCAGATCGAACGCGACCACGCCGAGGCTCAGTGCAACCGCCACGGCGGTGGTGCCGGCGGCGATCTGGCGCCATCCGAAGGAGAACCGGGACAACGACGCCTGGGCGGACGCGAAGGCCAATGCGAACAGACCGGCGAACGCCGCAGCCGTCACGATCAGCGGCAACCCGGGCCAGGTCACGCCCCCGGTCCGGCCGAGCCACCACGCCCCGACCGCGCCTGCCAGTGCCGCGACCCACAGGGCGATCAGGAGACCAGGGGCGCGAGGAAGGCTCACGAGCAGACCGAGGATCCCGGCCAGCACGAACCCGACGCCGGCCAGGATGCCGGGGAACCCGATGAGGTCCGGGCTCAGGAACAACCAGCGCCACAGCTCGCCACCGACGACCTCCCCACTCACACCACGAAGGGGCCCGTCGGGTTCCAGCAGTTGCAGGCTCCAGGGCAGCAACAGCACCCACGCGCCGACCGTCGCCGCGACGACGCGGATGGCCAACGCACGCTGCCAGCCCGACCCGGCGTTGGCTACCAGCGAACCGACGATCATCAGGGTGCCGACCACGGTCACCACGACCAGCACGACGGGTTCGAAGGCTGCCGCAAGTGCGGTCAACAGGGCAACGGCGGACACCGAGCGCCAGGCACGCGCGGGCGGCGTCCGGCGACGGGAGAGGGTGATGCCGGCCGCAACGATGCCGGGGAACACCGCCAGCAGTACCAGCGCACCGACCTGGCCGGTGGCGAGCGCCGCGAGCGCGGGTGGGGACAGGACGTAGGCCGACGCGGCCACGACCCTGGGCAGACGGCGACGCGAGTAGACCTGGGCCGCCCGGAGCGCCAGGATCCACGCCACCAGGACGCTGCCGAACAACAGGACCCGGGGGGCGAGCAGGCTGCTCCCACCGACGAGCAACTGGAGCAGACCGAGCAACGCCTGTGCCGGGCTCGGATCGGCACTGGTCCCGAACGCTGCAGCCTGCGACCAGCCGGAGGTGTAGTCGGTGAGGAACGCCGTGGCGGTGTCCGGCCACGGGGCCAGCTGACCACCTCGGAGTTCTTCGCCCAGCAGGAGCGGCCAGGCACCGATGCCGATGAGCGCCACCAGCAGCAGGCTCGCGACCAACACCGGTCGTTGCTTGACCCGCCGCACGACCCGCTTGAGCGATGGTTCGACGACGAGGGGTTCCTCGCCCTCGCGGAGCGCTTCCGCGGGGGCGACGGGATGATCGCCCCCGGCGATCCAATCGGCGATCGCCTCGACGTAGGCCCGGATCCGCGGCGAGACCCGACCGAAGAGCTCCCGGAGTTCACGATCGGAGCGTTGGCGCACGGCCACGGAGCGCCCGCGTAGCCGGAGCGTCTCACGCAGGTGCACGATGTTCCAGAGCCAGGCCCGCACCGTCTGCCAGGCGTCGGAGAACCGGCGTGTGAGCACGAAGCCAACGACCTTGGCGAGCCCGACCAGGATGTACAGCAGGAGCACGACCGGCAGTCGCCCCGCGGTGTAGTTCTTGATCAGGGTCGCGAGGGTGTTGCGTTCGGCGAAGTACCGCGGCCCGATGAAGCGGGTCTGGCCCAGACGCACATAGGTCGAGGCCGCGGCGACGTGCTCACCGGTCGCTGCGGGGATCACCTCGACCTCGTAGCCCGCGAGCCAGGCCCGCCAGCACAGATCGAGGTCGTCGCGGAAGACGTGGTAGCGGCGGTCGAAACGGCCCAGCCGCTCGAACACGTCACGGCGGACCAGCATGCCCGCGGTCGAGACGTACAACACCCGCCGCTGCTGATCCCACTGTCCCTGATCGAGCTCACCCGGGTCGACCCCGGAGTCGGCGCGCCCGGTGAGGTCGATGGTCCAGCCGACGGACTGCAGCCGGTCAGGGTCGTCCCAGTCCAGCAGCTTCGGCCCCACCATCGCCAGCCGAGGGTCCTCGTCCAGCGCCGTAACGAGGTGCTCGAGTGCCTCCGGCACAGCCGCGAGGTCATCGTGGAGCAGCCAGATCAGCGCGGCATCGCCGTGGTAGGCATCGAGCGCCATCGAGACGGCCGCACCGAACCCGAGGTCGCGATCTGCGACCAGGACCGACCCGTGACCCAGCCGGTCCAACAGCAGTTCGCGCGAGCCATCGGTACTGCCGTTGTCGACCGCGAGGACCTCGAGGTTCCGATGGGTCTGCGCCGCCAGCGCATCGAGGGTCCGTGGCAGCCAGGTGACGCCGTCGTGCGCGACGAGCACGACGAGCACGCGCGACACAGCGGTGACCTGCACAGTGGGCTGGCTCCTGGGGATTCGAGGACGTGGCACCGCCAGCGCACCACGTCGCGCACCGGCTGCTCGGGGACATCACGCGATGAGCGAGACCCGCGCGACGGATCCGCACCGAAGCGACGACGGACGCTACCACAGCGGGTCTGAGCGACTCAGACCGCGGAGGCCGGACGGCCACGTCCCCAGGCGCGCCAGGCGCTCAGGCCCCACGGTCGTCAGGGCGCTCCTACGTTCGTCAGGCCGTGAGCCGCTTCGCGCGTCGACGCTCACGCTCGGAGAGCCCTCCCCAGATACCGAAGCGCTCCTCGTGGGTCAGTGCGTAGTCGAGGCAATCGGAACGCACCGGGCAGGCACCACAGATGCGCTTGGCCTCGCGCGTCGAACCACCCTTCTCCGGGAAGAACGCCTCAGGGTCGGCGTCGAGACACGTGGCTTCGAGCATCCACGCGCGATCATCCGCATCGAATGCGAGCTTCGTCGTGAGCTCAGCGATGGCACCCAAGATGTTCCTCGCGATCGACAGTGATGGAACTACACCGGCGTCATTCTGTCGCAAGGGCGGCCTGCGGTCAAGGCCAGACCACTACCGGTGGTGTCCAACGACGAGAAGCGCCACGACCCGTTGGGGTCGTGGCGCGGTCTCGTGCGGGGGGAGCTTGTCGGAGGACCCGTCGATCTCGGGCTCAGACGAGCTCTTCGAGCGACTCGCGCAGGCGCAGGAGCCCGTCACGGAGCCGCGATTTCGCGGTGCCTTCCGGGATGTCGAGCACCCGTGCGACGTCGCGGTAGGTGTGCCCGCCGAAGTAGGCCAGTTCGATGGCCTCTCGCTGACGATCGGTCAGGGACGAGAGCGCCTGGCGCACCTGCCAGTGGTCGAGCCGCACCGCGACCTCATCGGCGACCGAGTCGAACGCCCGGGGCTCGTCGCGACGCGAGACCCGGTCGTCACGGTCGCGTCCCGCCTGCTCGCTACGCACCCGATCCACGGCACGCCGGTGGGTCAGCGTGGTGATCCATCCGCTCGCCGACCCGCGGTCGGGGTCGAACCGGTCCGCCTTCTTCCAGACCTCCACCATGACCTCCTGGGAGACCTCTTCGGCGATCGCCCGATCCCGCAGGACGCGCAGGGAGACCCCGAGGACCTGCGATGAGATCCGCTCGAACAGCTCAGCGAACGCCCGCTCATCCCCCTGGCCGACGCGAACGAGCAGCTCGTCGGCCACCGCTCGATCGGTCCGGGGGCTCGAGACCTGCGCACCGCCCATGGCGGTCGTGCTGGTCGGGGTCACGTGCAACGCTGCGGCAGCCATGTCATCTCCGTATCGGGACGGCCACGTGGGCCGAGTCGGGTCTGCATCTCAGGCCGGCTCCGGCCGGCGGTCGTGCGAACCTTCACAAGGGAAGCGTGACATGATGTATAGCTTTTGTCAACTCTTCTGTCCAGGTTTCTGTGCAGGGTTGTCCAGGTTCCCGCCCGTGGGCGCAGGAGCGATGCGTCTCAGCGTCCGGCGAACGCCGGTTCCGCCGGTACCACCCGCCCGTAGGTGGTGGTGCGCTGGCGTGCCGGACGCCCGGCGGCCACCGCGACGGCGGCGAGGTCGTCGGGTTCCTGACGGATGCCGTGCGTCGATCCCGCCATCCGCGAGATGGTCTCCTCCATCAGGGTTCCGCCGAGGTCGTCACAGCCTCCCTCGAGCAGGGTCACCGCACGCTCGAGCCCGACCTTGACCCACGACAGTTGCACGTGATCGATCGCTCCCTGCAGCAGCAGCCGCGCGATCGCATGGACCCGACGATCGTCCTCGAAGCTCGACCCCGGCCGCGCCACACCGGCCAGGTAGATCGGCGCGAGCTGATGCACGAACGGCAACGGAACGAACTCGGTGAACCCACCGGTGCGCTCCTGGATCTCGCGCAGGAGCTTGATGTGCGCGACCCAGTGACGCGGTTCGTCCACGTGTCCGTACATCATCGTGGACGACGATGGCAGCCCGACGTCGTGGGCGGTCGTGATCACCTCGATCCACTGCGACGCCGGGAGCTTGCCCTTGGTCAACACCCAGCGGACCTCGTCGTCCAGGATCTCCGCTGCCGTCCCCGGGACCGAGCCGAGCCCCCGGCGCTTGGCCTCGGTCAGCCACTCGCGGATCGAGATCCCCAGACGTGTCGCCCCGTTGACGACCTCCATCGGGCTGAACGCGTGCACGTGCATGCCGGGCACGCGCGCCGTCACGGCGTCCAGCACCTCGAAGTAGTAGTCGCCGGGAAGGTCCGGGTGGATGCCCCCCTGCATGCAGACCTCGGTCGCTCCGATCGACCAGGCATCCGCCGCACGGTCGGCGACCTCGGACAGCGACAGGTTGTAGGCGTCCGGATCGTCGCGCCGCTGCGCGAAGGCGCAGAACCGGCAGCCCGTGTAACAGATGTTGGTGAAGTTGATGTTCCGGTTGATGACGTAGGTGACCTCGTCACCGACCATCTCCCGGCGCACCTCGTCGGCCGCCGACGTCAGCGCATCCAACTCCACGCCCGTCGTGTCGAACAGCAGCAACGCCTCCGCATCGTCCAGCACGACCCCCCGCTGCGCCCGGCTGAGCGCCGCGGACACCTCGGGACGGATGTGTGACCTGGCCGGCCCCTCGGACCGCGGAGCGTTGGCGGCCAGCACCCCGTTGGCGATCACGTGCAGGTCGCCGTAGACCGCGCGGTGCACATCGTCCTGCCCCTGCGCGGACCGCGCGTTGCGACCGTCAGCGGCCGAGGCACCCGACCCGTCGCCGTCGATGACCTGTGCCATCTCGGCGGTCAGTTCGACCGAGACGACCTCCGGGTCCTGCCACGGATGTGGCTCGGGGATCCAACCGGGGCGTGCCAACCCGTCCGGGGTCGCCAGGGCGGCGACCGGTCCACGCATCCTGCCGGCCAGCCACGGATCGGGGGTGGTGACCTGCTCCGGGTAGACACACAACCGCTCGGAGAGCTCGAAGCCCCGAGCCGCCGACTCGGCCGCCAACTGCTCGAGCTGCGGCCACGGCGCCTCCGGGTTCACATGATCAGGGGTGATCGGCGACACGCCGCCCCAGTCATCGATGCCGGCATCCAGGATGCGCCCGTACACCCCCGGCGACAGGTTCGGCGGCGCCTGCAGGTGCACCGTCGGTCCCAGCACGATCCGCGCCGTCGCGACGGTGACGAGCAGATCCTCGAGGTCGGGTTCCGGGTGATCGCGCATCGCGGTGTCCGGCTTCGCCCGGAAGTTCTGGACGATGACCTCCTGCAGATGGCCGTACCGCCGCTGCGCATCGCGGAGCGCGAGCAACGTGTCGATGCGCTCCGGCAGGGTCTCGCCGATCCCGATCAACAGCCCCGAGGTGAAGGGCACCGACAGGCGTCCCGCGTCCTCGATGGTCGCCAGGCGGACCGCCGGGTCCTTGTCCGGCGAGTTGAAGTGCGCCTCGCCCTTGGCCAGCAACCGCTCCGAGGTGGATTCGAGCATGATGCCCATCGACGGTGCGACCTGCTTGAGCGTCGCCAGGTCCGCCCAGCTCATCACCCCGGGGTTCAGGTGTGGCAGCAGGCCGGTCTCCTCGATCACCTGGATCGAGACGGCACGCAGGTACTCCAGGGTCGTGTCGTAGCCCCGTGCCGCCAACCACTCGCGGGCCGCCGGATAGCGCTTCTCGGGCTGGTCACCGAGCGTGAACAGCACCTCCTTGCACCCAGCCTGCTGGCCCTTCCGCGCGATGTCGAGCACCTGCTCGGGCGACAGGAACGCCGGCATCTCCTTCTTCGGTGGCCACGCGAACGTGCAGTAGCCACAGGTGTCCCGGCACAGGTGCGTCAGCGGGACGAAGACCTTGCGCGAGTAGGTCACGCGTTGCCGACCGTCCTCGGTCCGTCCCCACGCACCCTCCCGGTACCAGGGAGCGGCGTCCCGCACCCGTGACGCGATGGACAGCAGGCGGTCCAGATCCTCACCGCGACACGTCAACAACGACGCCGCCTCGTCACGGGTCAGCGTGCGCCCGTCCTCGGACCGCTTCAGCGCACGCGGCCGCAGACGCTCGAGCACCTCGACCGGGGGTCCGACACGTGCATCGTCTGCCACATCAACATCCTCATCGGGTGGCAGGAGCGTAGCTCCGCCCCGTCCGGCCTACGCTGCCGGCCTGCCCGGCAGCCGACGACCCACAGGAGCGTGGATGTACACCGTGTTGGCCGGCGGCGTCGGGGCGGCCCGCTTCCTGCGGGGCCTGATCGGCACCGTCGACCCCGCCGAGGTGGTCGCCATCGTGAACGTCGGCGACGACCTCGACCGCTTCGGCCTGCGGATCTGCCCGGACCTCGACTCCATCACCTACTGGCTCGGCGGCGTCGTGCACCCCGACCAACAGTGGGGACGGGCCGACGAGCGTTTCACCGTGGCGGCGGAGCTGGCGCGATTCGGACACGATGACTGGTTCACGCTGGGCGACCGGGACCTGGCGGTCCACCTCCACCGCTCCATGCGGTTGCACGCGGGCGCCCCCCTGTCCGCGATCACCGCCGAGGTCAGCGCGGCCTTCGACGTGCCCGTCAACCTGCTCCCCGCGACCGACGACCGGGTCGAGACCCGCATCACCACAGCAGACGGCCGCGACCTGCACTTCCAGGAGTACTGGGTCCGAGAACGAGGAGCCCCGGAGGTGACGGGCACACACCTGGCCGGTGCCGGATCCGCCCAACCCGCACCGGGAGTCGTCGAGGCGCTGCTGGATGCGGATGTTGTGATCCTCGCCCCGTCCAACCCGATCGTGTCCATCGACACGATCCTGGCGATCCCCGGCATCCGCGAGGCTCTGCACCAGACCCCCGCACCCGTGGTCGGGGTCTCCCCCATCATCGGCGGCGAGGTGGTCCGCGGCATGGCCCACCGCCTGCTGCCCCAGGCCGGCGCGGAGGTCTCGGCCCGCGGCGTCGCCGCCCACTACGGCGACCTCCTGGACGCCTGGGTGATCGACGACCGTGACGCCGACCAGGTGGCCGACATCACCGCGACCGGGGTGGCCTGCACGGCCACCGACACGCTGATGGACGATCCGGACGTGGCGGCCGCACTGGCCAGGACCTGCCTCGATCTCGCAGCGGAGACCACCCGATGACGCGACCGCCGAACGGCGATCCCGCCACCCCGCCACCCGGCCACCTCGAGGTGCTCGCGCTGCCGACGACCCACCGCTTCACCGCCGGCGACGACCTGGCGGCGGGCATCATCGCCGCCGCCGATCTGGCGGGGATCACGTTCGCGGCCGGCGACGTCGTCTGTGTCGCCTCCAAGGTCGTCAGCCTGGTCGAGGGCGCCACGGTCGCCCTGCCCCCCGACGCCTCCGGAGACCCCCGTGCCGCACAACGCGCCCTGGCGCGCCAGCAGGCCTCCGCGATCGTCGCTGACGCCCCCCAGGTGGTCGTGACGCGGACGCCGCACGGCTTCGTGACCGCGAACGGCGGGATCGACGCCTCCAACGTGGCCGGCGGCCAGGCCCTGCTGCTGCCGGACGACCCCGACGCGTCCGCCACACGCCTTCGGCAGACACTCGCGGACCGCCTCGGTGTGGACCTCGGGATCATCATCACCGACACGTTCGGACGTCCCTGGCGGCTGGGCCAGACCGAGGTCGCACTGGGCATCGCTGGCACCCCGGCCCTCCGCGACGAACGTGGCGGCGTCGACCTCGATGGCCGCGCGCTGGAGGTGACCGAGGCAGCCGTCGCCGATGAGGCGGCTGCCGCCGCGGACCTCGTACGGACCAAGGCCAGCGGCACCCCGTTCGTGTTGCTCCGTGGACTGGCAGCCGGCACCTCGGGGACGGGCGCCGACCTCGTCCGCGACCTTGCCGAAGATCTGTTCCCGGCCGGTGGTCCGACGGCGGCCGAGCAGGCCGTGAGCCGACGACGGACCATCCGACGGTTCGATCCAGAGCGGGCGGTCCCACCGGCCGCCCTCGAAGCCGCGGTTCGCGCCGCCGGCACCGCCGCCGCACCACACCACACCCGGCCGTGGCGCTTCATCCGCCTCACCGACGACACCCGAGCGCACCTGTTGGACGCGATGGCCGAACGTTGGCGCGCGGACCTGACCGCGGACGGGGTCGACCCCGGCGTGATCCAACGCCGCCTCGACGGGTCC
>SLHP01000244.1 GCA_007136095.1 Nitriliruptoraceae bacterium
CGGTCGCGGCCGGCGCGCTTCGCCTCGTTGAGCGCGACATCCGCGGCCGGGAACAGCTCGTCGTAGGCCGCCGCGGTACTGGCCACACCGATCGAGATGCGGATCCGCAGGCCGGGCAGCAGATCCTCCCAGTGGTGGAAGCGGACCGCAGCCAGGAGCCGCTCCCCGAGCAGCCGGGCGTCGTCGGGTGCGCAGTACCGCGCGAGGATGACGAACTCGTCGCCGCCGTAGCGTCCGACCACGTCCCGGTCCCGGGTGTGCTCGAACAGCAGCGCCGACAGTTCCCGGAGGACGTTGTCGCCCAGTTCATGGCCGTGCGTGTCGTTGACGGTCTTGAAGTCATCGATGTCGATGTAGAGCACCGATGCCCAGGATCCGGGCCGCCAGGTGAGCATCTCGGCGCGGTCCGCATCGATGCGACGACGGTTGGCCGCACCGGTCAGGGGGTCCTCCAGGAGCGCCCGTTCCACGCGTTCGTGGTCGCGCCGCAGCCGCCCGATGCGCAGGCGGTCACGCGCCGCCTCCACCCGACGTCGCCGCAGTTCCCAGACCTGATCGGTCGTCAGGCGCGCGTACTCCCAGGTGTCCCGCAGTCCCGGGTGGTCGGGGTCCTCCGTGGTGGCGATGCGGGCACGCTCCCACAACAACATCGAGTAGACGGGCTCACCCTCCAGCGGGTTGACCGCGTCCAGTCCCGCGGCGGCCTCCCGACGGGCCTCGTCCATCCGACCCGCGTTGGCCAGGCCGTGGGCCAGGGCGAACCGCACGAAACTGCGCGGTTCGGTGTTGATGTCGGCGCTCAGTCGCTCGAGCGCCGCCCGCCCGGCTTCTACCTGCACGTCGCCGATCATCAGGTCGGTGAACAGGCACAGGGCGTTGAAGTCGAACCTCGCCTGGGATCGACTCATGTCCACCGCACCCCGGGCCTGCGCCGCCGCGATGCTGAGGCGATCCTGGGCGGCGTCCCGCTCCCCGATGCGGATCAGCGAGAGCGCCCAGGCCGCCTGGTTGAGCAGGCGGTTGTAGACGAACGCCTGCTGGGCCCAGTCGTCATCCACCTGGCTCGTGACCTCGTGCAGACGCTCGTGGATCCGATCGGCGTCCTCGAACAGGCCCAGACGCGAGTAGGTGACCGCGATCCCGTTGAGTGCGACCGCGAGTTGGATGGACGCCGGGAGCCCGTCGACGAGCAGTTCGGCCTCCACGATCTCCGCCAGGGCGATGTCCTCGTTGCCGTCGGCCAGCGCCAACCTGGCGATGTACTGGCGACCCGTGCTCTCCCAGGCCGGGTACCCGCCCTCCGCGCCCCGCTGCGCAGCCAGTTCCGCGGCCGCGCGGCCCCGCCCCCGATCGGCGGCGATCGACGCGGCCGCCATCTCGGAGTACAGGGCCGCGCACTCGCCGGGGACGTCCCCGGCAGCACGGGCGGCATCCAGCAGTTCCTGCAACGCGGGCCGGACGTCCTCGCCGGACCACACCCGCGGCAGCAACGACCGGGCCGCCACGACCGATGCGGTCGCTGGCAGGACCTCGGTCGTGGCTCCGGTTCCGCGCATGGCGGTGGTATCGGCCGTCCCGGTCGGTCGCTGTAGTCGTCGGAGCGACGTCGCCTCACGCCCGCCGCCTGCCTCCCGGTCACCGGCGACCGGTGAGCCGGGCGAGCTTGAGCCCCAGGTGCAGCGCGAGCCGCTCCCCGCCGTCCTTGAGGTCCGTCTCGCACACCTCCTCGATCCGGCCGAGGCGGTGGTACAGCGAGGTGCGATGCAGCGACAACGCCTCCGCGCAGCGCTGGGCGCTGCCGGCCAGATCGAGGTAGGTCTCCAGGGTGTCGACCAGATCGGCCGCCTCGGGGTCCTCCAGCAGCCGCTCCAGTCCCGGATGGATGCTGGCCGCCTCCAGGTGCTCCGCCGACAGGTGGGACAGGGCCCGGTAGATGCCCAACCGGGACCAATCGGCGATCGGCCCGACGGCCGGCAGGGTCAGCGCGACGTCAGCGGCCTGCCTCGCGTCCTCGTACGAGCGGCGCGTCTCCGCGAGCGATGCCCGGCGGCTCCCGACACCGACAACGATCCGGCTGACCTCGTCGAGCCCATGGCAGGCACGGCCGAGCGCCTCGTACAGCGACCGCGCGACGTCCGCGACCGGGCGAGTCACGTCGTCGACCATGACGAGGAGCCCGTGATCGAAACGGACCAGGTGCAACGCCAGCCGGGATCCGAGCTGCCGGCGGACCTCGACCAGCGCCTGCTCGATCGCGACGCGGAGCAACTCGTCGGCCTCGCCCCCGCCGCCCAGCACCGGCCGAGCGATCAACGTCACGATCCCCGACCCCTGCGGGAACTGTCCGGTGGCGAGCACCTCCTGCGCCACCTGGACCTGCACCTCGTGCTCCCCCGTCACCAGGTTGCGCACCGCCTCGGCATCCCGGTTGCTGGCGAGTTCACCGGCGAGGTTCTCGCGGTACAGGGCGAGCGCGAACCGGTCGCGCACCTCATCGACGGCCGCCAACTCCTGCGCACCGAGGGAGCCGTCGGGATCGACGAACCACAGGAAGCCGAGCAGGAGATCCTGGTGGCGGATCGGCACGCAGACCCGCGGGAGCAGACCGAGGTCGGCATCCCCGGGGGTGCGGACCGGCTCGGTCGCATCGGCGATGCCGAACCTCCGGAACCAGGCGATGACCTCCGGCGTCGTCCGCCGACTGAGGATCGATCCGGACCGCACCCGGTCCACCGGGTCATCGTGCTCGCTGTAGACGATCATGCGCTGGCGGCGGTCCTCCAGCACGATCGGCCGGCCGGTCCGCCTGGCCAACGCGTCCACGAGCCCTTGCAGATCGGCCACGAAACCCACACCTCCGGCGTATGCTCCGACGTGCCGCAAGCGTAGGACCGATGGACGTTTCCGTCGGACACGTGCAGGATGTCCGACGGATCAGACGGACGGATGCCCGCCATGACCTCCGACTTCGACGACCGCGCCGCCACCTGGGACGACGATCCCCGCAAGGTCGAGCGCGCCCGTGACGCGGCCGCGTCGATCCGCACGGCCGTCCCGCTGGCCGCAGACGCGCGCCTGCTCGAGTACGGCGCCGGGACCGGACTGTTGGCGGAGGAGCTGGTCGACGACGTGGGTCCCATCACGCTCGCGGAGCCGTCCGCGGGGATGCGCGACGTGTTGGTC
>SLHP01000210.1 GCA_007136095.1 Nitriliruptoraceae bacterium
TCAGTTCCTCACAGCGATCGTCACGGCGGGTGGTGCAGATCACCTGCTCGGGGGCCACCGACGACGCTCGGAGCAGACCCCAGAGCAGCGCCTCGCCGATGCGCCCCGTGCCGATGATCGCGAGCGTGCCGTCCACTGCCGCCTCCGGGTCGCCTAGGATCGCCCCTCGGGTCTGCGGGGGACGAGACCCGCAGCGTAGAGCCGACGCCAGATCCTGTGGGCGAAGCCCGGTCCCCTCGGTTCTGCTGGGTACGCCGCGACTAGATTGCGTGCATGGGACCCGCCATCGACCGCCAGGACATGCCATGCATCCGCCACAGGTCACCGCCAACCCACTGGGGGTGCGATGGCGTGACGGCCGGACAGCCTTCGGGCTCTGGGGGTCGCTGGGGGGCGCCTTCGTCGCGGAACTCGCCGCTGACCAGGGTTTCGCTTTCCACTGCATCGACCGACAGCACGGGATGATCGACGATTCGGATGTCGTCCCGATGCTGGCCGCTCTCGAGGGCCACGGCGTCGCGGCGGTCGTCCGGGTGCCCTGGAACCAGCCGTGGTCGATCATGCACACGCTCGATGCCGGGGCCCATGGTGTGATCATCCCGATGGTCGGTTCGGCGCAGGAGGCCGCGGCGGCGGTCGCCGCCTGCCAGTATCCCCCGGATGGACTGCGTTCCTACGGACCGACCCGAGCCGCCATCACCCGAGGGTCCGCGGAGCCGGACGACCTGGCGGACGTCGCGTGCATCGCCATGATCGAGACAGCGGCCGGCCTGCGGAACGTCGAGGAGATCGTCACGACCACCGGCATAGACGCCATCTACGTCGGTCCCGCGGACCTCGCCCTCTCGCTCGGCGTTGCACCGCAGCGGGCACACGAGGATCCCCGACACGAGCAGGCGATCGCGCACATCCTGGACGCCTGCCGACACCACGAGGTGACACCCGGGATCCACTGCCTCGACGGTGCCACGGCCCGGATGCGCGCCGAACAGGGCTTCCGGATGGTGTCGGTCGGCTCCGACGTTGACGCGTTGCGGCGGGGCCTGCGATCGGAGCTGTCGATCGCCCGGGCGAGCGGCGCATCCGACACGTTCGGCGCATCCACCGCGCCCAACGAGAGTTGAACCGACCACCGCAGCGACGTCGATCCGCGACCATCGTCGGCCGGGTGGTGCTACGGACCGGAGCCACCACGCGAACGAAGGTCCCCTGATGAGGCTCTGCACGATCCTGCATGATGGCCGGGAGTTCGGCGCGGTCGTTCGACCGGACGGTCGACTCGTGGCGATCACCCATGTGGCGCCGGAGCTGCCCGCCGAGCTCCAGGGACTGCTCGAACTCGGCCTCACGGACGAGGTACGACAGCGCCTGGTCCGCCTGGCGAACGATGCGACGGGCGACGACGTCCTGCAGCGATCTGCGGTCTCGTTCGCCCCGCTCTACCGCCATCCACGCAAGATCTGGGGGATCGGGTTGAACTACCGCGCGCACGCCGATGACCTCGGCGCGCCGTATCCGACGGAGCCCGCATCGTTCATGAAGGGCGACCACACGATCATCGGTCCGGACGAGGACATCGTGCTCCCGCCGCAGAGCGAGCGGGTCACCGCCGAGGCCGAGCTGGGGTTGATCATCGGCCGCCACTGCCGCAACGTCGGGGAGGATGACGCGCTCTCCTACGTCGCTGGTGTGTGCCCGGTCCTGGACCAGACGGCCGAGGACATCCTCGGTCGCAACCCCCGGTTCCTGACCCGATCCAAGAACTTCCCGACCTTCTTCTCCTTCGGTCCGGAGCTGGTCACGATGGACGAGGTCCTGGAACGGTTCGCGTCGATCGACGACATCGTGGTGTCGACCGAACACAACGGTGCGCTCCATCGTCAGAACGTCGTGTCGGACATGACCTTCCGACCCGCGCAGCTGGTGAGCTTCCACAGCCAGGTCATGCCGCTGTACCCGGGCGACATCATCTCGACCGGGACCCCCGGCGCCGTGGTGATCGAGGACGGCGATCGCGCGACGTGCCGCATCGATGGCATCGGCACCCTGCACAACCCCGTGGTCCGGCCGGGAGGTGGGCGATGACCGTTCCGGCACCCCTCACTCGCGGCGTCTGGGGCATCCTCGCCACCCCCTTCCACGGTCCCGACCGCGCGGTCGATACCGGATCCTTCGCCCGGCAGATCGAGCTCTACCAGCGGATCGGCGCCACCGGCGTGGTCGCGCTCGGGGTCTTCGGGGAGGCCGCCAAGCTCAACGCGGATGAGCAGGGCGCCATCGTCCGGACCGCGGTCGCCACAGCCGGCGACCTGCCCGTGGTCGTCGGACTCGCCGGGTTGTCGACGGCACCGGTCCTCGCCCAGGCGCGGGCGGCCGCGGACGCCGCCGACGGGAGGCTGGCCGGGTTGATGGTGCAGATCAACGACGCCGACCCGGGCGTCGTCACCTCCCACCTCACCGCCGTGCACGACGCGACCGGGCTGGGGATCGTCGCCCAGGACTACCCCGCGACCAGCGGTGTGCGGATCACCACCTCGGCGCTGTTGGAGGTCGTCACGGCAACCCCGTCCACCGTCGCGATCAAGGCGGAGTCGCCACCCACGTCGGTGGCCATCGCGGAGCTGGTGGCGGGCGCGGATGTGCCGGCGTTCGGAGGGCTCGGTGGCGTCGGGCTGATCGACGAACTGACCGCCGGCGCGGCCGGCGCGATGACCGGGTTCTCCCATCCGGAGGGCCTGGTGGCGGCGATCGATGCCTACCGGTCCGGTGGCTTCACCGCGGCCAGGGCCGCCTTCGCCCCGTGGCTGCCGATCGCCAACTTCGAGGCCCAGGCAGGGATCCAGCTGGCCCTGCGCAAGGAGATCCTGCGGCGGCGCGGGATCATCGACGACGCATCGATCCGCCACCCGGGTCGGGAGCTACCGGGCTCGCTCGCAGCCCTGCTGGACCAGCACCTCGTCGCTGCCGCTGAACTGCTGGCTGGCGGCGGCTGACCGGGCCGGAAGCGACGAACCGTCAGTCCGTCTGGCCGCTAACGGGGTTCGGTGGGAGCCCGACCTTGGCCCGCCACCGCTGCTCGACGTCGATGTAGGAGCGGAACCCCGTCCGCAGCACCTGATCGAAGGTCTCATCCGCCTGGGTCAGGATCAGCCCGAGCAGCTCGTCCAGCGACTGCTCGTCCAACGCGGCTCGCGGGATCCGACCGACCAGCACGAGGTCCCCTTCGTCGTCGAGCGCGAAGTGCACCGGCAACGGCCGCTGGTTGCGCTGCAGCAGGATCCGGTAGACCTCCTCGTGCCCCTCGTCCGGCACCCCGGCCAGCAGCGAGGTCACGGTCAGCGACCGGTCGCCGAGTTCGAGCAGCACCGGGATGGTGCGCTTGTGCTCGCCTTCGAGCATCGTCATCCAGCGGCCCGGTGCGACCTCCGCGACGGGCAGATCCGTCTGCTCCAGGGTCGTGGCGATCAGCTCACGGTGCGGGTCCCGGTCGGGGGCGCCCTGCGCTGCGTCCGTCATGCGCCCACCGCCACGGCATCGTCGGGCGCGCGCCGCGTGTCGGCCGCCACCTCGGTGTAGATGTTGACCAGGCGGTCGACGGTCCGCTCCCAGGACGAGCGGCGTCCGGTCGTCACGCCCGCCTGCGACGTCGCAGCGGCGAACGCAGGGTCGTCGAGGTAGCGCAGCACGGCCGCGGCATGGTGAACCGGATCGTGGCCGGGAACCAGGGTGCCGCCGTCGCCGACGACGGCTTCGAGGCCCGCGACCGCAGCGGCGACGACGGGCACGCCGCAGGCCTGCGCCTCCAACGCCACCAGCCCGAAGGTCTCGCTCCGGGACGGTGCGAGCACCACGTCTGCAGCGTGATAACGCTCGACCAGATCACGCTGGTCGACGGCCGGTTCGATCGTGACGGCATCGGCCACGCCGAGCGAGCAGGCGAGGTCCCGCAGATGCTGCGGACCCATCGAGCCGGCACCGTTCCCGGAGGTTCCCCCGATGATGCGCAACCGGGTCGTCGGCCGGGACCGACGCACCTCGGCCAGGGTGCGCACAGCGATATCCGGTCCCTTCAGGGGTTGCAGGCGACCGACGAACAGCAGTTCCGGAGCACGGTCCGCCGATGGCACGAACTCGCGGGGACGGAACAGATCGAGATCGACGCCGGCCGGTACGACGGTGAGGCGCTGCCCGGAGATGCCGTAGGAACGGTGCAGGAGACGGGCCTCCCCGCAGGTCAGGACCAGCAGCCGGTCGGCCTCCGTGGCCACGCGTTGTTCGGCCACCAGCCGCAGCGCCGGCTCCGGAACGTCCCCCGGGGCGAGCGTGGAGTTCTTGAGCAGACCGAGGGTGTGGAAGGTCTGGACCATCGGTGTGCCCCACCGCTGCGCGACGCGCCGCCCGACCCACCCGGACAGCCAGTAGTGCGCATGCAGGACGTCGTGCGTGCCGGCCGACGGATGCCGTTGCAGGCCGAGGACGAAGGCGCACAGCAGGTTGGCGACCTCACTCTTCGGCAGCGGCCGCTTCGGTCCGGCCTCGACGTGGTGGACCTGCACGCCTTCGGCGAGCGCGACGGTCTCCGGCAGCTCCGGGTCCTCCCACCGCGTGAAGATGTCGACGTGGATGCCGCGCGCCGCGAGCCGCGTGGCGGTCTCACGGACGTAGACGTTCAGGCCGCCGCCGTCGCCGGTGCCTGGCTGGGCCAGCGGGGAGGTGTGGACGCTGATCAGCCCCACGCGGGAGACCGTCCCGGGGGGTGGTGGTTGGACCTGCGGGTGGACGTGCACCTCAGCCTCGCGCGATCATCAGACGTTCCAGGCGCCGATCGGTGGCGCCGAACCGGTACTTGTAGGGCTCGTCACCGCGCAACAGGTCGAAGACGTGGCAGCCCTCGCCGGCCGCCTCCTCGATCAACAGGTTGATGATCACCATGCCCGGTGCCAGCGACTGCATCGCCGGGTCGAACGAGGAGTTGTACAACCCCCACTGCCCGTTCCGAACCAGCGACACGGTGGTCGCCGCCGGCAGTCCACCGACCTGCAGCCGATGCACCCGCAGGGTGCGGTCATCGACGAACTCCCGCGCCAGGGCGCGGAACCAGGCGTGGATGTCCGTGCGTCCGAAGAACCCCGCCTTGTCCGGGAACGATTCGGCGGCTTCGTCGAGGAAGTCGTCCATCGCGGCCTCGGTCTCGTCGGCCGGCACCTCGACGAGTTCGAGTTCACCGGCGTCCCGGGCCAGCTTGCGCGTCTTGCGGTTGAGTTCCTGGCGCATCCGGCCGGGCAGCCGTGACTGGTAGGCCTCGTAACCGCCCCGCAGGTCGATGCGCGGACAGACGTCCTCGATATCGTCATCGAGGATCGCGAGTCCGTGCGCGTCGGCGGCCCGACGGAACGCATCGCCCCAGCCTGCATCCTCGGCCAGCCCGCCGGCGACCAGTTCGTCCCAGTCCACGTCAGCGGCGAGGTTGCGTAGATAGGCGTCGGCGACGTCGGTGCGGTCCTCCGGGCGACTGACGGGGCCGAGGTAGTCGGTGACCTCCGTGCCGCCCATGAAGCGCCGCAGCTCCTGCGGCCCGGTCGCGCTGCCCTCGAGGTCGTTGGTGTCCGCGATCACGCCGATCAGGCGTCTGTCCGCATGCACGGTGTGGACCCGGATCGGGGACCGCTGTCCGAGCACCTCGCGCCACAGGCTCAGGAAGCGCGGACCGTGGAACACGGTCGCCGTCGGATCCTCGTCGAGCAGCAGTTCCCATTCGGTGCGCGCGGCGCCCTCGGGCATCCCGTCATGTGTGCGCAGCTCGATCACGACCGACCTCCGATGGGGCACGTCGCGAACCCCGGATCTCACGGTGATACCGCCGGGCCATCCGCGAGCCGACGGTGAGGCGATGGTACTCAGCGCAACGAACCGTGGCGCCACCGGCCAACGGGCGGACCTGTGACGCAACGACCGGCTGGCTCAGACGGCGCCGTCGTCGTCCTCGGCTTCGAGGCCGGCAGCCTGGACATCGGCGTCGCCGACGTCCCCGGTCCGCACGACGTCGAGCAGCCCCCGGCGCTTCCCGCCGCTGTCCTGCCGGAACTCCGACAGGGCCTTGAACGAGCGGTACATCTCCAACAGGGCCTGGCGCTGCGCTTCGCTCAGGTGCGGGTCGCGGGCCACGACGCTCTGGAGGTCCTCACCGGGCGCACGTTCCTCGAGGATGCCGGCCTTGACGTAGAGGGTCTCGCTGGAGATCTCGAGCGCCTTGGCGATGGCCTGCAGGATCTCGGCGCTCGGCTTGCGTAAGCCACGTTCGATCTGGGACAGGTAGGGGTTGCTGACCCCGGCGATCTTCGCGAGCTTGCGCAGGGACAGTCGCGCGGACTCGCGCTGATCACGGATGTAGGCGCCGAGTTCGTCGATCGCCCCGTGGCCGCTGCCCGTCCGTGACGTGGGTGCCGCCTCGTCGGAGGAACCCGTGGTCCCCGACGGGGTATCGTCCACGTGCTCACTGTCGCTCACGACCTGCCTCCAGGTGCTCATCTTCGCAAGCACCACCGTAGCAGCGCCGTCGGCCGCGACCGTCGCGTCAGCCCGCGCGGGCGGCGAATCCCCGGACACTTGCAGCTGACCGGACCTGACCGACCGGGCGGCCACCACCGGTCGGCGCGGGGGCGGACCACACCCCGGGTGCCACCAGGCCGAGGGCCTGCAACGCACCGACCGCCGCCGTCGCCGCACCGCGAGCAGAACCGTCCACGATCTTGATGGCGATCCCAACCGGGTCCCCGGACGCATCGACCGCGCCGGCCCCGAACACGCCTTCAGCTCCTGGTTTGGCGACGATCCCCTTCTCCAGCAGTGCCGACTCCGCGCGTCCCTCACCACCGACGAGCCCGGGGTGGGCGAACCCTGCGGCACGGATGCGACCGCCCTGATCGTCGGCCGCCAGCATGGCGAAGCCGCGGGCGAGACCGGCAAGCGGCACCTGGACCGCTGGCGCACCACACCCGTCGACGGCCAGACCCTGCACGGGACCGATGTGTTCGTCGGTGGACGCCAGGATCCGCCGCTGTAGCGGCCCGTCCGGATCGAGCAGGTCATCACCGGAGACGCCGAGGGTGCGGCCCGCCAGGGCGAACAACGCGTGCTTCCCGGAACAGTCCCGGCGAACACGCGTGGCCGTGCCACTCGGATCGTGTTCCCCGACCGCCACCGGGCAGGTCAACGCATCATCGGATGTCCCCGATCGTGCCAGCAGTCGTCGAACCGCCTCGAGGTGGCGTGGCTCCGCGCGGTGCGACGACCACGCCACGGCGATCTCGTCGTCGCCGAGGTCGCGGCCCAGATCACCCAGGAGCTGCAGACAGGCCAGCGCCTGGAAGGGCTTGGCCGCCGACCGGACCAGGGTCGGTCGCTCGGGATCACCGAGTGCGGCGCGCACCTGTCCGCCCGGACCCGTGACCACGAGGTGCCCCATGTGGACCGACTCGACGATCTCGTCTCCGGTGCGCAGGTCACGACGGGTCACCTCAACCAACTCGACCCCGGTCACGGCATCGTCACCGGGGACCCGCTTTGTTCGTGTCCCTGCACGAGGTCGATCCACGCCCGCGCCTGCCCGATGCCGCATGTTCGACCCTGACGCGCAGGTCGTCCGCCCCGCCCGTCGCCACCGTCAGGCGCTCCCGGTCGGATCGCCAGCTCGTGCACCCCGGATGAGCTCCAGCAGTTCCAACGGGCTGAAGGGCTTGGTGAGGTAGGCGTCGCACCCGGCAGCCGCCCCGAGCGCCCGGCCCTCATCGGTGTCCCGACCCGTCAACAGGATGACCGGCAGACCCGCGGTCCGCGGGTCGGATCTCAGGCGACGACAGACCTCCAGCCCATCCGGATCGGGCAGACCGACGTCACAGACGACCAGGTCGACCGCACCGTCGGCAGCGATCCGCAGAGCGGCTTCACCGTCGGACGCGGGGATCACATCCAGGTCCTCGAGGTGGAGCGCGGTGGTCAGCACCTCGAGCAGCGTCGGGTCGTCGTCGACGAGCAACACCCGCTGGCGGGTGTCCGCATCGCCCGACGCCATCAGCGCTCAGCCAAGAGGTCGCCGATGGCTGCACGCCCGTCCTTGTACCGGGCGGCGAGCTCGGAGCGAAGGGCGTCGATCCGCACGAACAGCTGCTGGCGGATCTCCGACAGCTCGTGCTCGTGATCGGTCAGGCGGTCGATGAACGCCTGCAACGTCTCGACGGTGCGGCCTTCGAGTTCCTCGAGTGCCGAGGCGTCGAGCACCGCATCGAGCCGTTCGGTGTACCCGTCGATGCCCTCAGGGACCCGCAGTCGCGTGGCGCGGGCACCCAGTTGGTCGCGGTGACCGGCCGCGCCATCGGACAGGACACTGGAGAGTCGAACCAACAGGTCAGCGGCCTCCGGACTGCCGTCATCGGTGCGTCGGATGAGTTCAGCACGCAGGATGTCCAGTCGGCCCTGGAGCAGCCGACGGACGTAGGAGACCGCTTCCTCCTCAGCCTGTGCGTCGGCTCGACGGGCCCGGATCTCGTCGGTGGACAGGGTGTCGAGGCCGTCGACGAAGTCGTCGGCCAGAACCCGTTTGAGCCGCTCCTGTGACACGTGGCCCTCCATGCCTGTCCCGCCGCCTCTCCCGCTCGCGGTCACGTGGCCGCACCCGAGAGTGATGGGGCAGCTGAGCCTACTGCACTACGATGCCCGCATGCGTGGTGACCTCGTGGAGAAGACGGCAGCCGATGTGTGCCGGGAACTCGCGGCGTCGGAGGCGTCGGGAGTCCTTGCCATCGAGGGTCCCGACGGTCCGGGCCGCGTGGTGTTCGCCGCTGGGCGCATCATCGCTGCCGTGTCGCCGGCACCCCGTGCGCGGCTCGGCGACCGGCTCGTCGGCGCCGGCGAACTGGACCCCGACGACCTCGCCAGTGCCCTGCGGTCACAGGATGAGAGCGGACAGAACCCTCGCCTCGGCGCGCTCCTCGTCGAACGGGGACTGGTCCGTCCGGATGCGGTCCGCGTCTTCGTCCAGGAGCAGGTGCTCGACGCGCTGTTCGAGATCATCCGGTGGCGCTACGGGGCCTTCATGTTCACCGCCGACGACGGCAGCGGCTCGACCGGTATCCCCCTGTCCCTGATCGTCGACGACGCCCTGGTCGAGGTCGCCCGCCGCCAGCAGGAATGGCAGCAGCTGTCGCGCGTGATCCCCGACCTGGAAGCGATCCCGAACTTCCGGCAGGGCGCGGCGAGCGCATCCGCTTCGCTGGAGCCCGACGAGTTCGCGGTCCTGGCGAGTGTCGACGGTGAACGCAGTATCCGGTCGCTGGCCTCCGACCTCGGCTACGGCGAGTTCGAGGCGGCGCGCATCGTCTACGGGCTGTCACTGCTCGGCGTCGTCGACGTCCGTCTGCCGCGGGACGCGATCGGCGCGGCCCTCGAGGACGCCCTCGCCTTCGGCCCCACCGACCGGGACGAGTCCCCCGAGGACCACCCGAGCGATGCCGGCGACGCTCCGGACGACGAGCGATCCTCGGCCCAGGTGTACGACATCGGCGCCTCCGACGAGCCCGACGTCTGGGTCTCCCACCCGGATGACGACCCGACCCCCGACGTCGGCCCCGCGGCCCCGCCGCCACGTCCAGCTGCATCGACAGCCATGCCCGACTTCTTCGCCACCCCCCCGTCCGGTCCACGAACGACGCAGCAACCCCCGCGCGATGCCGACGGGGACAGCGACCCGCCGGGTGATGACGGCACGACGCTCGACATCACGTTCGACGTTCCCGAGCCCTCTCCGGACACCCACCGGCAGCGGCCTGAGCCCCCCGAGGTCTCCCCCGCGGACGCGTTCAGCCAGTTCTACGCCGACGATGCCCGCGATGCCGGCCCTCCGCGGGGGGCGACCGAGGGCACGACTGACACAGCTGCAGGCCGCGGGGGGGCTGGCGACCCCGACGACGGAGCCACCATCGGTGAGGAAGCAGACCCCGAGGGTGTTCCACCGCCACCAGCACCGCAGCGAGGTGACGACAAGGACGTCTCGGAGTTCATGCGTGAGCTCAGCCGTCTCTACCTGGACCAGCCGGGCAAGGACTCACCGAGTCGCCCGAAGCCCCCCAAGGCGGATCCACCCGCACCGTCGAAGGACCAGGACTCCGGCAAGAAGAAGCGCCGCGGGCTGTTCGGCCGCGGCTGACGCGCCATCAGACCCGAGGCTGCGTGCCAGGCCAGGTTCGGTGTCAGGTCGGGTACTCGGACGTGTCAGCCGGACCGGGGTAACGCTCCCGCGCCTCCTGGATGGTCTGCAGGGCATCCTCGCGCGGCAGCCAGCCACGCACCTCGACGAGCTTCTGCTCGAGGTCCTTGTAGATGCCGAAGAAGTGGCCGATCTCGTCCAGGAGATGGTCGGGAACGTCGCCGAGGAACCGCAGGTTGCGCCACCGTGGGTCGTGGTCGGCGACGGTGAGGATCTTCTCGTCCCGGCCCTTGTCGTCACTCATGTCCAGCATGCCGAGCACGCGAGCGTTGATGGTGCACCCGGGGAAGGACGGTTCACCGAGGATCACGATCGCGTCGAGGTGGTCACCGTCCAGAGCGAGCGTCTGGGGGATGAAGCCGTAGTCCCCCGGGTACCGCACGGCGGTGAACAGCATCCGGTCCAGCACGAAGGTCTGCCGTTCGAAGTCCCACTCGTACTTGTTGCGCGATCCCATCGGGACCTCGATGAAGACCTCGAGCCTCTCGTCGCTCATCGGTGATCCTTCCTGGTTGGCGGCGCCGGTACGGGACACCGACGCCCCAGAACCTATCGTTGGCGGCCGACGAGCGTGTCGGCCAGGCCGGGTCATCGGTCCGACGCCTGACCACACGCGTGCCGCAGCCACTCCGCAGCCACCCGCCGCGGTAGACACCGGCGGTAGCCACCCGCCGCAACCAAGGAGACGATCATGCTCGACGTCGGCCAGCCAGCCCCTGCCTTCACCCTGCCGGACCAGAACGGCACCGAGGTCACCCTGTTCGATCTGCGCGGCGCACCCGTCGTCGTCTACTTCTACCCCAAGGACGACACACCGGGCTGCACCACCCAGGCCTGCGCCGTCCGTGACCAGTGGCAGGAGTTCGAGGAGGCCGGCGCCACGGTCCTCGGGATCTCGCCGGACGACGTCGACAGCCACGCGAGGTTCGCCGCGAAGTACGACCTCCCCCACCGCCTGCTCGCGGACCCCGACCGTCAGGCGATCGACGCCTACGGGGCGTGGGGTGTGAAGAAGATGTACGGCCGGGAGTACGAAGGCGTGATCCGTTCGACGGTCCTCATCGACGCGGCCGGGAACGTCGCCGAGGTGTGGCCGAAGGTCCAACCGAAGGCGCACGCCGACAAGGTGTTGCATGCCATCGCCGCGCTCGACGACTGACGTCTGCGCTGCTCACGGACTGCGCGATGGCTGACGGCGCTGTGAACGGGCCGCACGGCGCCGTCCACTCCCAGGCGTCAGTCGCTGCTGCGATCGCGGGCAGGCGACTGCTCAGGTCCGAAACGGCGGATCCCCAGGACGATCCAGAACACCAGCAACACCGAGGTGCCGACCAACACCGGGACCGGTCCCAGCTGCGCGATCAGGGGAACGGACGCGGCGGTGAACAGCCCACCGCCGACGACCGGCTCGAACAGCAGCTGCTTGTAGCCGAACGCCTCCAGCCCTCCAGACCGGTTGGGTGGGTCGGCGATGCGCATCAGCAGCAGGCCCGTGACCGTCATCCCCATCGACTGCCCGAAGTCACCGAGCCCTCGTTCGTAGGCGTACTCGGGGACGATCCGCGGCGCGAGCACCAGGAACGCGCCGACGTTCCACGTGATCCCCGCGATCAGCAGGACCAGGAACGCACCGATGTTGTCACCGATCGCCGCGAGCGAGAGGGTGCCGAGCGCCGCCACGATGATCAGGTCGAGCGCTGCCCCGGAGATGCGGTTGATCAGGTGCCGATCGACCAGCGCCGCCCGGTCCGTCCGGTCGAGGACGAGCTGCAGGATGACCCCGCCCAGCATCGCCATCGGGAACAACGGCAGGTGGACCAACAGCTCGAGGCCGTCGTCGCCGCCCCACGTCGCGACCTCGACCACCTCCAACCCCTGCAGGATCAGCCA
>SLHP01000065.1 GCA_007136095.1 Nitriliruptoraceae bacterium
CCCTGGCCGTCAGTGCGACGACCTCCGCTCCCTTCCGGCTGCGCGTGAACACCAGCGTCTGCACATCAGCGGCCACGAACGACGCCAGCAGGTCGCCGGTCTCGCGCAGCAGTGACCGGCGTGCCGGCTGGCCTGCGTCGTCGTCGAGCAGCGCGGCGTCCGCGTCCGAGTGGGGGCCCGCATCTGGCGCGTCGTCCATCAACGGTGGTCGCCACAGGCCGATGTCCAGCGGCCCGCGGGGTGAGCCGTCACGGAGTACCTCGCCGACCTGCAGGCCCGTCAGCGCAGTCGCATGCTCTCCCGGGTTGCCGATCGTCGCACTCGCGAGCAGGAACGTGGGATCACCGCTGTACCGCTCCACCAGGCGGCGCAGACGACGGATCACCAACGCGACGTGGCCACCGAACACCCCACGGGCGACATGGGACTCGTCGATGATCACGAACGCGAGCCGGTGGAGCAGGTCCGCCCACCACCGGTGGTTGGGCAGCAGCGACCGGTGCAACAGATCCGGGTTGGTCAGCACCCAGTTCGCCGTCTTGCGGATGGCATCACGTTCGGTCTGCTCGACATCCCCGTCGAGTACCGCGGCACGGACCTGTGGGAGCTTCATCGCACGGATCGCCCGGAGCTGGTCGTGGGCGAGCGCCTTGGTCGGGGCGAGGTAGAGCGCCGCGGCCGAGTCATCGGTCAGGAGGCGCTCGATGACCGGCAACTGGTACGCGAGGCTCTTGCCCGACGCGGTCCCGGTGGCGATGACCAGGTGCTCTCGCTGACGGGCCCGGTCCAGGGTCTCGGCCTGGTGGGACCACAGGTGGTCGATGCCCGCGTGTGCGAGTCGCGCGCGCAGGCTCGCTGGAAGGTCGTCGGGCAGCGCGACCATCGTCGCTGACCGGGCAGGCCGATGGCGCAGGTGGACCAGGCCCTCGTCCGCCGGATCGTCGCTGGCCGAATCGTGCTCGGCCCGTCCAGTACCAGCCGCCCCCGATGCTCCGGTGCGTCCCAGCAGTTCGAGCACGTCTCGCGGGTCCGTCGTGCCCTCCTCGCGGCCGGTCTGCCGGACGGTACCCGCAGCGCGCTACGGTCCGGGGATCCTGACCATTCGCACGCATCACGAGGTTGCACCGACCCATGGAACCACTGCGCATCGATCGGGGAGAGGACACCGGCTGGGTCGTGCTCACGTTGGTCGGCGTCGTGGACGTGGCGACGGCGGCGCAGCTGCGACAGGACCTGACCGAGGTGCAGACGGGACCGGACCGGTACGTCGCGCTGGACCTCGACGGGGTCGAGTTCATGGATTCGTTCGGGCTGGGCGTGCTCGTCGGTGGGCTCAAGCGGGCGGCGGCGCAGGACGGGGACCTGGTCCTCATCTGTTCCCGCTCGCGGTTGCGGCAGCTGCTGGACCTGACCCGCCTGACCGAGATCATCCGGGTCGAAGCCTCGCTCAGCGCGATCGGACCGCCGCCCGGGCGGGTGGGGTGACCCCACGCACTAGCATCGCCCGGACCGCGAGCAGGAGCCTGACGGTGGCCGTCGATGATCGCACGCTGGCGAGCGTCGCCGCGTACGACGAACACGCCGTGGCCTACCACGCCTCGCTCCGGCTCCGGCGTCCGGTGGCCGACGTCCGGCGGTTCGCGGACATGGCCAAGCGCCACGACCTGGTCCTGGACGGAGGTTGTGGCCCTGCCACCGACCTGCGGCTGCTGCGTGACGCCGGCGTCCATCCGGTCGGGGTCGACCTCGCGCTCGGCGCCCTGCAGCAGGCGAGGATGTTGCTACCCCGCCACCCACTCGTGCAGGCGCCGCTCCAGGACCTGCCGTTCCGCGAGCGTTCCTTCGGCGGTCTGTGGCTGTCCGGCGCTTTCACCAACCTGCCCCGTGCCGACTGGCAGTCGACCTTCGCCTCGCTGCTCCGCCTGGTCGCGACCGGGCCGGTCTACCTGTCCTGCTACAGGGGCAACCGCGATATGGCCGCCGTCAACGACGACGTGGTCGGGCCGATCCACATCTCCGAAGCGGTCGAGACGGAGGTGGAGGCGCTGTTCGCGTCCCACGGTCTCACCGATGTCTCGGTCGAGGTTCGCCCCGACCCGATCCTGGACCGTCGCCGACCGTGGGTCGTCGCTCTGGGTCGCTACGGCGGCTGATCACCGTGCGGTGGACCCGGCGGCGCCCGACGGCCTCGGGAACCACCGCTTCGGCAGGATCTTCGCGACCCTCTTCGACTTCGACGCGAGCAGGGGACTGACGATCGCCAGGATCAGCACGTACAGGGCCACGAACGGGGTGATCCGCTCATCCAACCCCGCGGATGCGGCGAGGGCCGCGATGATGATCGAGAACTCGCCGCGGGAGAGCACCGTGGTGCCGATGTTGACGGCGGCGACGCGTCCGAGCCCGTTGACCTTGGCGACGATGATCCCGGCCGCCGGGTTCAGGATCAGCGACAGCACGACCGCGGCGGCCACGGGTAGCGCCACGGCGGCCAGGCCGTCGGGGCTGATCGACAACCCGAACCAGAAGAAGAAGACGGCCGCGAACGCGTCACGGATCGGCAGCACGAGTTCCTCGACCCGGTGCTTGACGGCGGTCTCCGCCACGATCAGCCCCACCATGAACGCACCGATCGCGTCCGAGACCCCCAACTCCTCCGAGGTGCCGGCGACCAGGACCGCCAGCCCCAGGAACAACACGACCAGCAGTTCCGGATCCGGCGTGTCCAGCAGCTTGCCGACCCACTTCGCGCCGAACCGGGCGATCGCGAACAGCAGCAGCAGGAACCCGAAGGCACGCAGGAACAGCAGGAACGCCTCCAACCCGCCGGCGTCCGGGTTCAGGAAGGGCGCGAGGACGGCGAGGTACAGCGCCAGGAAGATGTCCTCGACGACCACGATGCCCAGGATCATGCGGGTCTCGGGGTTCGCGAGCCGGCGCAGTTCGATGAGCACCTTGGTGACGATGGCCGATGACGAGATACCGACCGCTCCGGCGATCACCAGGGCCTCGGCGGTGCCCCAGCCGAGCGCGAAGCCGAAGGCCACCCCACCCCCGACGTTCAACGCGAGGTAGATGAACCCGGCCTTGATCAGCGGTGCGCCCCCGCTGGTGAACTCGCCGAGCGAGAACTCCAGGCCGAGATGGAACAGCAGCAGGACCAACCCGAGCGATGCCAGCAGCGCGAGCGTCTCGGGGTCCTCGACGAGCACCACTCCGGGCGTGTTGGGCCCGAAGATGATCCCCGCGATGATGAAGAACGGGATGGTGGGCAGCCCGATCCGGCGGCCGGCCCGGGCCAGCAACCCGGCGGCCAGGAACGCGCCGCCGAGCGCGATGAGCTGCTCACCGATGTGGCCGGCCCCGGCGGCCAGCATCGGCAGGGGCAGGCCCAGCTCACCCAAGGTCGCCGGCTTCCCCGATCAGTTCCTGGAAGGCCTTGAAGTCCTTGCGCACGCCGACGACCACCAGACGGTCGCCACCCTCGAGCACCTCATCGGCCTCCGGCATGGTGATCGCATGCCGGTCGCGCACGATGGCGACGATCGTCATGCCGGTCTTCTGCCGGACGTCGAGGCCCGTCAGTGAGTGGCCTACCAGGGGCGAGTTGTCGTCAAGGGTCACCCACTCGATCAGAAGGTCGTCGATGACTGCTTCGATCTCCTCGACAACCGACGGCTTGAAGTAGGCACCACCCAGGATGGCGCCGAGCTTGCGGGCCTGTTGATCGCTGAACTCAACGACCGCCTGTGCATCGTCATCTTCCGCGTCGGGGTCCGCACCCTTGCCGCCGTCGAATGCGTAGACGTCCCGGCGACCGGTGTTGTGGATGACCACGGCGACCCGACCGCCGTGTTCGCCGTGGACCTCGTAGCGCTTACCGATGCCGGGAAGGTCCTGGACCTCGATGTCGAGCTGCATCAATCATCCTTTGCGGCACCTACGGCAGGTTCCCTGACGAGGAAAGCTCGTCACGGTGACTCGTGCGCGCTGAGCCTAACGGAGGCGCTGACCTGACTGGACGGCTCGAGGCGCCGTCACGAGTCGTGGCGGTGCAGTTCCTCCATCAGTGGGCCAGCGGCGACGTGGAGCGGTCGGATCACCAGATCCGCACCGGACGCGAGCAGGCGGGCTTCGTCATCCTGACTGTCCGAGCTCATGGCGATCTTGCCGTCGAAACCGTGGTGCTGGAGCGCGGAGAGGATATGCAGGTTGACCTCGAGGTCGCGCAGGGAGCTGATGATCCAGCGAGCCCGAGTCAGGGGGAGCTGCTCCGGTAGATCCGGGTCCTCTGCGTCGCCATAGATGATCGGCGAGTCGAAGCGGTGGTTCTGGGCACTCCGGGGATCGAAGTCGACACCGATGACGTCGTCGCCACGGTCGAGAAGCTCCTGCAGGATCGTCGTGCCGAAGCGGCCGAGGCCGATAACCACGTACTCCGGTTCGATCGCTTCCTCATCGAAGTCGATCGAGGTGTTCAGGTTCTTCCGCTCGAAGATGCGCAACACGGGTTCGATCCGCTCGTAGATGCGGTCGGAGCTGTAGATCAGGTACGTGGAGGCGGCGATGGTGATCAGCCCGACCGCGGTCACGAGGCCGACCGCATCGCTGCCGATCTGACCCTGGCTGGCGCCGAGCGCGATGAGGATCAGGGAGAACTCACTGATCTGGGCGACCGTCAGTCCAGCCTTGAACGACACCTTCTTGCGGTAGCCCATCACGCCCATGATGATCATCACGATGATCGGGTTGCCGATCAGCACGAACGCCGACAACAGCAGCGCAGCGCCGATCTGGTCGAGCGCGGTGGACAGTTCGAAGGTCGTACCGAGCTCGATGAAGAAGAACACCAACAGGAAGTCGCGCAACGTCGACAACCTCCCGCTGATCGCCTCCCGGTAGGGTGTGGATGCCAGGGACATACCGGCGAGGAACGCCCCGACCTCCTCGCTGAAACCCAGCAGGATCGACACCGCGGCCAGCGCCACCGCCCAGGCGACAGCCGCCAGGATGAGCAGTTCCGAGTTGCGTGCGAGCAGGTGCGTGGCGCGAGGAGCCACGTACCTGCCGAAGAGTCCGACGAGCACCAACAGGGCGGCGCCGCGCAGGACGACGCCGGTGATCTCGACAGCCAGGTCGCCCTCGCCGGCAGCCTCCCCGCCAGTCGCCGTGATGACGATCATCGCGAGGACGACGCAGATGTCCTGGACGATCAGGAAGCCCAGGGCGATCCGACCGTGCAGGTCGTCGAGCTCCCGCTTGTCGGTCAGCAGCTTCACGATGATGATCGTCGACGAGAACGTCAGCGCGACGGCGATGTACAGCGCCGGCACGACGTCGAAACCGAGCGCCAGGACCAGCAGGAACCCGATGATCGAGGTGAAGGCGACCTGACCGAGACCGGTTGCCAACGCCACGGGTCCGAGCTTGCGCACCAGTCGCACGTCGAGCTTCAGCCCGACGACGAACAGCAACAGCGAGATGCCGATCTTCGCCAGCAGTTCGATCTCGGACGTGGATTCAACCAGCCCGAGGACCTCCGGACCGACCGCGATCCCGGCGGCGATGAGCGCGACGATCAGGGGCTGGCGGAGCAGCATCGCTAACGCACCTGCGGCTACGCAGACGAGCAGGACCGCCGCGACCTGTTCGAAGATGCCGTCCAACGTCCCCTCCCCGTGGGCAGGGTCAGACGTTATCCGGCCCGTCGCCCCCGGGGAGCTTCCTCGCCTTGGTGTCCGTCGGCCGGTCGGGAGCAGCCTCAGCATCCCGCTGGCGCTCCAACCAGGCGACCGCGGGTCGGGCTGTGAGGCCGTGGATCAGCAGTGAGGCGAAGATCGTCACGCAGAACAGGGCCCACATCGCTTCCGCCTGGATGAACTCCGCCCGGTTCAGGCCGTAGGCGAGGTAGTAGATCGATCCGAGGCCACGGATGCCGAAGAACGACAGCAGCAGGCGCTCCGGGTGTGTGGCACCTCCATGTCCGAGGAGGCCGATCCAACCGGCGACGGGCCGTGCGACCAGGACCAGCAGGAGCGCGGCGGCGACCATCTCCCAGGTGACCGCCTGGTAGAGCCCGTCGGCGAAGGCCGCGCCGAGCAGGAGCAGCACGATACTCATCGCCAACAGCTCGAGCTGTTCCGCACCCTCGTGCAGGTGGTCATGGACATGGTTCTGCCGCTCGGAGTCGCGCACCACGTACGCCGTGACGAAGACCGCGATGAACCCGTAGGCCCCGGCGACCTCGCAGAGCCCGAACGAGATCAGGGTGTAGGCCAGCGCCATCACCGACGGTGCCAACCCCTCGCCCGTGTCGAACATGCCCGCGAAACCCTTGCCGCCGACGAGTTTGAGGGTGAGCCAGCCCAGGACCTCGCCGACGGCCCAGCCGATCACGACCCCGCCTACGATCTTGTAGCCGACGTCGATGAGCAGCCACCGCACCGCCCATTCCGACGGGGCGAAGCCGTAGACCGCCAGCAGGATCGCGAGGTTGGTGAAGGGGAACGCGAGCCCGTCGTTGAGAGAGGACTCCGACGTCAGACCGAAGCGCACCTCGTCGGGCTCGTCCGCATCGGGTCGCCGGTGGTCGGCGGGCCGGTCTGCACATCGACGGCCAGGACCGGGCCGGTGGGGGCCATGGCAGCCGCGAACAGCATGGCTGCGGCGGGTGCGAGGCCGACCACCCACCAGCCGACCCACAAGGTGAGCACGATGCTGATGGGCATGGTGAAGGCCAGCAGGCGCCAGGTGGTCATCCACCCGCGCCAACTGACCCGCCGGTCTATCGACAGTCCCAGACCCGTGAGGGCCACGATCACCGCGAACTCGGACAGATGCTCGGACAGGAACCCGTTGGCGACCGGATCGAACGTGCCCGTATCGAAGACCAGGGCCAGCAACGCTCCCACCGACACGATCACGATCGGGAAGGAGATGATGCGGTCGCGCAGGAGCAGGGGGAGTGCGACCGCGGCCACGGCAAGCAGTCCGACCACGAACATCAGGAAGTGGTACCCGCGGACTCCTCCTGACGCTGGCTCGGCCGCGTGACCATAGACGACGACCCACCCGCGATGGGGTGGGTCGTCGAGGGTGCTGCGGTGCGATCAGCGGGTGAGCAGCGGCGCGATCACGAGGCTGACGATGGCCATCACGTTGATGAGGATGTTCATCGACGGACCTGAGGTGTCCTTCAAGGGGTCGCCGACGGTGTCGCCGACCACGTTGGCACTATGGGCCTCGGAGCCCTTGCCGCCGTGGTTTCCCTGCTCGACGTACTTCTTGGCGTTGTCCCACGCACCACCGGCGTTGGCCATGGTCAGCGCGAGCAGGACACCGGAGATCAGTGCCCCGCCGAGGAGCCCGCCGAGTGCCTCGGCGCCGAAACCGAAGCCGACGACGACAGGCGAGAGCACGGCGATCGACGCGGGCAGCATCATCTTCTTGGTCGCGGCCTTGGTCGCGATGTCGACGCACCGGACCGTGTCCGGCTGCGCGGTGCCCTCGAGCAGGCCCGGGATCTCCCGGAACTGTCGGCGGATCTCCTCGATCATCTCGAAGGCGGCGTCCCCGACGGCCGTCATCGTGATGGAGGCGACCAGGAACGGCAGCATGCCACCGAGGAACATGCCGATCAGCACGTCCGGGTCGGAGATGGCGAGCTGGAAGCCGTCGATGCGCTCGTCGACCACCGCGATGTAGGCGTTGATCAGTGTCAGCGCGGCGAGCGCGGCAGCGCCGATCGCGAAGCCCTTGCCGATCGCGGCGGTGGTGTTGCCGACCTCGTCGAGCGAGTCCGTGATCTCGCGGGTCTCGGGACCGAGCTCCGACATCTCCGCGATCCCGCCGGCGTTGTCCGCGACCGGGCCGTAGGCGTCGATCGCCATGGTCATGGCGACGGTGGCGAGCATCGACACGGCGGCGATCCCGACGCCGTACAGCCCGGAGGTGAAGTTGGCGATGAAGATCATCGCACCGATGGTCACGATCGGGACGACGACGGACTGCAGACCGATCGCGAGCCCGGAGATGATGACGGTTGCCGGGCCGGTCTCCCCGGAGCGGGCGATGTCCCGGACCGGCTTGGCTGCGGTGTAGTACTCGGTCGACAGCCCGATGATGACACCACCGACGGAGCCGACGACGGTTGCCCACCACGTGCCGACCCCGACCCCGACGGCCTGCATCAGGAAGAAGGCGAGCACGACGAAGCCACCGGCGGCGGCGAAGGTCCCGAGCCGGAGTGCCAGCGCGGGCTCCTTGCTGGACGCGGCCCTGACGACGCCGATCGCGGCGATGGAGCAGAACAGCCCGAGCGAGCTCAGGAGCAGCGGCAGGGAGAGCAGGCTCAACTCCGGCACCTCCGCGCCACCGATGCCGATGACCCCGGTGCCGGCCTCGACGGCCAGCACGCTGGCCAGCGCCACGGTCGCGATGGTCGCACCGTTGGTGGACTCGAAGATGTCGGAACCCATACCGGCGACGTCACCGACGTTGTCACCGACGTTGTCGGCGATGACGCCCGGGTTGCGTGGGTCGTCCTCGGGGATCCCGGCTTCCACCTTGCCGACGAGGTCGGCGCCGACGTCCGCGGACTTGGTGAAGATCCCGCCGCCGACGCGGTAGAACAGCGCCACGACACCGGCGCCCATCGCGAAGCCGTGGATCTCCTCGGAGGTCTCCGGGTCGGTCCCGAAGATGAGGTAGAGGGCACCGAGCCCGAGCAGCCCGAGCGAGGCGAGCACGAGGCCCATGACCGACCCGCCGTAGAAGGCGACGGTGAGTGCCTCGTTCATGCCCTTGTCACGGGCCGCGGTGGTCGTGCGCACGTTGGCGCGCGTGGCCGCCATCATGCCGAGGAAGCCCGCCGCGGCCGAGGTGACCGCACCGACCAGGAACGAGACGGTCGTCGGCAGGCCGAGCGGCGACAGGAACAGCGCGACGGCGATCACTGCGACCGACAGCGCGATCAACTGGAGTTCGCGGCGCATGAAGGTCTTCGCCCCGTCGCGGATCATCTCCGCGATCTCCGACGGTTTCCCCTCCATGGCGGGGTACTTCATCATGGCGCGGTACATGACCACGGCGGTGATGAGCCCGATCACCCCCGCGATGGGCGGGATGAATGTGATGTCCACGTCTTCCTCCGGGAGTGCGCGACGATTCCGGCACGATCGTCGATCGCGCCAGCGGCGGCGGACGCTAGCCAACCGCAGGGAGGGGTCCAAAAGGACGGGGTCGATCCGCGGCTCTGTGCGCGCTGTCCGGTGAAGGATGGCCCCGAGCCGACCAGTGCTGGTGGACACTGACGCGCGTCAAGCGCACGATCTGGACGGCTTCTGCGGGGTCCCCGAAGGGGACCCCGTGATGATCCGCCCGATGACCCGGCTTCCCGAACGGGTGCAGCCTGGTTGACACGGCGCACACCGCAGCCCACCTTTCGTCGCGGCGAGGCCCTACGGGATCCAGCTTGGGGCCCGTCCGTCGGCGTCCGGACGCCTGTCCCGACGAGCACGCTCAGACGCACGGCCCACCTCCATCCGTGAAGGGACGTCATCCTCGTGGCAGACAACCTCGTCATCGTCGAGTCACCGGCGAAGGCCAAGACGATCGAGCGGTACCTCGGCTCCGGTTACAAGGTGCTGGCCTCCTACGGCCACATCCGTGATCTGCCCCGCTCCAACTTCGCCATCGAGTTCGAGGATGACGGGTCCTGCCACCTCGTCTACGAGGTCCCGGAGAACTCGAAGAAGCACGTGACGGCGTTGAAGAAGGCGGCGAAGGACGCCGACACGGTGTGGCTGGCTCCCGACCTCGACCGTGAGGGGGAGGCGATCGCCTGGCACATCGCCGAGGTACTCGACCTCGACCTCGACACCACCAACCGGGTCACGTTCGATGAGATCACCGAGCGCGCGATCGGGGAGGCGTTCGCCGCGCCGCGGTCGCTGAACACCTCCCTGGTCGATGCGCAACAGGCCCGCCGTGCCGTGGACCGGATCGTCGGCTACCGCCTGTCGCCGGTGCTGTGGCGAACGGTGGCCTCCGGGATCTCGGCGGGGCGTGTGCAGTCGGTCGCACTCCGCATGCTCGTCGACCGCGAGGACGAGATCCGTGCGTTCGTGCCGGAGGAGTACTGGACGTTCCCCGGGACGTTCGCGCGGGAGGCCGACGGCCCCCCGGAGATCGACGCGAACCTGTTCGCGGTCGACGGCCTGAAGGTCTCGACCCCGAAGGACCTGGAGGGCAAGACCGACGCCCGACAGGCCAAGCTCACCGTGATCCGCAACGAGGCGGACGCCACCCGGCTGGCCGACCGTGCCCGCGCCCTGGAGTACCGGGTCGCGGAGGTCCGGCGCACCGAGGCCAAGCGCCAGCCCAAGCCGCCGTTCAAGACCTCGACCCTGCAGGGCGAGGCGTCCAAGTACGGGTTCACCGCCCGGCAGACGATGGCCATCGCGCAGCAACTCTACGAGGGCATCAACCTCGGCGGCGAGCAGGTCGGACTCATCACCTACATGCGGACCGACTCGTTGAACCTGTCCGGGCACGTCCTCGGTGAGATCAACGATCACGTCCGCAAGGAGTACGGCGAGCGCTACACGATCGACAAGCCGCGCCGGTTCGCGGGGAAGGCCAAGGGTGCACAGGAGGCCCACGAGGCCTGCCGGCCGACCTCGATCGCCCGCACACCGGCCAAGGTGCGTCGCTACCTGTCCTCCGAACAGGCAAGGCTGTACGAACTGATCTGGAAGCGGACCGTCGCCACCCAGATGGCCCCGGCGATCTTCGACCGGGTGTCCGCCGACGTCGTCGGCCGGGACACCGACGGCGAGGTGACCTTCCGGGTGACCGGCCAGGTCGAGAAGTTCGACGGGTTCCTGCGGGCCTACCGCGCCGTGCGCGACGAGGACGAGGGTGTCGAGGAGGTCGGTGATCAGCTCCCGCAGCTCGAGGAGGGCCAGTCGCTGTCCCTCGCCGAGCTCCTCCCGGAGCAGCACGAGACCTCCCCGCCGCCCCGCTACTCGGAACGCACGCTCGTCGAGGCGCTCGAGGAGGAGGGCATCGGTCGACCGTCGACCTACGCGTCGATCATCTCCACGCTGGAGCAGCGGCAGTACGTGCTCAAGGAGTCACGCCGGTTCTTCGTCACCCCCCTGGGCGAGGTCGTGGTGTCCTTCCTGAAGGCCCACTTCGGCGAGATCGTCGACATCGGCTTCACCGCCCGGATGGAAGCGACCCTCGATGAGATCGCGGAGGGCGAGGAATCCTGGAGTGCGACGGTCAGTCGCTTCCTCGAGGAGGTCGACACCTGGGTCCGTGAGCGCAAGCCGGAGCGGCCGCGTCTGCCCCTGTACGAGCCAACGGACTGCCCGATCTGCTCCGCACCGATGGAGCGGGTGTTCTCGGGCAAGTCGAAGCAGTGGTTCGCCTCCTGCAGCCGGTGGCCCGACTGCGACGGCACCCTGCCGCTCAACGATGACGGCACGGTGGGCGAGCCCGAGCCGGAACCCGAACCCGACGACAACGTCCGCTGCCAGAACTGCGACAAGCCGATGCTGTTGCGGTCCGGGAAGTTCGGCCGGTTCTACGGCTGCACCGACTATCCGACCTGCAAGGGCATCCGCAACGTGCAGCACCGGTTGATGTACCGCACCGAGGATGATGCGGTCGTGCCGTTCCGGTCCCCGACGGATCCCGAGAACAGCTACCTCGAACGGCGTACCTCGAGGTACGGCAAGCCGTTCGTCGGCTCGACGGGCTACCCCGACGATGTGTTCGCGGTGTGGTCGCTGCCGATCGCGACACCGTGCCCGAAGTGCGGATCCCCGCTACGGCCGCCGCCCAAGAACCGCAAGGTGCCGACCGCGATCTGCACGCACCCGAAGATCAACCACACCTTCGAGTGTGAGGACTTCGAGCTCCCCGCGGTGGGGACCTGGACGGTGGTCGACGGCGTCCCCGCCTACGACCCGGAACTGGGGGGCGAGGCGTTGGAGACGGAGGAGATCCCGCCGCCGATCACGCTGGTCTACACGGGGGAGCAGGAACCCCCGAAGAAGAAGGCCGGCAAGAAGGGCGCCAAGAAGG
>SLHP01000041.1 GCA_007136095.1 Nitriliruptoraceae bacterium
CCGTCACCGCAGGTCGCGTCACCACCGTCGCAGCAGGTCGCGTCGCTCCCGGAACCCGCAAGTGACCCACTGGTCAGCGACGGCCCGCTCGTCCTGAGCGGCGACGTGACGGCGGAGGTGCGCGAGCTTGCGACCGTCGTGGTGGACGCTGCCCGTCACCACGGGGTGCCGGTCGTCGCCGATGAACTCGAGATCCGGTTCGTGGACCGCATCGACCCGGGAAGCTTCGTTGCGGGTCGCACGGACGGCGACCGGATCGTCGTCGGGCGCAACGTCGCCGAACCCGAGCGGACGCTCCTGCATGAGCTCGCACACGCGGTGGTCGGTATCGAGCACGGTCACGGCGAGCCATGGCGGAGTGTCTACGTCACCGCGGTCGGGGAGGTGTTCGGTGAACGCCGGGCCGAACGTGAGATGCGACGTATCCGGTGGGTCTACGACAAGAGCTACCTGGAGAGCAGCGACCCCGAACGCGACAGATGACGTCGCGTCTGCGCGCAGCTGGTCACGTTCGGGGTGCGGGAGGCCCGGCGGCGTGCAGGAAGGCGCGCACCTCGTCGTTGAAGGTCTCGGGTGCCTCCAGGTTGCTGGCGTGCCCGATACCCGGCAGCACGACCAACCGGGACTGCGGCAACGCGCCGTCAATCTCCTCGGCTACGCGCAACGGTGAGCGCACGTCAGCGTCCCCGTAGAGCAGGAGCACGGGAACCCGGACCGTAGGGAGCACATCACGCAGGTCCGCCTCGGCGAAGCCACGCAGCATCGGCACCGAGCCCGCCGGCCGGGCATCGAGCATCATCGTCACGAAGTCGTCCCTGATCTGCGGGGGGACCGGACGTACGAAAGCCGTGGGAAGGAACTCGTCCACCCACTCCTCGACGGGACGCTGTGCGTTCGCCAGCACCTGATCGAGCCGTGCCTCGACCTCCTGCGCGGGAAGCGACCCGGCCCAGCCGGCGTAGGCCGATGCCAGGGTGAGCGTGGCAGGGACGTCGGGGTAGCGGCGGTAGAGCTCCAGGGCGAGCCCACCGCCGAAGGAGAGCCCGAGCACGTGCGGGGCATCAAGGCCCAGGGCGTCGATGAAGCCGGTCAGGCAGTCCGCGTAATCGGGAAGGCGGAACGTGGCCGGTGGATCTGTCGAGTGCCCACAGCCGGGAGCGTCCCAGGCGACCACCGTGAAGTCGGTCGAGAGGCCGTCCAACTGCTTCCGCCAGAACCGACGGTCGCTGAAGGCACCATGCAGGAGCACCAGAGCTGGGCCCTGCCCGTCCGCCTCGAACGCGATCCGCAGACCATCGACCTCGACAGCATCCATGTCGCTCCTCCGCGTTCGGTGTCAAGGCTGCTCCAGGGTCGACGACATCGTCGCCAGCCCGGCTCGATCGTCCCAGCGCACGCGGGGTTGTCAACCGGATGTGCCACGAACCGGATGTGCCACGGACCGAGGACCGAACCGCGCCGGGTCGGGTGACAGCGCGCGATGGTTTCTGCATGATCGGTGGACGCATGACCGCGGGACGCAGGAGAGCGCACATGGGCAAGGAACGCACCCATCACGTGACCACCACCGACGACGTCACCATCGGCGGAACCATCCACGGCCAGGGACCCCCGCTCGTGTTCGTCCACGGGAACCTGGGCGATGGCGACCTCGACTGGCAGGCGCTGCTCCCGCACCTGACCGACCGGTTCACCTGCCACCTGCCGAACTCCCGTGGCCGCGGCCTGAGCGGCGATCACCCCGATCACAGCTTCGGTCGGCTGGTCGATGACGTGATCGCCTACGTCGAGAGCCTCGGGGAGCCCACCGGACTGGTCGGCTGGTCTGTTGGCGCCAGCCTCGCGTTCACCGCCACGGCGCAGTCCGACGCCGTGACCGCGATCGCCCCGTTCGAACTGGGCGTGCAGAGCCTGATCGACGAGCAGGAGCGGGCGGCGATCGGCGCCGCCCTCGCCCGCGCGGGTGAGCTGGTCGCCGACGGAGACCTGACCGGTGCGATGCGTGCGTTCGCCGCCGGCTGGCCCTTCAACGACGAGGAGATCGCCGTCGCCGACGAGGCCGGCTACTTCGAAGCTGCAGGGCGCTACGTCGCGAACCTGCTCACCTTCTTCCAGCAGGCCAGGGGCTACCAGGGCCCCAGCCCCGGGGACCCGGCCGTGCTCGATGCGATCTCCGTTCCGGTGCTGGCGCTGCACGGCTCGGAGACCCGGCCATGGTTCATCGCCAGCGCCCGGTACCTGGCCGACCACCTCCCCAGCGCGACGGTGCACGAGATCCCCGGCGCCGGACACGCCGCCCCGCTCACCCATCCCACGGCTCTCGCCGAGGCGATCGCCGGGTTCTTCTCAACCGCGCAACAACCGATCTGACCCGCCGGCCGCCCGGTCAGTCGGGCGGCGCCAACGGCTCGAACCCGACCTCCCGCAGCAGCGCAACGGTGTGCGGGAGCGGTAGGCCGATGACGTTGGTGTCGCACCCGTCGATCCGCTCGATGAGCGCGGCGCCGGCACCCTGCAGGCCGTAGGCGCCGGCCTTGTCGTTGGGTTCCCGCGTGCTGACGTACCAGGCGATGTCCGCCATGCTCAGGCTGCGGAACGTCACCCGGGTCGTGACGACCTCGGTGAGGTGGGTCGCCCCGCGATGTACGGCGATGCCGGTGATCACCTCGTGGGTCCGCCCGGACAGCCCGGCCAGCATGCTCGCGGCTTCGTCGGCGTGACGGGGCTTGCCGAGGATCCTGCCGTCGGCCACCACCACCGTGTCGGCGGCGAGGACCACCTCGTCGATGTCGCGGGTGCTGACACCGGCCTTCATCCCGGCCAGCCGCATCACCAGGGTGTGTGCGTCCTCGTGCGGGAAGTGTGACTCATCGATGTCGGCCGGACGCTGCTCCGGGTCCAGCGACAACCGCGCGAGCAACTCCATCCGCCGGGGACTGCCGGACGCCAGGACCAGGTGTGGCCGGTCAGCCACCGGAGATCACCGTGCCGGCGTCGGCATGGAGGGGTGTGTCGTCGTCGCGGTGCTCCAACCAGCCGGCCGGCAGGGTCACGCGTTTCGGGCGGGTCGTGTGGCCGCGTGGTTGCCGGCGCAACGACTCGTCGAACGGCACG
>SLHP01000135.1 GCA_007136095.1 Nitriliruptoraceae bacterium
CGGACGGTCGGCCCGGTCGGCGACCCGGCACGACAGCGCGAGGTCGTCGAGGCAGCGCTCCGGCTGCTGGTCGAGGCCGACGGACCGGAGACGGTACGCCGCCTCTGACCGGACCGGTCGTCCGGGCCGCGGCCGCACCGCAGCCAAGGAGCGGAGGTGGACGGGAATCGAACCCGCCAGGGGTTGTGAACAACCCCTCACCGGTGTTGAAGACCGGGGGACCCACCAGGCGTCCGGACACCTCCCAGCACGCATCGTGCGACGCCGACCGTAGCGGCCACGGGAAGCCTCCGACGCCGCCACGTGGTTCCCACCAACGCACCCTCTGGAACCCACCACCTCGAGGTCGTCATGTCTGAACACGCTGTCCCGCGACTCACGTCGCTGAGCCACGGTGCCGGCTGTGCCTGCAAGCTCAGCCTGGATGAGTTGACCCGCATCCTCGATCACGTGAGCTTCCCCGGGCATCCCGACCTGCTCGTCGGCCCACAGACCGGCGACGATGCCGCGGTGTTCCGGCAGCCGGACGGGCGGGTGCTCGTCGCCACGACCGACTTCTTCACCCCACTGGTCGACGACCCCGCGACGTGGGGCCGGATCGCCGCTGCCAACGCCGTCAGCGACGTCTACGCGATGGGCGCGACGCCCCGGTTCGCGCTCAACCTCGTCGGGTGGCCCCGGGACCTGCCCTTCGAGCTGCTCGGCCAGGTCCTGCAGGGGGCCGTGGACATCGCCGCCGACGCGGGGTACCTCATCGCGGGCGGCCACTCGATCGACAGCTCCGAGCCCCTGTTCGGCCAGGTCGTCATCGGCGACGCCCGCGAGGATGCCGTCCTGACCAACGCCGGCGCACGACCCGGACAGGCCCTGGTCCTGACCAAGGCGATCGGGACCGGGATCGTCACGACGGCCCTGAAGCGCTCGGAGCCGCTGCGGTCGGACAGCGAGGGCCCGCTCACCCAGGCCTACCCGGCGGCGGTCGCGTCCATGACCCGCCTCAACCGCGATGCCGCCGAGGCCGCCGTGGCCGCAGGTGCGACGGCGGCGACGGACGTGACCGGCTTCGGCCTGCTCGGTCACCTCAACCGCCTGACGACCGCCAGCGGCGTCGCCGCCGTGATCCACGCCGCCGATGTCCCGATCCTCCCCGGCGTGCAGGATCTGCTGGCCGCAGGCTTCGTGCCTGGCGGGTCGCAGCGCAATGCCGACCAGGCCGCCCGCTACCTCGACGGCGAGATCGACGACACGACCCGGCTCCTGCTCGCCGATGCACAGACGTCCGGGGGGCTGCTCCTCGCCCTGCCGGCGGACGCCGCCGATGACATCGTCGGCGGGCTCCGGGGCACCGGGCACGATGCGGCCGTCATCGGCTCGATCACCGATGGCGGTCCGGGCACGATCCGGGTGACGGCATGACCGGCCACGCCCCTGTCGAGCGCGATCCGCGGGCCGATCTCCCGGGGCTGACCGCCCTGCTGCAGCGCCCCGAGGTCGCCGACGCCGTGGCCTCGGTCGGCCACGACCGTGTCGTCGGCGCGCTGCGCGAGGCCCTGGCCGGGGCGCGTGACGCCGTGATCGGGGGTACGGCCGTGCCGGGTCCGGACCGCATCGCGGCGGAGGTGCTCGCCATGCTCCGGGCAAGGTCCCACCGCGGCCTGCGCCCGGTCCTGAACGCGACCGGGGTCCTGCTGCACACCAACCTCGGCCGTGCGCCGCTGTCGGCCGATGCCGTGGCGGCGATCAAAGCAGCGGCCGGACCCACCAACCTCGAGGTGGATCTGGCTGACGGGGACCGCGGGGGGCGCGGCTCGGTCGCGCACGAGGCACTCGCTCGCCTGACCGGCGCGCAGGCGGGTCTGGCCGTGAACAACGGCGCAGCGGCTCTGGTCCTGGCACTTCACGTGCTCGGCCGGGACCGTGAGGTGGTCATCAGCCGGGGCGAACTGGTCGAGATCGGTGGGTCGTTCCGGCTCCCCGACATCATGGAGGCGGCCGGGTGCCGACTGCGGGAGGTCGGCACCACCAACCGAACCCACCTGGACGACTACCGCCGAGCCGTCACGGTCGACACCGGCGCGATCCTGCGTGTCCACCCCAGCAACTTCCGGCAGGACGGGTTCGTGCATCGCCCATCAACCGAGGAGATCGCCGAGGTCGCACGTGCCGCCGACGTGCCGTTCATCGACGACATCGGGTCGGGCCTGCTGCGTCCCCACCCGGCCGCGCGTGATGAACCGGTCGCCGCCGAGGCCGTCGACCAGGGTGCTGATCTGGTCCTGTTCTCCGGCGACAAGCTGCTGGGCGGGCCCCAGGCCGGCATCGTGGTCGGTCGGGGCGACCTCGTCGAGCGGTGCCGCCGCGCACCGCTGGCGCGGGCGCTGCGCCTCGACAAGCTCCGGCTCGCCGCGCTGGAAGCGAGCCTGGCCGCCCACGAACGGGACGCGCGGGAGGAGTTGCCGGTCTGGGCCATGGCCGCGGCCGACCTCGATGATCTCCGGGAGCGGGCCGAGCGGATCGCCGCAGGTTGTCGTGGCACGCCGGTGGAGACCGAGGCGGTGCTGGGCGGTGGGTCCACACCGGGGGCACGCCTTCCGTCCTGGGGCGTGGCATTGACGGGACCGGCCGACGACCTGGCCACTCGACTACGTACCGGCGACCCGGCGGTGGTCCCCCGCATCATCGATGACCGCGTCGTGACGGACCTGCGGTCCGTGCCGACCGAGCAGGATGACGCGTTGCTGTCGGCTCTCCGCGCCGCGACCGGGACGGGCTGATGCACGTCGTCGCCACGGCAGGTCACGTGGACCACGGCAAGAGCGCGCTGCTGCGGGCGCTGACGACGATGGAACCCGACCGGTGGGACGAGGAGCGGCGGCGCGGGCTGACCATCGATCTCGGGTTCGTGTGGACCGACCTGCCGGTGGAACCACCAACCGACCAACCGTCCGAGACGACCGCCGACGTCCTGACGGTGGCGTTCGTGGACGTCCCCGGCCATGACGGCTTCCTGCCGAACATGCTGTGTGGGGTGGGGGTCGTCGAGGATGTCCTGTTCGTCGTCGCGGCCGACGACGGGTGGTCCGCGCAGTCCGAGGAGCACCTGGAGATCCTGTCCCTGTTGGACCGTCAGTGCGTCGCGGCGGTGGTGACCAAGGCGTCGTTGGCCGGACCCGACCGCACGGCCGAGGTGATCGAGGACGTCCGGCAGCACCTCGCCCCGACATCGCTCGGCGACGCCCCCGTGGTTGCCGTCGACTCGCTGACCGGTGAGGGCATCGACGAGCTCCGCACGGTCCTCGTCGACCGGCTCCGCGATCCTCCTGCCGAGGAGCAGGACCACGCCGCTGACGCCACCCGTCTGTGGATCGACCGGGCCTTCACGATCCGTGGTGCGGGCACGGTCGTCACCGGGATGCTCGAGGCGGGAACGCTCCGGGTCGGCCAGGAGATCGCGGTCGTCCCGCGGGGACACACGGGCCGGATCCGCGGGCTCCAGGCCCTCGAGCAGCCGATCGACCGGGCGACGGCACCGATGCGGGTCGCGGTCAATCTGACCGGGATCGAACACGGCGATCTCAACCGCGGCGACGTGCTGGTCGACCGCGGACAGCGGTCGCGGGATGCGCCGAGCGACGCACTCGACGTCCAGCTCCAGGCACTCCCCCAGGCCGCGATCGGCCGGCGGGGCGCCTGGCACCTGCACGTCGGGACCGCCGTCAGCGAGGTGCAGGTCCTGCCGCTGCTGGAGGACCTCGAACCCGGCACGTCCGGGCCCGTCCGCCTGGAGCTCGCGACACCCCTGTCGGTCCGAGCCGGTGACCGGTTCGTGCTCCGGGACGCGGGACGGCACCACACCGCCGGTGGTGGCGTCGTGCTCGACCCCGCACCCGACCGCCGCCAACGCGGGACGGAACGACGCCTGACCCACGCGCTCGTCCTCGAGGAACTGGCGGAGGCCGCTGACCCACACATCCGGACGCGCAGCCTGGTCGACGCGCACGGCGGGGTTCGAGCCCGGTCGCAGGTGACCGCGGTCCTCGGCACCGAGGCGGTGGACGCCGACCACCTCACGGTGATCGGCGACCACCTGGTCCGACCGGACCGACTGGCACCGTGGACGGAGGCCGCGGTGTCCCATGCCGCGCAGGCCCCTGCGGACCGGGCGCTGGATCCGTCGGACCTGTTCCCGGTGGCACGGGCGGCGGGATGCCCGCCGCCGTTGACCACCGGGTTGATCGATCACCTGGTCGGGACCGGTGCGCTGCGTCGCGTGGCAGGCCGGATCGTCCATCCGGACCATGCCGAGCGCTACCTCGTCGCGCGGGCCGGACGCCGCACGCGGTTCGTCGACGCGCTTCGCGAGGCGTGGCTGGAGCCCCCGGACCCGACGACGTTGGCCGAGGAGCTGCGGGTCCCGTCCTTCGAGGTGCAGGCGATGATCGACGACGGGGCGGTCGTCGCCTGCGGCCCACTGCTGTTCGTCCCCGACGCCATCGATGCGGCGATCGCCGGGTTGCGGGCAGGGCCGGGCCAGGACGGGGCCGCGTTCTCCGCCTCGGCCGCACGTCAGGCATGGGGCACCAACCGCCGCTGCGCGATGCCACTGCTCGATCACCTGCGGGCCATCGGCGCGACGAGCTTCGACGGCGACCACCACACCGTGACCTCTACCTCGTGATCCAGGGCCGAACGTCCTGTCGATCGGTGTGATGGGGCCGCTCGCCGCCAAAGGTCCCCCCCGATCACGACGGTTGTGCCCTAGTACCGGCCGTGACGGTCCTCCATGGTTGGCGCACATCGCCCGAGCCCCGCGCCCTCCGCGCTGCCCCGGGCCCACAGGGAGAGTGACACATGGAGAACCTCGCCGTCCTGAGCCTGCTCGCGTTCCTGCCGATCCTCGTGATCGGCGTTCTGCTTGTCGGGCTGCGATGGTCCGCACGCAACGCGATGGCCGTCGGCTTCGTCGTGGTCATCGCCGTCGCGTGGGGCGTCTGGAACGTCGAACCCCTCGCGATCGCCGCATCGGTGATCCAGGGACTGGGCATCTCGCTCGACATCCTCTACATCGTGTTCGGGGCGCTGTTGTTGCTCGCGACGATGACCGCTTCCGGTGCGATGGCATCGATCCGTGCCGCGTTCACCCGCATCAGTCCCGACCGGCGCGTCCAGGCGATCATCATCGCCTGGCTGTTCGGGTCCTTCATCGAGGGCGCATCCGGGTTCGGGACCCCGGCTGCCGTCGCCGCCCCACTCCTGCTGGCACTCGGCTTCCCGGCCATGGCCGCGGTCATGTGCGGCCTGATCATCCAGTCGACCCCGGTGACCTTCGGTGCGCTCGGGACCCCGATCATCATCGGCGTCAACGGCGGCCTCGCCGGGACCGCGGCCGAGTCCAGCATCGAAGCGGGGGGCAGCACCCTGCCGGCCTACCTGGGAGATGTCGCGATCAGTGCCGCGACCGTGCACGGACTCGTCGGCGTCCTGATCCCGCTGTTCATGGCTGCCCTGCTGACCCGCTTCTTCGGCGAGAACAAGCGGTTCAGTGACGGGCTCGCGATCTGGCCGTTCGCGATCTTCGCGGCGCTCGCGATGATCGTTCCCTACTGGCTGACCGCCCGCTTCCTCGGCCCCGAGTTCCCCTCGCTGTTCGGTGGCCTGATCGGCCTCGGCATCGTGATCACCGCGACCCGGGCCGGGTTCCTCCAGCCCAAGGAACCCTGGGACTTCGGCGACAAGAGCACGTGGCTCGACAGCTGGATGGGCGACCTGCGGCCCGACGACGCCGCGCCCCGCCAGGTCATCGGCACCGCCAAGGCCTGGTCCCCGTACGTCCTGCTCGCCGGCATCCTGGTGATCACCCGCATCCCGGAGTTGGGCATCCAGTCCGCACTCCAGGGCGTGAACCCCACGTGGGCCAACATCTTCGGATACGACGGCGTCAGTGCCGGCTTCCAGTTCCTGTACCTGCCGGGCGCGGTGTTCCTGGTCGCGGTCTTCGCGAGCTACGGGATCCACCGTATGAAGGTCAGTGAGATCAAGGCCTCCTGGGCGGTCGCCGGGAAGCAGATCCTCAAAGCCGCTCCCGCGATCGTGATCGCCGTCCCGCTGGTGCGGATCTTCATCAACTCCGGGGTGGAGTTCAGTACCGGGGACCTGGCGTCGATGCCACTGACCCTGGCGGAAGGTGCGGCAGCGGCGACGGGTTCCGCCTGGCCGTTGATGGCCCCGTTCGTCGGTGGGCTGGGAGCGTTCGCTGCGGGCTCCAACACGATCAGCAACATCATGTTCTCCCAGTTCCAGTTCGCCACGGCCGAAGGCATCGGCGTCGCGACCGCCCCGATCGTGGCGGCGCAGGCCGTCGGCGGTGCGGCCGGGAACATGCTGACCGTGCACAACGTCGTGGCCGCGGCCGCAACGGTCGGCATGGTCGGCCGTGAGGGCGAACTGATGCGGAAGGTCGCCATCCCCTGCCTCTACTATCTGTTCATGGCCGGGATCGTGAGCTACCTGTTCGTTTGGGGCTTCGGTCTCAATGCCGGCACCATCGGGTTCGCCCTGGCACTCGGTGTCGCCGTGCTGGTGATCGTCGCTGCGATCCGGGAGCGCCGCCAGCACGAACCGACCCTGAGGAGGGACGTGTGAACACGACCACCGCACCGAACCTGCTGCAGCGCTTCGCCGCACGGGTCACCGAGGCCTCGTCCACCTACCTCGAGGTGGCCGGGTGGCAACAGGTCGTGGAGCACGCCGGCGGGTACAGCGAGGTCGTCGCGATCGCGCCGTCGCTCGCGGCTGCACAGCCGGAGGTGCGCGAGCTCCTCGAGGCCGCCGGGGTCCGGGTCGTGGTTCCCGACGGAGATGACCCGGCGGCCGAGGTCGCCGACGTCCCTGTCGCCATCGTCCGGGCGGAGATGGGCGTCGCGGAGAGCGGCAGCCTGCTGGTCTCGGAGCATGCCCTGGGTGATCGGGTCGTCACGATGCTTTGCCACCGTCTGATCCAGGTGGTCGCGGCGTCGGACATCGTCGATCGCCTGGAGGGTGCGGCCGAGTGGCTCGCTGCCCGGAACGGACAGCCGGGGTTCGCGTCGCTGATGACCGGACCGTCCCGGACCGCCGACATCGAGCGCAGCCTCACGATCGGGGTCCAGGGTCCCGACGAGGTGGATGTGCTGGTGCTCACCGCAACCGACCCGACCGCTACCACCGAGGACGACGCATGAAGCCGTTCGATGAACGCCTGGACACGGCTCTGGCCGACGACAACGTGCGGACGGGGCTGACCTCGTTCCAGCGGGGCTGGCGCGAGTCACGCGACACGATGATCGGTGCCCTGGAGGAGCAGGAGGGACGCAGTTTCGACGAGCTGCGTCAGGAGTTCGCGGCCATCAAGGACGGGGTCCGGGACAACTGGGACCACTACATCGATCGGTTCACCGCCAACGCCACGGCCGCCGGCGCGACCGTCACGCGGGTCGGCACCCCCGCCGAGGCCAACGAGGCGTTCGTGCGGATCGCACGTGACGCCGACGCGGACCTCGTGGTCAAGGGCAAGTCCATGGTCTCCGAGGAGATCGGGCTGAACCACTACCTCGAGGATGTGGGCATCACGCCCGTCGAGACCGACCTGGGTGAGTGGATCCTGCAGTTGGCGGGCGAGACCCCGTCACACCTGGTGATGCCGGCGATCCACAAGCGCAAGGAGCAGATCGCGGAGCTGTTCACGCGGGTGCTGGAGCGCGAGTTCCCACCGGATGACATCGACCGCATGGTCAAGGTCGCCCGGACGGAGCTGCGCCAGAAGTTCCTGGCCAGCGGGATCGGTCTGTCCGGCGCCAACGCCCTGATCGCCGAGGGCGGGTCGATCATGTTGATCTGCAACGAGGGCAACAACCGCATGTCGGTCGCCCTGCCACCGGTCCACGTCGTCACGGTCGGGATCGAGAAGCTCGTCCCGACCTACGCCGATGCGATGAAACAGGTGCGCCTCCTGGCGCGGTCCGCGACGGGACAACCGATCACGGTCTACACCAACTTCGTCACCGGACCGCGACCCGGCCAGCAGCAGCACATCCTGCTGCTGGACAACGGCCGGACGGCGATGAACGAGGACCCGGACGTCGCGGCCGCCCTGCGCTGCATCCGGTGCGGCGCCTGCGCGAACGTCTGCCCGCCCTACGGCGTGGTCGGGGGTCACGCCTTCGGCCACGTCTACACCGGTGCGATCGGCCTGGTGAACACCGAGTTCCACCACGGGATCGAGGAGGTCGCCGGCCCACAGTCGCTGTGCGTCTCCTGTGGCGCCTGCGCACAGGTCTGCCCAACGGACATCCCGCTGCCGATGCAGATCCTCGAGATCCGCCAGGACGTCGTCGAGTCCGGCGCTGCTGTGCCCGGTGGCCGGATCGCACACCTGGGGATCGGCGCCTTCGGCCACCGCCGCCTGGTGGACCTCGGCTTCCGCGCGCTCGGGATCGCCACCACACCACTGCGGCGGGACGGGGTGACGAAGATCCCCGCCATCATCGCGGACCGTGAGCCGTTCGCGACGCGGGTGGGGTGGCGCTCGCCACCGGCGATCCCGGTGCGGCCCGCCCGCGACACGTTGAAGCGGGGCAAGCTCGCCGAGCCGACCCCCCTGGACGCGCAGCCGCTCGCCGGACGCCGGGTCCAGCTGTTCCTCCAGTGCCTGTCCGACCGGATGGCCCCGGAGATCCCGATCGCCACCGCCAAGCTGCTCCGGGCCGCCGGCGCGCACGTCATGGTGCCGCGGGAACAGCACTGCTGCGGCCTACCGGCCTACGACGCCGGCGAGCAGGACGCGGCCCGCGACATGGTCCGACAGACGATGCAGACACTCGAGGGGATCGACGACGTGGTCACGCCGGCATCCAGTTGCCTGGCGATGCTCAAGCACGACGCACCCCATCTGCTTCGCGACGACCTCGACGGTCTGGAGCGCAGCCAACAGCTGGCCGGTCGCACCTACGATCTGATCAGCTACCTGACCGCGGGTCCGGGACGTCTGCCCGCCGGGAGCCTGGACAACGGCGATCGCACACCCGTCACGGTCCACCGCTTCTGCCAGGCCAGCAACACCCTCGGCCGCCGCGACGCCATCGAACAACTGCTGCGTGATGTCGCGGGGGTGCCGGTCGTGCCGCTCCCGGAGGCCTCGGAATGCTGCGGCTTCGGCGGCTCCACGTCGGTGCGCCACCCGGAGGTGTCCGCCGGGATCCTGGACCGCAAGCTCGGCTGTGTCGATCGGACGGAGACGTCCATCCTGATCACCGACAACCCGGGGTGCATCCTCCACCTCCGAGGGGGCGTGCACGCGTCGGGCCGCGAGGTCCGGGTGCTGCACCTTGCGGAGTACCTCGCGGGGCGGCTGCCCGACGCCACGAGCGCGGACGGATCGCCCGACGCGTCAACGAACGGAGCCTGAGCATGCCGCTGTTCCGCAGGACCGCAACTCGTGGGCGACAGCAACCGGCGGGCGCCATCGCGCGACCCTGGCTGGACGGCGCCAGCGACCTGACCCCGCGCGAACGGGGGCTCCTGGCCGCCGTGCACGGGATCGTCGGGGACGATGGACTGCGCGCCGGGCACCTCGGGCGTGCCACCTACCGACGGGATGCCTCCTTCCTGAACGCCGACCCCGTCGGTGTGGCGCTCCCCCGGACGGTCGAGGAAACGGCCGGGGTCCTGCGCGCCTGCCGTGATCACGGGGTCCCCTTCACCCCCCGCGCGGCCGGCACCGGACTGGCCGGAGGCGCGACACCAACCGGCGAGGAAGGGGTCCGGCCGCTCGTGGTCAGCGTCGCGCGGATGGATCAGCTCCGTGAACTGGACGTCGCCAACCGACGGGCCTGGGTCGAACCGGGCCTGGTCAACGCCCGGCTCGGGCGCGCCGCTGCGGCCCACGGCCTGCGGTTCGCCCCGGATCCGGCCAGCCAGATCGCCGCCACCCTCGGTGGCAACGTCGCGACCAACGCCGGCGGCATCCACGTCCTGACCTACGGGGTGATGAGCCAGCACGTGCTGGCGGTCGAACTGATGGACGCCAATGGTGACGTGCACGTGCTCGACGGCCGCTCGCCAGAGCTGGCCAGCCTGGACATCCGGGGGGTGAGCGTCGGCGGCGAGGGCACCCTCGGCATCGTGACGGGTGCCTGTCTGCGGCTCCTGCCGGCACCACCGGCGATCGGCACGATGCTCGCCGGGTTCGCGACGCTGCGTGATGCCGCGGCGATGGTCGGCGATCTGGTCACCAGCGACCGCCTGCCCGACGCGGTGGAGCTGATGGACGCGCGGGCGGTGCACCTGGTCGAGGGCTACGCCAACGCGGGCTACCCGGTCGACGCGGCAGCGGTCCTGCTGCTGGAGTTCGAGGGTCTGCCCCACGGCGTCGAGGCCGGGATCGATACCGCCGAACGCCTGGCACATGCCAACGGCGCGACCAGCGTGACCCGCGCCGCCGACGCGGACCAGCGGGCACGGATCTGGAAGGGCCGCAAGGCCGTCGCCGGCGCGATCGCCAAACAGGCCCCCGACTTCTTCCTCCAGGACGTGGTCGTTCCCCGGTCACGACTCGGCGACATGCTCGACGAGGTCGTGGCGATCAGCGAACGTGAGGACCTCATCATCCTCACCGTCGTCCACGCCGGCGATGGCAACCTGCACCCCTTCATCCTCTTCGACCGACGGGAGGACGGCGTGCTCGACCGGGTGTTCCGTGCCGGGCACGACATCGTCATGACCGCGCTACGTCTGGATGGCACCGTGACCGGCGAACACGGCGTCGGGATCGAGAAGCGCGACTTCCTGGCGCATGTCTTCACCGCCGACGACCTGGCGGTGCAACAGGCTGTCCGCAGCGCCGTGGAACCGAGCGGCTTGGCCAACCCGGACAAGGTGCTGCCGTCGACGGTCGGCTGCCAGGAGGCACGCATGGTTCCCGAGGGAGCGTGGGTATGACCGCCACCATGACCGAGGTCGCGACCACGGACGACATCCGCGACACGATCCTGGACGCCCGACGGGATGGCACGGCGCTGGAGGTCCGGGGTGGCGGGAGTGTGCTCGACCGCATGCCGGGCGACGACGGTGCCGTGCTGTCCGTCGCAGGGCTGACCGGTGTGGTGGACCACGCCGCCGAGGATCTGACCATCACGGTCCGCACGGGCACGGGCATCGACGAACTGCAGGAGGTGCTCGCGGCCTCGGGGCAGGAATGCCCGATCGAGCCGACGGACGCGGCCGGATCGACCGTCGGTGGCCGCATCGCGACGGGGCTCGCCGGCCCACGACAACTCGGGGCCGGGCGCGTCCGCGACTGGGTGTTGCGGGTCCGGTTCGTCACCGGCGCCGGGCAGGTGGCCAAGGCCGGTGGCGTGACCGTCAAGGATGTGACGGGCTTCGACCTGTGTCGCCTGATGACGGGGTCCTGGGGAACCCTCGGCGTCATCACCGAGGTGACGTTGAAGCTCCGCCCGCTGGCCCGTCACCGCGCCTGGTACACCACCACGGAGCCACGTCACGACCTCGACGGTGTGCTGTTCCGTCCGGTGAGCCTGATCACGACGGCCGATCGCACGCACGTCCTGCTCGAGGGCCATCCCGAGGACGCGGCCGAGCAGGCCGAACTGGTCGGGCTCGAGCCGGCCGAACGACCGATCCTGCCCACTGCGGCGCGGGCGGCCCTTGACCCCGCCCGGGTCCCGGAGTTCCTGGCCGCGATCGCCGGTGCCGGCTTGCGTTGGGCGGTGCAGGACGGGGTCGGTGTCTGCCACCTCGACGGAGCTGTGGAGGGGATGGTGACCGCCCGCCGGGCGGCCGAACACCTTGGTGGGTCGGTGCTGATCCTCGAGCCGTCGCTGGGTCTGCCGGCCTTCGGTGGGAGCGGGCCCGACCCGATCGCGACACGGGTCAGCGAGGTACTCGATCCCGACGACGTGCTGGCACCCTGGCGGTGGTC
>SLHP01000115.1 GCA_007136095.1 Nitriliruptoraceae bacterium
CGCATCTCGAAGCCGGGCCTGCGCGTCTACGTCAAGCGCGACGAGATCCCACGGGTCCTCGGCGGCCTCGGTGTGGCGATCCTGTCCACCAACGCCGGACTGATGACCGACCGCACCGCTCGCAAGGAGCGCCGTGGCGGCGAGGTCGTGGCCTACGTCTGGTAGGCAGGAGAGGAGTTCGTAATGTCCCGCATCGGCAAACTTCCCATCCCCGTCCCCGACGGGGTCGAGGTCTCGATCGACGGCCTCGCGGTCACGGTCAAGGGCCCCAAGGGTGAACTGTCCCGCGTCATGCCCGAAGGCGTCGCGCTGAGCTTCGATGATGACGGCTCGGTCGTGGTCGACCGCACGGGCGACTCGCGGACCGAGCGTTCGCGGCACGGCCTGGTCCGGTCGCTGATCTTCAACATGGTCACCGGCGTCAACGACGGCTACACCAAGGCCCTCGAACTTGTCGGGGTGGGCTACCGCGCCGCCCCGAAGGGCTCGAACCTGGAACTGCAGGTCGGCTACTCGCACCCCGTGCTGATCGAGGCGCCCGACGGCATCAGCTTCGAGGTGCCGCAGGTGACCCGCGTCGTGGTCAGCGGCATCGACAAGGTGCTCGTCGGCCAGGTCGCGGCCAACATCCGCAAGGTCCGTCCCCCCGAGCCCTACAAGGGCAAGGGCATCAAGTACGAAGGCGAACTCGTTCGCCGCAAGGCCGGGAAGGCCGCCGGCCGCTGATCACCGACCACCAGCGGTGCCACGCCCGACGTGGTGCCGCCGCCCCGCCCTCCCCGGGCGCGGGCTCGTAGCCGCCCCGCGACCGACCGGTCGCCGACGACGAGGGCGAGCGCACGAGGAGAGCTACCATGGATGCCAGCAAGAAGCGCAGTGCGCGACGTTCGCGCCACCTGCGGTTGCGTAAACAGGTCCGCGGTTCCGCGGCCAAACCGCGACTGTCGGTCTACCGCAGCAACGACCACATCTACGCCCAACTGATCGATGACGTCACCGGGCACACACTGGTCGCCGCCTCCTCACGTGAGGACGGCGTCGACAAGGGTGAGGACGGCAAGGTCGGTGTCGCCAAGCAGGTCGGCGAACTGATCGGTGAACGGGCCAAGGCCGCGAACATCACCACCTGCGTGTTCGACCGTGGCGGCAACCGCTACGCCGGACGCGTCGCCTCCCTCGCCGAGGGAGCGCGTTCCGCAGGTCTCGACTTCTAAAGACGTCATCCACGCTTGAGCGAGGAGTTACATCATGGCAGCAAACAACCGTGGAGGCGGCGGTCCCGGACGCGGAGGTCGCGGACAGGGCGGCGGTCGCGGTGGTCGCCAGCAGGACCGCGAGCAGTACGACGAGAAGGTCGTCGCGATCAACCGCGTGAGCAAGGTGGTCAAGGGTGGCCGCCGGTTCCAGTTCACCGCGCTGGTCGTCGTCGGCGACGGCAAGGGCATGGTCGGTATCGGTCATGGCAAGGCCAAGGAGGTCCAGTCGGCCATCCAGAAGGGCGTCGAGGAAGCGAAGAAGAACTTCTTCAAGGTCCCGATGGTCGGTTCGACGATCGTGCACCCCGTCGTGGGGCGTGCGGGCGCGGGCCAGGTCATGCTCAAGCCGGCGGCCCCCGGTACCGGTGTCATCGCCGGTGGTCCGGTGCGCGCGGTCATCGAGGCCGCCGGGATCCAGGACCTGCTAGCCAAGTCACTGGGCACCGCGAACCCGATCAACGTCGTCCACGCGACCGTGCAGGGGCTCAAGAGCCAGCGCTCTGCCCACGACATCGCCGCGCTGCGCGACAAGGCGGTCGAGGACGTGGCCCCCAAGAAGATGCTCGAGACCATGCGCGGGAGTGGCAACTGATGGCCGCCGAGACCCAGATCCAGATCACACAGGTCCGTTCGGTGATCGGACGCACGCAGGACCAGCGCGCCACCGTGCGTTCGCTCGGCCTCAAGCGCATCCGTCACACCGTCACCCAGCCCGACCGCCCCGAGATCCGTGGGATGCTGAACAAGGTGTCCCACCTCGTCGAGTGGCAGGTCGTCGACGCCACCGAGAAGGCTGACTCATGACCACCAAGCTCCACCACCTCAAGCCCGCTGTGGGCGCGAAGACCGACAAGAAGCGCGTCGCCCGTGGTGACCGTGGCCGCGGCGGCAAGACCGCCGGCCGTGGTACCAAGGGCACGGGCGCCCGCGGGACCGTGCCGGCCGGGTTCGAAGGCGGCCAGCTCCCGATGATCCGTCGGCAGCCCAAGCGTCCGGGCTTCAACAACCCGAACAAGGTCGTGTTCGCCGTCATCAACGTGGGTCGGCTCGACGCGGCCTTCGAGGCCGGTGACGAGGTCACGCCCGAAACGCTCGTCGCCAAGGGCCTGGTCAAGAAGAAGCGTCCCGTCAAGCTGCTCGGGCACGGCGAGATCACGACCGCGCTGACCATCAGCGTGGACGCGATCACCCAGACCGCCAGGGACAAGGTCACCGCCGCCGGCGGGACGGTTGTCTGAGCGCGCCCGATAGGTCACCCTTCGACCGGTAGCATCCACGGGTCCACGGCAGCACGCCGTGGGCCTGGCACACCGAGGACCCCATGCTCCGAGCGTTCGTTAACGCCTTCAAGATCCCCGACCTGCGGCGCAAACTGCTGTTCACGTTGGGGATCATCGCGGTGTACCGCGTCGGCGGGTGGATCCCGATCCCCGGCGTCGAGGTCGACATCCTGCGCGAGGCCATCGGTGGTGGCGCGGCCGGCAACATCGTGGGCATCATCAACGTGTTCGCCGGCGGTGCACTGCAGCAGATGGCCGTGTTCGCGCTCGGGATCATGCCCTACATCACCGCCAGCATCATCATGCAGCTACTGGCCGTCGTGATCCCCAAGCTCGAGGAACTGCAGCGTGAGGGTGAGCAGGGCCGCAAGCAGATCACCCAGTACACCCGGTACGCCACGGTGGCGCTGGCGCTGTTGCAGTCGACCGCGCTGGTGACCCTGGCCCGCAACGGCACGGCGTTCGAGACCAACGTCATGCCGGGTGCCGGTGCCGGCATCATCATGCTCGCGATCATCACCCTGACCGCCGGGACCACCATCATCATGTGGCTCGGAGAGTTGATCACCGCACGTGGTGTCGGCAACGGGATGTCGCTGCTGATCTACATCTCGATCATCAGCCAGTTCCCGTCACAGCTGTCCATCGTGCGCACCTCGAACGGTTGGGGCTGGGTCGCCGGCGTGCTGGTGATGGGTCTGTTCCTGACCGTGGCCGTGGTCTTCATGGAGATGGGCCAGCGCCGGATCCCGGTCCAGTACGCCCGTCGCCAGGTCGGTCGCAAGAGCTACGGCGGACAGGCGACCTACATCCCGCTGAAGGTCAACCAGTCGGGCGTGATCCCGGTCATCTTCGCCTCCTCGCTGATCTACCTGCCCGGCCTGGCCGCACAGGTCTCCGGTAGCCAGGCGTTCATCAACTTCAACGAGCGCTACCTCGCGGATGCTGGAAGTTGGGTCTTCATCCTGATCTTCGCGGCGTTGACCATCTTCTTCGCCTACTTCTACAGCGCGATCACCTTCAACCCGATCCAGGTCGCGGACAACATGAAGCGCTACGGCGGGTTCGTCCCGGGTATCCGCCCGGGTCGCCAGACCGCCGAGTACCTCGACCGGGTCCTCACGCGGATCACCCTGCCGGGGTCGCTGTACCTCGCCTCGGTTGCGGTGCTGCCGTTCATCCTGCTGGCCGTGGGCAACATCCAGGCCTTCCCGCTGGGTGGGGTCAGCCTGCTGATCATGGTCGGTGTGGCGTTGCAGACCATGCAGCAGGTCGAGAGCCAACTGATGCAGCGCAACTACGAGGGCTTCCTGCGCTGACCAGAGCGGCTGATGCGCAAGCCCTTGCGCGTATCAACTACCGTGCAGCGGTGACCGAGAGGCCCGCGGGAACTCCCGGGCCGGTTTCCGGCGAAGGGCAGGCACATGCGCATCATCCTGTTGGGGCCTCCGGGCGCGGGCAAGGGCACGCAGGCGGTGCAAATCGCCCAGACCGCGTCGATCCCGCACATCTCGACCGGTGACATCCTGCGGGCCAACGTCAAGGCCGGCACCGAACTCGGCACCGAGGCCAAGCGCTACATGGATGCAGGAGAACTGGTTCCGGATGACGTGATCGTGGGCATGGTCGGTGACCGACTGGACGAGGACGATGCCGCGCACGGTTTCCTCTTCGACGGTTTCCCCCGGACCGTTCCCCAGGCCGAGTCGCTCGAGGCGCTGCTGGTCGACCGGGGTACGCCGCTTGACGTGGTGCTGCGCCTCGCGGTCCCGCAGGAGGAGGTCGTCGAGCGCCTGACCGGACGGCGGACCTGTTCGCAGTGCGGGCGGATCTTCCACATGGTGTTCGATCCGCCGACGACCGAAGGTCGGTGCGACGACTGCGAGGGATCGCTGACCCAGCGCGATGACGACACCGAGGATGTGGTGCTCAACCGGCTCGACGTCTACCGGGCGCAGACCGAACCGCTCGAGAACTTCTACTGGGAACGTGGGCTGTTGCGCGATGTGGAGGCGGTCGGCGACGTCAGTGACGTGCAGGCCCGGATCCAGGCGGTCCTGCAGGAGTACGGACAGTCCTGATGCGCGTCGCGGTTGTCGTGCTGCGCAGCGCGGTTGTGTAGATGATCATCACCAAGACCCGTGACGAGGTCGAGCGGATGGCCCGGGCCGGCGCCCTGGTCGCCCGGGCGCACGAGGCCCTGATCGAGGCGCTGCGGCCCGGTCTGAGCACGCTCGACCTCGATCGCATCGCGGAACGCATCATCACGGGCGCGGGCGCGGTGCCCTCCTTCAAGGGCTATCGCGGCTTCCCGGCCACGCTCTGTACGTCCCGGAACCATCAGATCGTGCACGGCATCCCGTCGGCCGATGTGGTGCTCGAGGAGGGTGACCTCATCTCGATCGACTGCGGCGCGATCGTGGACGGCTTCCACGGTGACTCGGCGACGACCCTGATCGTCGGCGGAGACGCGGCCACGACGCCGGAGGTGCGCGACCTGGTGGCGCGCACGCGTGATGCACTGTGGCGCGGCCTCGAACAGGTCCGGTCCGGCAACCATCTGGGGGATGTCGGGGCCGCCGTCGAGGCGGTCGCACGGCAGCACGGCTACGGCGTGGTCCGCGAGTACGTCGGTCACGGCATCGGACGGTCGCTCCACGAGGATCCGGCCGTACCCAACTACGGCGTGGCGGGTCGGGGACAGACCCTGGCGTACGGGTGGGTGATCGCGGTGGAGCCGATGTTCAACCTCGGGGCCGCGCGAACCCGTCTGCTCGACGACGGATGGACCGTGGAGACCGCCGATGGCCGCTGGTCCGCGCACTGGGAACACACCGTGGCGGTGACGCCGGACGGGCCCTGGGTGCTGACGGCGCGATCGGATGAGCCCGCACACGCTCTCTAGGCGCTCTCGGGCACGGGTTGCTCTCCGGGCCCGACTGTGGATACCCTTGCCCGGACGCCCTGCCGCGTGGCAGGGCTTCGTCGCGCCGGACACCGGTCCGACATCGGTACCCAGTACCGGTCCGCAGGACCATCTCGTGGTCCGCGACCGTACGGTGCGCTGATGATCCGGACGTGACCGTCCGCCCGACGTCGTCCGACGCCTCCCCTCGCAGACGCGATGGTGCCGTGCGTTCGGACGTCACCGATCCGACCCGGAGCGAGTGTGAGCGAGAAAGAAGAAGCGATCCAGGTGGAAGGCGTCGTCACCGAGGCGTTGCCCAACACCCAGTTCCGCGTGGAGTTGGAGAACGGGCACAACGTGCTCGCCCACATCAGCGGCAAGATGCGGATGCACTACATCCGGATCCTGCCCGGCGACAAGGTCGTGGTGGAGCTGTCTCCCTACGACCTCTCACGCGGCCGGATCACCTACCGCTACAAGTAGTCCGCTACAAGTAGTTCACACCCTCTCTCGATGACAACGTGCTCCACCGGCCACCCGGCCCGGGGTGAGCACCACATCCGGCGCACGGTCCACCGCGTCACCGCACCATGTGGACCCTGACGCCGATCAGGCCGGCCGACACCGACCTTCCGACCCGGCACCGCCGGATGCGCACACCTCGGGAGGACCGGTGCAAGACCACGCACCGCCACCCGGCGGCGCGTGCGGCCCTGGGAGGTGGGCACCCGCCCTCGTCCCGCGACGACCATCCGGGTCGTCGATACGCCACGGTGGACACCACGTGTCCCCACGCCCCGTTCCCGGTGAGCACCAGGTGCCCGGTCCGGAGCGCTCCAACCAGAAGAGGTCACCATGAAGGTGCATCCTTCCATCAAGAAGATGTGCGACAAATGCAAGATCATCCGCCGCGGGGGTCGCGTGCGCGTGATCTGTGACAACCCGCGCCACAAACAGGTTCAGGGTTAACGGGAGGTCGACGAATATGGCCAGGATCGCAGGCGTCGACATCCCGCGCGAGAAGCGGGTTGTCATCGCACTCACCTACATCTACGGCGTCGGGCGCACGCGGGCGGAACACACGCTTGCGGCAGCCGAGGTCGATCCGAGCACGCGTGTGCGTGACCTGACCGATGACGAGGTCATCCGGTTGCGTCAGCACATCGACGACAGCTACCGCGTCGAGGGTGACCTCCGGCGCGAGGTGGCGAACAACATCAAGCGCAAGATCGAGATCGGCTCGTACCAGGGTGTCCGTCACCGCCTGGGCCTGCCGGTTCGTGGTCAGCGCACCCACACCAACGCGCGCACCCGCAAGGGCCCCAAGCGTGCGGTGGGTGGTATCCGTAAGCCGACGCGCAAGGGCTGATCGACGGGCCCGCGACATCGCACCCGGATCGGCCGTCGCTACGGCGGCGGACCTGAGGACTGAAGAGAGCTGACCATGGCACAGAAGAAGCAACGGAGCCGCAAGCGCGAGCGCAAGAACGTCATGCACGCGCAGGCCCACATCAAATCGACGTTCAACAACACCACCATCACCTTCACGGACCTGCAGGGCAACGTGATCGCGTGGTCGACCGGCGGTAACGCGGGCTTCAAGGGCTCGCGCAAGTCGACGCCGTTCGCCGCACAGCTCGCCGCCGAGCAGGCCACGAAGACGGCCATCGAGAACGGTGTCCGCAAGGTCGACGTGTTGTGCAAGGGCCCCGGCGCAGGTCGGGAAACCGCTATCCGCACCCTCGCTGCTGCAGGGATCGAGGTGCTGTCCATCCGTGACATCACCCCGGTGCCGCACAACGGCTGCCGGCCGCCGAAGCGCCGCCGCACCTGAGTCGTCACGCGAGGAGGAGCGCCCCGCAACGTGGGCGTTCCCATGGCATCCCTCACGGGGTGACCGAGGAAGGAATCACGCATGGCTCGCTACACCGGCCCCATGACCAAGAAGTCGCGCCGACTCGGCGTTGACCTCAAGGGCAACGACAAGAACTTCGCCAAGCGGCCCTACCCGCCGGGCGATCACGGCCGCGGCCGCATCAAGGAATCCGAGTACCTGCTGCAGCTGCGGGAGAAGCAGAAGGCCCGCTACTACTACGGGGTGCTCGAGAAGCAGTTCCGCAAGTACTACGAGGAGGCCAACCGCAAGAAGGAGGGTCTCACCGGTGAGAACCTGCTGATCCTGCTCGAGTTGCGGTTGGACAACGTGCTGTACCGCGCCGGCTGGGGCCGCTCCCGCGCCGAGTCGCGTCAGATGGTCAGCCACCGTCACGTCACCGTGAACGGTCGGTCCACCAACATCCCGTCCCACCGGGTCAAGCCCGGCGACGAGATCGAGATCCGGCCGAAGTCGCGTGAGTCGCAGGCCGTCATCGGTTCGCTGGAGGTCTTCGGGTCCCGCGACGTGCCGGGCTGGATGCAGTCCGACGCCAGCGCCTTCAAGATCACCATCATCGATCACCCGGTCCGGTCGCAGATCGATGCTCCCGTCACCGAGCAGATGATCGTCGAGCTGTACTCGAAGTGACCACCACGTGATCGCTGCCACAGCGGTCACGACCCAACCAACGCCGTCGGCGCCCGCCGACGGCCCACGTACCGGCCCGGGATGTCGGGACGTGGAGATGTGAGCGTGTCGCCGATGGCCCCGGGATCGAGGGCGGCGCGCGGTGGGGGGACGTCCCCGCCGAACCTTTCAAGGAGCACGGATGTCTGATTTCGGTTTCTACGATGAAGATGGCGTGATCAGCCTGGCGGAGACGTCGGCAGGATCCCCGTTCATCGCCTACCGCCCGCGTCTGACCGAAGAGGTCAACGAAGAGGGCCTGCGTTCGCGGTTCCGGATCGAACCTCTGGAGCCCGGCTTCGGGTACACGATCGGCAACTCCCTGCGGCGCACGCTGCTGTCGTCGGTGCCGGGGGCCGCGGTCACGCGGATCCGGTTCACCTCGGCCCAGGCCGCAGGACCCGACGGCGGGTCCGTCCTGCACGAGTTCTCGGCGATCGAGGGCGTCAAGGAGGATGTCACCGACATCATCCTGAACATCAAGGACCTGGTGGTGCGGTCCGACTCCGAAGAGCCGGTCGAGATCTTCCTCGGCGGTGACGGTCCGGGTGTCCTCACCGCGGAGAACATCTTCGCGCCGTCGCAGGTGGAGGTCGTCAACGAGGACCTGCACATCGCGACCCTCAACGCCAACGGCCACCTCGAGATGTACCTGACCGTCGAGCGCGGTCGCGGCTACCGCACCTCCGACGTGAACAAGCGGTCCAGCGACCCCATCGGTGTCATCGCGATCGACTCCGTCTACAGCCCGGTCCGCCGGGTGGCCTACAAGGTCGAACCGACGCGTGTCGAGCAGATGACCAACTACGACGAGCTGATCCTCGACATCGAGACCGACGGCTCGGTCACCCCGGCGCAGGCGCTGTCCTCGTCCGGTGAGACCCTCAAGGCCCTTTTCGAGCAGTTCGCCGGCTTCGAGGACTCCGGCCCCGGCGGCATCGTCGTCTCGCCCGAAGAGGCGCTGGCGTCGATCGGTGATCCGGTCGGCGACATGCCGATCGAGGACCTGGACCTGTCGGTGCGGTCCTACAACTGCCTCAAGCGTGAGGGCGTCCAGACCGTGGGCGAACTGCGCGACAAGACCGAGCAGGAACTCCTGGAGATCCGCAACTTCGGCTCCAAGTCGGTCGACGAGGTGCGGGACAAGCTCGTGGAACTCGGTGTCGCTCTGAAGGAGTGACACGTCCGCCCGGGCGCCTCGCGTTGGTTGCCCGGGCTAGAAGATCTCGATGCGTGGTGACACGCTGATGTTCGTTCAAGGAGAGACAGATGCCGACCCCGAAGCGCGGTTCCCGGCTCGGAGGTGGCCCGAGCCACCAGAAACAGATCCTGGCCAACCTGGCCAGTGACCTGTTCCGTCACGGCCGCATCAAGACGACCGAGGCCAAGGGTCGGATGCTGCGTCCCTACGCGGAGAAGCTCATCACCAAGGGCAAGCAGGGCGACCTGCACGCCCGTCGCCAGGTGCTGTCCAAGCTCCACGACCGCGACGTCGTGGCCTACCTGTTCGACGACGTGGCTCCACGGTTCGCCGATCGCAACGGTGGCTACACCCGGATGCTCAAGCTCAACCCACGCAAGGGCGACAACGCACCGATGGTGCTCGTCGAGTTGACCGAGTTGGGCGACAGCGTCGGCGAAGAGGTCATCGAGGATGCCAAGGCAGGCCGGTCCCGCGGCCTGTTCGGGCGTCGTCGTCGGACCGCGGCCGAGCCCGCCGGGACCGGCACCGCACTGCTGGACGATGTCGACCTCGAGGAAGAGGACGACGAGCCCACCGATGAGGACGTCGCGGCCGCGGTCGCGAAGGTCACCGGTGCCGACGTAGAAGCGTCCGCGGACGAGGCCGACCCGGACGAGGACGCGGGCGACGCCGTCGATGCCTCGGACGATGATGACGGGGACGACCCGAAGGGCGCGTGAGCCCACCTCGTCACGACGCCGTGGGTGGTTGCATCCGGTTGCGCATCGACCTCGCCTACGACGGAGGTCCGTTCGCCGGGTTCGCCAGCCAACGTGATCAGGTCACCGTGCAGGGCGCCCTCGAGGGTGCCCTGTTGCGGTTGCTGGGCCAGGAGCAGGAGGTCACCTGCGCCGGGCGGACCGATCGCGGGGTCCACGCCCTGGCGCAGGTCGTCCACCTCGACGTGGATGCGTCGGCCAGTCATGCGGCGCGGGCCATGGCCAACCTGGACGCGATGCGTCGACGCCTGGACCGCGAGGTCGGCCCCGCCATCACCATCTGGTCGGTCCGGCGGGTCAGCCCGGAGTTCCACGCCCGGTTCTCCGCGATCGGCCGTCAGTACCGCTATCGGCTGGTGGATCTGCCGCTGGCTGATCCGATCCGGCGGCACGACCGATGGCTCGTCGGCGCCGAGCTCTCCGTGCCGCAGATGCGCCATGGGGCCCGGTGGCTGCTCGGCGAGCACGACTTCGCCACGTTCTGTCGGAAGCGCCAGGACCGCACCACGATGCGTCGCATCGACGAGATCGCGATCACCCGCCCCTCGACCGGGCGGATCGATCTGCGGTTCGCCGGCAAGGCGTTCTGCCACCAGCAGGTCCGTGCGATGGTCGGGTGCCTCGTGGAGGTCGGCCAGGGTCTGCATGACCCAGCGTGGATCGGCGAGCTCCTCGCCGCCAGGGACCGCGCACTCGCGGCCCGCGTGTCCCCGCCACAGGGCCTGACCCTGGAGCGCGTCAGCTACGGTCGGCGCTGGCCCGCCGCACCACCCGCCGTCGTCCGCTGACCGCGTGGCCAAGTCACGCGGCGTCCGGTTGACCCCTCGGTTGGGGGCAGGGTACGCTTGCCCCTCGCGGCCTCACGTGGGCCGCGCGTTCCGTGTCCGGGCACTTCGTCGTCTCGCCGCAGCTCCTGCGTTGCGTACGGACCCAGCCCACCGGCTCGCACCCGCGCGGCACCGCCGCCGGGATGACGCGCTCGCCGTCCGCCAGCGTGTCGCTTCGCCACCCGCTTCAGGTTCACCCGAGGATCGACAGATGCGCACCTACAGCCCGAGCGCCAAAGACATCACGCGTGACTGGTACGTCATCGATGCCGACGGCCAGACCCTCGGCCGGCTGGCGACGCGTGTCGCGACCGTCCTGCGCGGCAAGCACAAGCCGACGTTCACGCCCCACATGGACATGGGTGACCATGTCGTGGTCATCAACGCGGACAAGATCGTGGTGACCGGTGGCAAGGCCGAACAGAAGAACTACTACTCCCACTCCGGTTTCCCCGGTGGCATCAGGTCCGTGCCGTTCGCGGCGATGCTGACCAAGCAGCCGGTCAAGATCGTGGAGAACGCGATCAAGGGCATGCTGCCCAAGACCAAGCTCGGCAACTCCATGGGCACCAAGCTGAAGGTCTACCCCGGCGCCGATCACCCGCACGCGGCGCAGCAGCCCAAGCCCTTCCCCGACCACGTCTGACCGACCACCTCCGACCGACGGCGACGCTCCACACAGTGCGACAGACGCCGGTCGGACGATCGACAGCAGTGAGGAACACCACGATGGCAGAGACGATCTACACCGGTCGCCGCAAGTCGGCAGTCGCGCGCGCACGGATCAAGAAGGGATCCGGGCAGTTCACGCTCAACGACCGCCCACTCGAGGACTACTTCCGGACCGAGAAGCTGCGCCACCACGTGATGGAGCCCTTCGAGGCGCTCGAGCAGACCGGGCAGTGGGATGTCGCCGCCCGCATCCACGGCGGCGGCACCACCGGCCAGGCCGGCGCGCTGCGTCTGGCCATCGCCCGTGCTCTGGCGGAGTACGACCCGGACTGGCGGGACCCGCTGAAGAAGGCCGGCCTGCTCACGCGTGACGCCCGCAAGGTGGAGCGCAAGAAGTACGGCCTCAAGAAGGCCCGTCGCGCGCCGCAGTTCAGCAAGCGCTAGAACG
>SLHP01000014.1 GCA_007136095.1 Nitriliruptoraceae bacterium
CCGGCGCGGAAGGTCTTGTCGACGACCTTGCCGGTCTCGACCTCCTTGAGCTTGGTGCGCACGACCGCGCCGCCCTTGCCGGGCTTGTGGTGGTTCCACTCGACGATCTGCTGGAGCTTGTCGTCGATCAGGAGGGTCATGCCGTTCTTGAGGTTGTTGGTGGAAACCACGGTGGTACTCCGCACGTGAAGGGGAAGCGAGGGGCCGGGCAGGCAGGGTCCGCGTCGGGTCGGACCCGGGGCTTGGCGGGGTCCGGTCGCGCGGGTCAGATCAGGCGCAGCTCGCGGGGGATGTCGGTCACGACACGAGCGAGACCGTCCGCACCGATGACCAGGGTGTCCTCGATGCGAACACCGCCGAGCCCGGGCACATACACACCCGGCTCGACGGTCAGCGCCGTGCCGACCTCGAGCGTAGCACCGGAGCCCCTGGCGACCGCCGGCGCCTCGTGGATCTCCAGGCCCACCCCGTGCCCCGTGCCGTGCACGAACCAGCGACCTCCAAGCCCCGGGCCTGACCGGCATCTACCCTGACCCCGACGCCATCAACTCGTGGCCAACCAGGGAAGACGCCGCCATGCCACAGACCTTCGGAGCGCGCTACCGGCCGTTGGTCGTCCCGTCGTCCCTCGATGAGCTCGACGGTCCGACGGAGCGTGGGGTCGTCACGCTGCCGACACATCTCGCCTGGTCAGGTCACCGCACCTACGACCTCGACGATGACCATGAGCGGCGTCGTGTGTACGAGATCGTCCTGCGCGAAGGCGACCGGCACGACCAGTTGCGCTTCATCGACGTCGATCACCTGACCAACGACTTCCCACTGCTGTTCCTCCCCGAAGCGATCGAGGTGGCCTGGCGGATCCTGCTCGACCAGCGTGCGGAACCCAGATCGTGCTGACGCCGCTGCAGCGCACGGCCGCCCGTGTGATTGCGTTGAGATGAAATCGCAGCACAGCGGAGTTCCGCCGAGGAGGAAACGAGTACTATCCTACTCGTGCGAGTAGTATCTTACTCGAATGAGGAGTGCGTCATGGAGCTGCAACGGCCTCTCGCGGTGGTAACGCCGACTATCGACGGGGAAGTGTTGTGTGTGCTTGCCGGTGCTGATGCCGCCTTCACCGGTCGTCAGGTTGCGCGGCTGCTCCCCAACCATTCGCAGAAGGGGATCCACAATGTCCTTCGTCGACTTGCCGAACAGGGCATCGTCACGATGGCCGTTGCGGGACCCGCCCACCTGTACAGCCTCAACCGGGACCACCTCGCGGCTGACTACATCGTCGGCCTCTGCCAGTTGAAGGACCTGCTCCGTCAACGTGTCGCCGAACTCGTGCAACGGTGGTCTGTCCCTGCGGAGGCTGTGATCCTGTTCGGCTCCGCCGCACGCGGCGAGATGCGTTCGTCGAGCGACATCGATCTGTTCGTGGTTCGACCTGACTCGGTCGACGAAGTCGTTTGGCTCGATCAGGCCGCCGAGCTGGCTGAGAGGGTCTCGGCCTGGACGGGAAACGACGCCCGCACGGTCGAGATGACGCTGCAAGAGGTGCGCGATGGGCTGCATGAGGGTGACGGTCTTCTCAGGTCCATCCGTGATGAAGGTCAGGTCCTGTTCGGCGACCCGAGGTATCTGCACAGGATCGGCAGGACCCGCAAGGAGGTCCGTGGATGAGTCGCCAGATCACCTGCACGTCAGCCACCCGCCAAGGGCGGATGCGCAAGGCCGAGCAGTTCCTCCTTGCTGCCGAGACCATCGCTGAGATCCTTGACCAGCAGGATGATCCCGACATCAGTGACGCCTACGTGACCCTCTGCGTACACGCCGGCATCGCGGCCTCGGACGTCGCCTGCTGCAAACGGCTCGGTGTTCACCCCAAGGGGCAGGACCACGCCGCAGCCATCTCGCTGCTGGCTCAGGTCGACAAGAAGGCCAGCCAGCACCTGGGTGTTCTGCTGGATATGAAGGACAAGGCCGAGTACAGCGCGCGACCGGTATCGGGCACGGACCGGAAGAAGGCCGTGCGGGCGGCTACGGCACTCGTGGAACTCGCGCGCCATCTCTGACGGTCGAGCCGTCAGCGAGGTCTCATTCATCCCAACGCGATCACACCGGGGCACGGTCGCCTTGATCATGGGCGACCTCGCAGCCACCACCCGCTTCGACGACTGGCGCAACCGCCTCACCAAGGACGAGTCCTGACACATCCTGGCTCGTCCATGGCCTGGACGACGCGTGCCATGAACCGTCCCTCATGGTCAGATCAGGCGCAGCTCGCGGGGGATGTCGGTCAGGACACGAGCGAGACCGTCCGCGCCGATGACCAGGGTGTCCTCGATGCGAACACCGCCGAGCCCGGGCACATACACACCCGGCTCGACGGTCAGCGCCGTGCCGACCTCGAGCGTAGCACCGGCGCCCCTGGCGACCGCCGGCGCCTCGTGGATCTCCAGGCCCACCCCGTGCCCCGTGCCGTGCACGAACCGCTCGCCGTACCCGGCGTCCTCGACCACGCCACGTGCGGCCGCATCGACGTCCCCCGCAGTGGCCCCGAGCACCGTCGCCGCCCGACCGGCCGCCTGGGCTTGACGCACCACCTCGTAGATGCCCTGCACAGCTTCATCGAGGTGGTGGACCCCGACGGTGCGCGTGCAGTCCGCGTGGTAGCCGTCCACGGACGCCCCGCAGTCGACGGTCAGGACATCGCCGACCTCGAGGCGTCGCACACTCGGCTCGTGGTGCGGGATGGCAGCGTTGGGTCCGCTCGCCACGATCGACGGGAAGGCCACGCCGTCGGCACCCAGGTCGACGAACCGGCGCTCGAGCGCCGTCGCCAGCTCACGTTCGCTCACGCCCGGGGCGGCGACCTCGGTGAACAGCCACTCGAGCGCATCGGTGGTGATGGCGCAGGCCCGCTCCAGGCGTGCCACCTCGGCGTCGTCCTTGGTGAGGCGCAGCTGTGCCACCGCGCCCGTGGTGGCCACCACCTCGATGTCAGCATCGCGGGCCCGGGATCGCAGAGTGTCGGCCGCCGCCCAGGTCAGGTGGTCGGCCTCCACCG
>SLHP01000187.1 GCA_007136095.1 Nitriliruptoraceae bacterium
ACGACCAGCGTCGCGGTGAGGACCGCGCGCGGGATGTCGAAGCCGAGGGATGTCAGGACGCTGAAGGTGAGGAACCGTCGGAGGTTGTCGAGCACCGGATCCCCGGCGATGAACGAGATGGCGGTCTCGCCGCCGAGGGTGAACGGCCAGAACGACAGGTTGAGAGCCAGGCCGTAGAACAACCCGGCGACCGCGCCGTAGACCGCCAGGATCGCCAGCTCGGAGCGGCCGCGCGCGGGCGGCAGCAGACCGGCGCCGGCACCCACCCACGCGGCGCCGAGCATCTGGAAGGGCAGCCAGGGGCCGACCCCCGCCGTCGTCAGGGCGGAAGCGAACAGCGTGGTCGCGCCGAGCACGAAGCCGAAACCTGGCCCGTACGCGCGGCCCGCGAGGATGAGCAGGAAGAACACCGGCTCGAGTCCGGCGACGCCGGTACCGAGGGGGCGCAGTGCGGCCCCGACCGCGGTCAGGACCCCGAGCATGGCGACGGTCTTCGCATCCATGCCGCCGTCCGCCAGTTCGGTGAGCACGACCGCCAGCAGCAGGGGGAGCAGTAGAGCGAACAGCAGGGGAGCATCGGTCGCGTGGGCGAGTCCGGAGGTGGGGGATGCCAGTAGCGGCCATCCGAACGCGACGACGCCGATCGCTGAGACCAGCACGAGCGCGAGGATCGACCGTGGACGGAACCGGATGGGGCGGGCGTCGTCGATGGTGGTCATGAGGCCGCCCCGAGGGTGCGCGCGACGTGCTCGACCGTGAGCCAGGGGAGGGGGGCCAGGACCTTGGCGACCTGCGGCGCGAACGCGGGCGAACCCACGACAGCCTCTGCGGTCGGTGCGTCGACCACGACCTCGCCGTCGGCGATCACCACCGTCCGGGTCGATGCAGAGGCGGCGAGCTCGACGTCGTGGGTCGCGAGCACGATGGCGTGGCCGTCGGCTGCCAGCTCACGGAGGATCGTCACCAGGCGGGCCTTGGCCGCGTAGTCGAGCCCGCGGGTGGGTTCGTCGAGCAACAGCACCGGCGGAGCGGCGACGAGCACGATGGCCAGGACCAGCCCGAGCCGCTGACCCTCCGAGAGATCCCGTGGATGCGCGTCTGGATCGAGGTTCGGGACCAGGCGATCGAGGAGCTCGCGGGACGTGCCCGGCGTTGCCTGGGCATCGCGATCGGCCGCGGTGCACTCGGCGGCGATGGTGTCCGCGTAGAGCAGGTCGGCGGGTTGCTGCGGCACCAAGCCGACGTGCGTGACCAGCTGTCGGGGTGACAGCGAGCGCGGGTCGTGGCCGAGGACGCGGGCGGCCCCACCGTCCGCCCTGCTGAGGCCGGTGAGGGCCCGGAGCAGCGTTGACTTCCCGGCACCGTTGCGGCCCATCAGCGCCACGATCTCACCGGCATGGACGGAGAAGTCGACCCCTCGGAGTGCGGCGATCGCGCCGTACCGAACGGTGAGGTCGCAGGTCACGGCGACCTGCTCGCCGGGCGTGGCCGGGTGGGCGCCGTTGTCGATGCGGCCACCGTCACCGCCGGAGATCGTCGTCAGACGGTCGCGCAGGCCGTCCGCCTGGCGGCGGGCATCACGGATCGTGAGGGGCAACGGTGACCAGCCGGCGAGCCGGCCGAGTTCCACGACGGGTGGCGCGATGGGGGCGTCGCACATGATGTCCGCGGGTGAGCCGATCCGCAGCGGGGCAGACGCGCCCGGGACGTGGATGACCCGATCCGCGTACTGCAGGACACGCTCGAGCCGGTGCTCGGCCAGGACGACCGTGATGCCCAGGTCGTGGACCAGCCGCTGGAGTGCGGCCAGGACCTCCTCGGCCGCCGGTGGGTCCAGGGCGGAGGTGGGTTCATCCAGGACGAGCACCGAGGGATGGGAGGTCAGCACCGATCCGATCGCGACCCGCTGTCGCTGGCCGCCCGACAACGTGGACAGGGCGCGGGCGCGCAGGTCCGCGAGCCCGAGCAGGTCGAGCGTCTCCTCGACCCGGCGGCGCATCACGTCACTGCGGAGCCCGAGCGACTCCATGCCGTAGGCGAGTTCGTCCTCGACGACGTCCGTCACGAAGCCGGCGGTCGGGTCCTGCCCGACGACACCGACGACATCCGCGAGGTCGCGGGGTGGGTGGGTCGCCGTGTCCCGGCCGGCGACGGTGACCCGTCCGGCGAGGGTGCCGCCCGTGAAGTGTGGGACCAGGCCGTTGACGGCGCGCAGCAGGGTCGACTTGCCGCTACCGGTCTGTCCGATGACCAGGCACAACTCGCCCTCAGGTACGTGCAGGTCGACCCCGGAGAGCGTTGTCCGTGGCGCGTCGGGGTAGGTGATCGATACCCGGTCGAAGTCGATCATGTCGTCACCGGTGTGGTGCGGTCGGGCTCGTCGATGGACTGCGTCAACGTCGAGGTGGCGGACGGCCGGGGGTCTGGCGGGCTGGTCGGTGTCGTCCTCGGAGGCCGGGGTGTGACCCAGGCGGGTACGGCGGCGACCAGGATGCCCAGGGCTGCGGCCACGGGCAGCGGGAGCCCCGTCAGGGGCAGGAGATCGGGGTTGAGCGCGGCCGCGTCGCGCAGGCCGGTGATGGCAACACCCGAGACCGCTGCCGCACCGGCCGCCGTGGTCAGCCACTCGGGAACGCTCCAGGGGTCGGGTCGGTAGCGCGACCGCACGGCCCGTCTGCCAGCCAACGCCAGGCCCCCGGTCGCCATGACGACACCGAGCAGCAGGACCGGGATCCCCAGCCACGCCGGTCCGGTGGCGTCCAGCAACCCGTAGACGCCGAGGCTGATGCCGATGAGGCCGCCGAGCAGCAGCATCGAGGTGGTGCGGCGTGTCGTTGCAGGCACCTCGGCGCGACGACCGTAGCCACGGGAGTCCATGGCGGCGGCCAGCGCCAACGACCGTTCCAGCGCGTCCTCCAGCACTGGCATCGCCACCGTGATCATCCCCCGGACACCGCGATCGGGTCGGCCGCGGAGCCGGCGTGCGGCGCGGATGCGTTGGACGGATGTCACCAACGACGGTGCGAACGACAGTGCGACGACCAGGGCGACCCCGATCTCGTACAGCGCGGCCGGCATGGCGGCGAGGAGTCGCTTGGGGTTGGCCAGGGCGTTGGCGGCACCGATGCAGGCCAGCACGGTGGCCAGGCGCAGCCCATCGGTGACCGCGGCTGCGACCGACGGGGCGGTCACCGGCCCCCCGAAGGTCACGCCCGCGGCCCAGTCGGGGAGGGGGAGCTCTGGCAGCGTGAACAGCACCTGCCCGTCGATCGGGTTGCCCAGGACGACCTGGGCGACGGTCCGGATGACGATGACGACCAGACCGATCTTGAGGAAGACCGTGAAGGCCCGGGCCCACGGCGCGTCACTGCGGCGGGCGCTGACCACGTAGCCGGCGACCGCCAGCACCAGGAGCAGGAGCAACGGGTTGCGACTGCGCGAGGCGACGGCCGTGAGGCCGATCGCCCACAACCACCATGCGCCGGGGTGCAGGGTGCGTGGTACGAGGCGGTCGGTCTGCAGGGTGGGCACGTGTCTCAGCCCTCCAGGTCGCGACGGCGACGGACCTGCAGTGCGGTCAGGGTGGCGAGCCCGGCCAGCAGCCCACCGCCGGTGATCAGCCCGAAGGGTGGAGCGCTGTCGTCGCGGTCGGGCAGCACGACCTCGTCGGCCGCGCGGTCGTCGGCGTCGTCGGTGTCGGGCTCGGCCTCGTTGGGCTCCGGTTCGTCGGTTGGCGCAGGCGTCGCCTGTTCGGGGAGTTCGACCCGCTCGCGGAGTTGGTTGCGCGACCCCGAGCGGTCGGGTTCCGGGGACGGTTCGGGGTCCTCCGTGTCGCGTTCACCGGAGGTCTCCTCGTCCGACGGCGCCTGATCCGTTGACCCGTTCTCGGCCGACGAGGACGATGATGGCGCCGTCGAGGAACCATTCGAGGAGCTCCCGGAGGATGAGCCGCCGGAGGACGAACCGCCCGTCGCGGAACTGCCGGAGGACGAACCGCCCGACGAGCCCCCGGATGAGCTGGTGTCCTCCCGGGCTTCCGGCTTGGGTTCAGGTCCGGGTTCCGGCTCGGGCTTGGGCTCGGGAGCGGGCTTGCCGTCGGGCGGCGGGGTCGACGGGGGCGATGAGCCATCACCGAAGCGCCAGCCCTCCACGTTCGACCGTGGGGTTGACGGGTCCCCGGCGCCGACGTTGCTGTACCGCCACGTACCCCCCTGGTCGGCGTACCAGTACGACCAATAGGCGTGCGCTGGCGCCCGGTTGCAGGGATCCGGGCGGACGTCGATCTGGCAGACGAAGCCGGGTTGGCCGGGCACGAAGTCGACCCTGTGACCGGCATCGCGTAGGGCCTGCACTCCGTTGCTCGGCGAGGTCGTGACGCACCGAGACGTGACGCCGCCCCCGAGCGGACCCGGGTCGACGACAACGATGATGCCGTCGGGGCACTCAAGGGCTTGGGCCGGTGCGCTCGGCGCGACGCTGGTCGCCACCGCCCAGAGGGCGGCGGCGACCAGCACCCGGCGCCAGGTCATGCGATGACGTTCCCGCGACGACGGCGGTCGGCGCGCAGGGTCATCGTTCCCGCCAGGAGTCCTGCCAGTCCAACGAGGATGAGGAGGGCGATCGTTCCACCCGTCTCGGGCAGGATGTCCTCTTCCTCCTCGGTGGCCTCTTCGGTGGTGTCGTCTTCGACGACCTCCACCTCGTCACCGTCGTCGACGACCGGCTCCGGCTCGGGCTCGGTGATGGCCAGGGTCAGTCCAGCCAGTCTCTCAACACCGAACCCGTCGACCGTGATCGTCACGGAGTCCTGATCCGTCGCGTCATCCGGGAGCGTGAAACCGAAGGTTGCCGTGCCCTCCGGATCAGCGGTCGTCGGCTCATCGAGCAGTGTTGGGTTGAGTGCGACGAGTACGTCGACGGTCTCACCGCCGAGGAGTCCCGCGATGGTGCACTCGACGTCATCGCCCGGTGCGAACGGTCCGTCGCCACAGGTGACGGAGACCTCGCCGAGTTCAGTGGACTCCAGCGCTTCGAGCTGTGCGATCAGATCGGTGCCGTCGACGTCGGTCGGGGCGACACCAGCCACCACCATGCCGAGGGCGAGCTTCGCGGTGGCACCTCCGTAACGGTCGGATCCCCCTCCTTGGGTGTAGCCGACGACCTGGGTCTCCAACCACGTGGTGATGTCGTCGATCTCCTGGCCCGCCAGCTCGTCGCCGAGGCTCGCGAAGGCGAACAGCGCATCGATCGTCGGACCAGGAGCGTCGAAGAAGTCACCGTCGAACTCTGACTGGATCCTCTGGTCGTCGACCAACGCTGCAGTGAGCCACGCGGCGGCTGCGACCTCCGGATCGCCGAGGGTCGGGTCTGCTTCGTCGCAGCCGTTCGTCGGAGTGGTGGTCGCGTGTCCGGTTCCATCCAGCGTGCCGAGGTCGCCGCCGGTCAGACCGACGATGGCCTGGGCCGTCGCCAGGGCGAGGAACCCGTCGGTGTCCGCGTTGAAGGGGACGACGCCGGCCCGGTCATCCGGGGCATCACAGCCCTCCTGCACACCGATGATCCAGTCGCGTGCGTCGTCGCGTGCCGCTGCGGCGCCGGTGACACCGAGATCGGCCCCGATGTCGAGGGCGACCGCAGCCACGCCGGTCGAGTTCGCGTTGAGCCCATCGGGGCTGCCGAAGACGCCGCTCTCCTCCTGGGCACCAACCAGCCACGTGACGGCTGCCTCGACGGCAGCGGTTTCGCCGACCGCGTTGAGTGCCTGGATCGCGAAGGCGGTCGTGTCGACCGACGACGAGCAGGCGGGTGCGCCGGCGGTGCTCGGTGCCTTGAAGCTGCTTGGGAACCCACCATCGTCACACTGCTGTGCGAGCAGCAGGTGGACGGCGGCCTCGGACGGCCCCGTGCCGTCTGCGCGTGCTAACGCGAGGATGGCCAGCGACTGGTTGAGCGGTGTCGAGAAGTCCCCGAAGTCGCTGACGTCGCGGAAGCGGCCGAGCTCGAAGTCGTCGCGGGTTTCGGGGGTGGCAGCCAGCGCGGGGCCGGCCAGGGACAGGGCGAGCAGGATGGCGAGGAGGGTGGCGATCAGTGCACCCTTCCGTCGGTTGAGCGTGCGTGTCAAGGGTCGTGCCTCTCGTGAGCGATCCGTGACGGGAAGCCCGTAGAGACCCTCACGAACGACGCAGCCCTCCAGGTGCTGGCGATCCGGGTGGATCACGTGACCAGGAGGGCAGGGGTTCGGACGAGGTGTCGTCCGGACTCCGCCCCGCAGACCTCGGCGGTGGATGGAGCCGCTCGCCACGTCGCAGGTATCCCGACTCACCACCTGGCACGGAAGACGATCCCGTGGGTGGCCTACGGTTGCGGGTCAGTGCCGGATTCCGACCGGACTTCCCCTGCTGCGTGACTTTCGGTTGTCCGTCGGCGTCTCCGCGACGCCGACGCAGTAAGCCGAGCACATGGTGGCCATCGGCGTCAACGAGGCGCGGTCATCGCACGACCTAGGCTGTCTCTCGCGCGTTCTCTACGGAGCGTCGCGACGGGTGAGCAGTGCCCGGGCGGCCAGGGAAACCGGAGCGCGTCCGAGCTGCCCGGCCATCCACGCGGTGGTGTCCAGCAGCGCCTCGAGGTCAACGCCCGTGGTCACCCCTGAACCGTGCAGCGCGTAGACCAGGTCCTCCGTCGCGAGGTTGCCCGTCGCTCCCTTGGCGTAGGGGCACCCGCCGAGTCCTCCGGCGGACGTGTCGGCGATCGTGATGCCGGCGTCGAACGCGGCGAAGCAGTTGGCCAGGCCCTGCCCGTAGGTGTCGTGAAGGTGTACCGCCAGCCGGTCCAGGTCCGCGTCGCTCGCGAGGGCCTCCACCAGCGTGTTGACCTGGCCCGGCGTCCCCACCCCGATGGTGTCGCCGAGCGAGATCTCGTCGCACCCCAACTCGAGCAGCGCGGTCGTGACCGCGCGGACGTCGCCGATGGGTACGTCGCCCTGGTAGGGGCAGCCGCACACCATCGACACGTAGCCGCGGACCCGCAGCCCGGCCTCGCCTGCGCGTCGGACGACGGGGGCGAACATCTCGAGGCTCGCGTCGATACCGCGGCCGAGGTTGCGTTCGCTGAACGCCTCGGACGCGGCCGCGAACACCGCGATCTCCCGCATACCCGCCTCCAGCGCGCGGTCGAGACCCTTCTCGTTGGGGACCAGCACCGGGTAGCGGACACCCTCCACCGGGTCGATACCGGCCAGGACCTCGGCCGCATCCGCCAACTGCGGCACCCACTTCGGCGACACGAAGGAGGTCGCCTCGACGACCCGCAGGCCCGTCCGCGCCAGGCGGTCGATGAACCCGACCTTCACCTCGGTCGGGACGACGCCGGGTTCGTTCTGCAGGCCGTCGCGGGGACCGACCTCGACGATCGTGACCTCGGTGGGGAGGATCATGATCCTGCCGCCTCGAAGGCAGCCCCCACCGCCTCGAAGGAGACCAGTGGGCTGCCGGCATCGACCCGGTCGCCGGTACGCACGTGCACGTCGGTCACCACCCCGTCGGTAGGGGCCTTGATCGGATGCTCCATCTTCATCGCCTCCACGACCACCAGCGTGGTGCCGGCAGCGACCTCGGCGCCTGCTTCCACCGTCACCTCGAGGACCGACCCGGGCATCGGCGCGGTGAAGGCGGCGGCGCCACCGACGGCGGCGACGTCGCCATGCCTGACGGTCGGTACGACCTCGAGCCGGCGGGTCAGCCCGGGACGGTGCACCCACACGGCCCGCCGATTGGGTGCCACCCAGGTTCGCACCGTGGGGTCGGCAGGTCCGTCGCCCGGGACGTGGTGGACCTGGTCGGCGGCGCTGGAGATCGTCAGATCCCCGCGAGCGTCGGCCCGCACGTGTGACAGCCACGGCTCACCGTCACCGTCCGTGAGCTGCACGGGTGTGCCGCCGGTCCCGCCCGGACGGAAGGGGCCCAAGGATGCGAACGGTGCCGACGCCGTGTGGCCGCTCCGGTTGCCGCGTGCCCAGGTGCGCGCCAGCGCGGCCACCGCGTGGACCACTACCTCGACGTCGATCTTGGGGGGTTGCCAGTCGCCGAGGTGGTCGGGCAGGAACCCGGTGGTCAGCGCGCCGTCGCGGAAGACGGGGTGGGCGGCGATGGCGCGTAGCAGCTCGAGGTTGGTGGTGACCCCGAGCACGCAGGTGGCGTCCAGCGCGTCGACCATCGCGTCGCAGGCGGCGTTGCGGTCGGGGGCGTGCACGCACAGCTTGGCGAGCATGGGGTCGTAGTGGGAGCTGACGTCGCTGCCGGCCTCGATGCCGGCGTCGATCCGCACGTCCGGCCTGTCCGGCCACACCAGATCCGCGACGGGCCCGGTCTGGGGGAGGTGGGTGACGGGGTCCTCGGCGTAGAGGCGGACCTCGATCGCGTGGCCGTCCATCGCGACGTCGTCCTGGGTGAACGCGAGCGGCTCGCCCGCTGCGACGCGCAGTTGCTGCTCGACCAGGTCCAGGCCGGTGACCAGCTCGGTCACCGGGTGCTCGACCTGCAGGCGGGTGTTCATCTCCAGGAACGCGAAGGTCGGTTCGGGGTCGTCGAGCGTCGCTGCGTCCAGCAGGAACTCGATCGTGCCGGCGCCGTGGTAGTCGACGGACCGGGCCGCAGTGACCGCCGCGTCTCCCAGCCGGTCGCGCAACGTCGGGTCGACGGCGGGGGAGGGGCACTCCTCGACGACCTTCTGGTGGCGCCGCTGGATCGAGCACTCGCGCTCCAGCAGGTGGACCACGTGGCCGTGCGTGTCGCCGAGCACCTGCACCTCGATGTGGCGCGGTTCGGCGACCAGCCGTTCGAGCATGACGCGATCGTCACCGAACGCGGCCTGCGCCTCGCGGCGGGCGGCGGCCAGCGCGACGGGCAGGTCGGCCAGGTCGAGGACGGTGCGCATGCCCTTGCCGCCACCGCCCGCAACGGCCTTGACCAGCAGCGGTGCGCCGATCTCCTGCGCGGCGTCGACCAGCGCCGCGTCGTCCAAGGCGTCGTCGCTGGTCCCGGGGATCAACGGCACGCCAGCTGCGGCGAGGTGGCGCTTGGCCGCGGCCTTGTCGCCCATCAGCCGGATCACCTCGGGCTGCGGGCCGACGAAGGCCAGTCCCGCGTCCGCGACGGCCTGGGCGAAGCGCGCGTTCTCCGACAGGAAGCCGTAGCCGGGGTGGATCGCCTGCGCGCCGCGGTCGAGCGCGGCCGCCATGATCGCATCGATGTCGAGGTAGCTCTGCGCTGCCGGTGCCGGTCCGATCCGCACCACCTCGTCGGCCGCGCGGGCATGGGGGGCGTCGAGGTCCGGGTCGCTGGCGACCGCGACCGTGGCGATCCCGAGCCGGCGGCACGTGCGGGCGACCCGGACGGCGATCTCGCCGCGGTTGGCGATCAGGACCCGGTCGAACATCATCCCTTGCGCTCCAGGAAGTAGCGCATGCGCTGCTGGGCCTCGTCGGAGGTGCGGATGCGGCTGATCAGTTCGACGCGGAACTGTTCGGTGTCGGCGGGGTGATCGCTCGCGTTGATCGCGGTGATCAGGGGTTTGGTCTCGCGCTGGGCCTGCGGGCCGGCCATCAGCAGTTCCCCGAGGACGCGGTCGAAGGTGGCATCGAGGTCGTCCGGCTCGCAGGCCTCGTGGACCAGCCCGATCCGCACGGCGGTGGCGGTGTCGAAGACCTCGCCGGTGAGGAAGTAGCGCCGGGCGTTCGCGGGGCCGATGCGAGGTTGCACGTAGGCGCTGATCATGGCGGGGATCAAGCCGAGCTTCACCTCGGTGAACCCGAACTTCGCACCCGTCACTCCGATCGCGATATCGACGCAGCTCAGCAGTCCCGATGCACCAGCCAGGGCATGGCCGTTGACTTTGGCCAGCACCGGCATCGGGGCGTCGTATACCGCTCGGAGCATGCGCTCGAAGCCACGCGAGTTCTCGACGTGGTCCTCGAAGCTGCCGTCCACCAGCGACGACATCCAGGTCAGGTCCGCCCCCGCCGAGAACGCCGAGCCACTGCCGGTCAGCACGACCGCCCGCACCCCGTCGTCGTCCGCCAGCTCCTCGAAGGTCTGGACAAGGCCGCGCATCATCGCCTCGCTGAAGGCGTTGCGGACCTCCGGACGGTTGAGTGTGAGCGTCACCACGCCGCGGTCGTCGCGGTCGATCAGCAGATCCTGCTCGTCCGTCATCGAACGTTCCCTCCCGATGGGGCAGCTCTTCTCGACGGGCAGGCTAGTGGCCGCGGCGGCCGATCCACGATCGAGCGGGGCCCCGTGGGGTGCGTGCGCTGGTGGTTCGCGGTCGCGCGTTGTTCGCTCGTGTGGCCGGTGGTATGTCACGCTGGTGGCGTCCGATGCGTGAGCAGGGTGACCGTGGCGCGAGCCGCCGATCCCGGCGGAGCAGCAGTGGTCCGGTCCCGGCGACCCGGATGAGGAGGAACAGCGTGGAGGCTCCGGCCGAACTCGCGGCGTTCCTGCGACGTGAGCAGCCCCGTCTGGTCCGGGCGGTCGACCTGCTCCTGAACGACCACGCCGTCGCCGAGGAGATCGCCCAGGAGGCGCTGCTCCGGGCCGCGAGCCGGTGGGAGAAGGTCAGTCGCCTGGCCTCGCCCGGGGGCTGGACCCACCGGGTGGCGATCAACCTCGCCACCTCGCAGCTGCGGCGCCGGCAGGCGGAGCGACGCGCACGGTCGCGCATGGATGGGCTCGCTGGCGGAACGCACGGCGTGCAGGCCGATGACCCCGACCCACAGGCTGCCGCGGCCGTCCGCCGCGCGCTGGCGACCCTGTCGTCCGCCGACCGGCGGCGGCTGGTGCTGCGCCACGTCCTGGACTGGACCGCCGGCGAGATCGCCGACCTGGAGGGTGCGAGCCCCGAGGTGGTCCGACAGCGGCTGCATCGTGCCCGCCGAGCGCTGCGCGACGCGCTCGCCACCGAGGCCCCAGACCTCCAACTCGACATCCCGAACGGCTCAGACGACGGGCCCACCCGTACGACCAACGTGCACGAGGAGACCAGCGATGTCCGTTGACCTTGGAGACCTGCTGCGAGGCTCGGGGAGTGGGCCGCGCTCGCCGCTCGATCCCGACGACGTCTGGGTCCGCGGCCGCCGACGTCGACGGGTTCGCCTGGCGCTGACCTCGGCGGCCGGGGTGGCGGCGATCGGTGTGCTCGCGGTCGTGCCGCTCACGTTCCTCGGGAGCCCGCAGCCGGTCATCGAGCCCGTCGGGCCGGTCGAGCGGGAGGAGCCGGACGAAACGACCGACGACGACGCTGATGCCGATGACGCGCCTGTGGAAGAAGTTGACGAACCGGATCCTGATCCGCTGGACGAAGCCGGCCCCGCCGACCCCGTGACCGAGGACGACGGACTGCTCGACGAGCCGGCTGAGGAGCCGGCCGAGGAGCCGAAGGAAGAGGCCTCGCCGGCCGAGACCGCGGTGGCGCCGGGCCCGGATCCGGCGCGCGTCGCCGACCCCTGCGCCAGACATGAGGGCGGCGAGATGCGCGCCTTCATCGACGTGGTCGCGCCGGTCGCGGAACAGCAGGTCACCAACGAGGTCGACCTGGTCGGGTGCGCCAGCGTGTTCGAGGCCACCGTCAGCTACCGCCTGACCGACGCTTCCGGCACCGTCATCACCGAGTGGTTCACGACCGCGACGGCCGGCGGTCCGGAGATCGGCGAGTTCCGCGAGACGATCAACCTCCAGGGCGCCACCGGCGAGTTGACGCTGGAGGTCTTCTGGATGGACGCCAAAGACGGTTCCGAGCGTGACGTGCAGAAGCGCACCT
>SLHP01000134.1 GCA_007136095.1 Nitriliruptoraceae bacterium
ACGGCATCAAGTTCTTCGGCGCAGAGGGCTACAAGCTCACCGACGCTGAGGAGGCCCGGCTGGAGGACATCGTCGAGCAGCGCGCCGGGCTCCGTCCGGTCGGCACCCGGATCGGCCGGCGGCTGACGGATCCGGCGGCCGTCGCCCGGTACGTCGAGCACCTTGCTGCGACCGCCGACGTCGATCTGTCCGGACTCAAGATCGTGGTCGACGGCGCCAACGGTGCCGCCTCCAACGTGGCGCCACAGGTCTACCGGCAGTTGGGGGCCGAGGTGGTGGCCATCCACTGCCGACCGGATGGCGCCAACATCAACGAGGCGTGTGGATCGACCTACCCCTCGGTGGTGTGTGGCGCCGTCGTCGAGCACGGCGCGGATGCCGGTGTGAGCCACGATGGTGACGCCGATCGGCTCATCGCCGCCACCCATCAGGGTGGCGAGATCGACGGCGACGTGATCCTGGCGATCCTGGCCCGCCAGATGCACCACCAGGGCACGCTGCTCCACGACACGGTCGCCACCACGGTGATGACCAACCTCGGGTTCCGACGGTCGATGCAGGCGCTGGGTGTCGAGGTGGTGGAGACCGCCGTCGGGGACCGCTATGTGCTCGAAGCGATGCAGGCCAAGGGGCTCAACCTCGGCGGGGAACAGAGCGGGCACATCATCGATCTGGATCACGCCACCACGGGTGACGGTGTGCTGTGCGCCGTCCGCCTGCTGTCGGTCGTCCGTTCGACCGGCGCATCTCTGGAGGAACTGGCCACGGTGATGACCCGGCTCCCGCAGGTGCTGGTCAACGTGCGGGGCGTGGAACGGGAGCGGCTCGACGATGCCGCGGCGGTCTGGGCGGTCGTTCGCGCGGAGGAGGAACGGCTCGCCGACGGTGGGCGCGTGCTGCTGCGCCCGTCGGGCACCGAGCCGCTGATCCGGGTCATGGCGGAGGCCGAGACCCAGGAGGATGCCCAGCTGACCGTGGACCGCATCGCCGACGCGGTCCGCGACCACCTCACCATCTGACGCTCAGGGGGCGGTCCCGACCCGCGGGCGGGTCGAGCGGTCGGCCAGCTGCTGCGCGGCGGGCTGCGGTGACGGCGACCACGCCAGGACCTCCGGCAGCGCCAGGCGGACGTTCTTGGGCGCACCGCCGGCCAGCGACAGGTTCATGGCGACGATCCGCCGTGCCCCGATCCGGTCCGCGTCCATGCACCCCGGCTCGCCGAGGAAGGCGCCGCTGAGGATCACCTCCGTGGTGCCGGTACGCGGCAGCGGGAACGGCGAGCTCCGGTCGGCCAGTTCCTCGCCGTCGATGAGCATCCGGTCCGGCCACCAGCCGCAGTAGGCCGCCACCGGCGGACCGTTGTCGATGGCCGGGATGCCACGGACGCTGACCGGAAGCGGACCGCGGCGCTGGACCTCGAAGCGGACCTCGGCACGTCGACCCGGCTGGAACCGGGTGACCCGCCAGGTCAGGCCGTCGTCGCGGACCGCGGTGGCATGGGCGCCGGAGGCCTCGATGCTGCCGGAACCGGCCTGCGGGGTCACGCCCGCCCACAGCCACAGCAAGCCGACCAGGCCGAGGATCACCAGGGCACCCCAGGCCCAGCCGCGTAGCCCGGTCGTGCGCGTCTGGTCATCCACCCGTACCGCTCCCGCCGGGGGGTCCGGCTGTCATCCGGTCGATCGACGGTGCCCATCTGCACCGTACCCACCGGTGCGGTGCCCGCTGGCTGCGTGCCCAGCGGCGCTACACCCGTGGCTGCCAACACGTTCGGAGCGTTCCGGGCGAACGGATCGACCGCTACCGTTCCCGTACGACGATCGGGAGGGTGACGCATGGTGAGCAGAGGGATCGGGCTCGGGGGGCCGTACGCCTTCCTCGGCGAGCTGGCCAAGCAGGTCGAGGCCAAGGGCTTCGATGCGGCCTGGGTCTCGGAGACGACGCAGGAGTCGATCATCCAGGCCTCCGTCATCGCGCAGGCCACCGAGCGCATCGACGTCGGGACCAACATCACCCTGGCCTTCCCCCGCTCGCCGACGATCACCGCGATGCAGGCCTGGGATCTCAACGAGCTGTCGGGCGACCGCTTCGTCGTCGGACTCGGCAGCCAGGTCAAGAGGATCATCGAGGAACGGTTCTCGTCGTCGTTCGATCAGCCGGCCAAGCGGATGGGCGAGTACGTCCAGGCGATGCAGGCCGTCTGGCGCATGGAGCGGGGGGAGGATGTCACCTTCGACGGCGACCTCTACCAGGTGCTGCGACCGGGCCTGGGCGGCCGGGGGCGCGCCACCGACCGCAAGCTGCCCCGGGTCTACGTCGCCGCGGTCGGGCCGTTGATGACCAAGGCCGCGGCCAACCACGCGGACGGCATCCTCGGTCACCCGTTCACCTCCGACCGCTACCTCACCGACGATGTGCTGCCCCGGATCGACGAGGCGCTCAGCGAGGCGGGCCGGGACCGCAGGGACTTCACCGTCTGCCAGGGGGTGATCCTGTGCATCGCCGACGACCGCGAGGTCGCGATCCGCGAGGCCAAGCAGCAGATCGCCTTCTACGGCACCACGCCCAACTACCAGGGTGTGTTCGCCTCCTACGGCGACGATGCGTTGATGGGGGAGCTCCGCGACGTCTGGAAGCGGACCGGCCAGGACATCGACGCGATGGTGGCCGCCGTCCCCGATCACGCGGTCGAGCGCTACGCGGTCGCCGGGACCCCGGCCGAGGTCAAGGACCGTCTCGCCGACATCGAGCAGCACGTCGACCACCTGATCCTCGGCGGCGCGTGGTACCGCGTCCCCATGCAACGCATGGCGGAGAACCTCTGGGCGATCCTCGAGACGTTCGGGCAGGACCTTCCCGACGCCCCCTGATCCGTTGTCACCTCGGGACGTTCGCCGGGGTGCCACGGCTACCCTTCCTCGACGGGTCGGCGTGACCCCTCCCCGACGAGAAGGACGACCCCGTGTGCGGAATCATCGGTGTCACCGGACGGTCTGACGCGGTCGAGTGCATCCTCGGCGGCCTGAAGCGCCTGGAGTACCGCGG
>SLHP01000058.1 GCA_007136095.1 Nitriliruptoraceae bacterium
GTGCAGGGCACCGCCAACGTGCTGACCGCCGCCCGGCAGGCGGGGGCGACCCGGTTCGTGCACATCTCGTCGCCGTCGGTGGCCCACCACGGGACGTCGCTGGCCGGAGAGGGCGCCGGTCCCGCCGACCCGGAGCGGGCGCGTGGCCACTACGCACGCAGCAAGGCGATGGCCGAGGAGTTGGCGCTGACCGGTGGGGGCCAGGGCATGGCCGTCGTGTCGCTGCGCCCCCACCTGGTGTGGGGACCGGGCGACACGCAGCTGATCGGCCGGATCGTCGAGCGCGCCGAGCAGGGACGGCTCGCGCTGATCGGACAGGGCGCGGCACTGATCGACACGACCTACCTCGACAACGCCGTGGACGCGATCGTCGCGGCGCTCGATCGGGCGGAGGGTCTGGACGGCCGGGCGTTCGTGGTGTCCAACGGCCAACCCCGCACCGTGCGTGAGCTGTTCACCCGCATCTGTGCGGCAGCGGGCGTCGCACCGCCGAAACTGCGGGTGCCGTTCCCGGTCGCGCGCGCCGGCGGCGCCGTCGCCGAGCGGGTCTGGGACCGGCTCGGGCGGGAGGACGACCCGCCGATGACCAGCTTCCTGGCCGAGCAGTTGGCCACGGCACACTGGTTCGACCAGCGCGAGACCCGCGCAGCGCTCGGCTGGCAACCGACCGTCTCTCTGGACGACGGCTTCGACCGCCTCGCCGCCTGGTACGCCACCCGCTGAGGCTGCCGCGTCGGGTACCGGCCGTCGCCCGCAGCGGTGCGTGCGGATCTGCGTCGACAGGCCACGCACATCCGCACCCCCCAGCCTCCCGGGCCACCGGCCGTGCGGATCTGCGTCGACAGGCCACGCACATCCGCACCCCCCAGCCTCCCGGGCCACCGGCCGTGCGCGGGGCGTCGCGGCTAGCGTGTCGGCCCACGGCTGCCCGCCGTAGTCGGCCCGTCGCAAGGGAGCGAAGATGAGCGTGCTGGATCTGTTCCGTCTGGATGGCAAGGTCGCGATCGTGACCGGTGCATCGTCGGGGCTGGGGGTCGCCTTCGCGAAGGCCCTGGCGGAAGCCGGCGCCGACGTCGCGCTCGGGGCGCGACGAGCCGAGAAGCTGGAGGACACCAAGGCGCTGATCGAGGGGCTCGGCCGTCGGGCCATCGCCGTGCCCACGGACGTCGCGGATCCGGAGGCCTGCGCGAACCTGGTGCAGCGAACCGTGGAGGAGCTCGGCCGGGTCGACATCCTGATCAACAACGCCGGCATCGGCACCGCGATCCCGGCGACACGGGAGACGCCCGATCAGTTCCGCCAGGTCATCGACGTCAACCTCAACGGGTGCTACTGGATGGCCCAGGCCTGCGGACGGGCGATGCAGGACGGCGGCAGCATCGTCAACATCTCGAGCATCCTCGGCATCACCACGGCCGGACTCCCGCAGGCCGCCTACGCCTCATCGAAGGCGGGACTCATCGGACTGACCCGCGACCTGGCCCAGCAGTGGACGGGCCGCAAGGGCATCCGCGTCAACGCGCTGGCGCCCGGGTTCTTCGAATCCGAGATGACCGGGCAGTACCCCGAGGAGTACGTCCAGCGGACGGCGGCGCGCGTACTCGCGGGCCGCTACGGCGACGCACAGGAACTCGCTGCGGCGATGCTGCTGCTGGCGAGTCCGGCCGGTGGTTACATGACGGGTCAGACGATCATCGTCGATGGCGGCGTCGCGATCACCTGACGATCGGTCAGGTCGCGTCGGGATCCACGGGCGGGGTTTCATCGGCGGTTCCCTCATCGACGGGCGGGAGGTGCTCGGCGAGGAAGGTGGAGCGTTCGCGCGCCACTGCTGCGAGCTCGTCGGCCAACTGGCGACCCTGCTCGGTGAGTTCCTCCAGTCGCTGCCGCCCCTGGTCGGTCAGATCCTCGAGGCGGATCCGGCTCTGCTCGGCGAAGTCCTCCGCGGTCGCCTTGGAGAGTGCCGCGAGGTCCTCGGCGGCGACGATCGCGCGTTCACGGGCCTGGGCGACCCGCTCCTCGACGTCGTGCTCCTCCGCGAACTGCGCGATCCGCTCACGGGCCTGCGTGAGCCGCTCCTCGACGTCGTGCTCCTCGGCGAAGCGCGCCATGCGTTCCCGGGCCTGGGCGATCGTCTCGGTCATACCAGCCTGGTAGCGCTCGAGGTTCTCGCGGGCGGTGGCGCTCGGGGTCGCGGGCGCCGAGTACGGCGGCCACCACGGCGCCTCCGGATCGGCCTGCGGGTAGCTGGCGCGCAACTCCTCGCTGCGATCGAGCATCGTGGCCGCGATCCTGCCCGTCAGGGATGCGGCGTCCTCGTCCGGCCACGGTTGCAGCAGATCCATGGCCATCGTGACCACCACGCCCCGTTCCGCGAACCTCACCACGGGCGAGAACCCGCGTTGCGCCCCGAAGTGCGTCACGACCAGGACATCGACGCCGGCGTCGAGTGCCAGGCGGGCGGCGCCGTGCCGCAGCGGCAGCAACGAGCCATCGTGGGTGACGGTCCCCTCGGGCGCGAGCAGCACCGTCCCACCGGCACGCAACCGCGCCACGGCGTTGTCGTAGGCGGCCTCGCGGCCCTTGCCCTCACCACGGACCACCGCGATCGCGCCGGAGTTGCGGACCAGGATCCCGAGCCCCGGCGTGGTGAAGAGTTCGTCCTTCACCAGCGGCTGCACCCAGTGCTTCAGGCGCTTCCACACCGTGGCTGCGACCAGGAACGCATCGATGTTCGAGGTGTGGTTGAAGACGACCAGCAGCGGTTTGTCGGGTGGTGGGATGACCTCGGGCGGACGCGCCTGGACCCGCCATCCCATCATGCCCTGCAGGAACAATCGGACCGCGCGGATGACCAACCGCCACACGGGCGGCGGGCCGTCTGTGGGTCGTCGGATGCTGCCGTCCACGTCGCTCCCTCTCGATCGAACGACCACCGTAGACAACGGGACCCGCATGCCGGGTACATCGAGGTGGCGGGGCCAGGAGAGGGGGGCGGTCGGAACAGCGGTCGGGGGGCGGGGTGGGGTGAGGGTCA